>JAABTX010000084.1 GCA_011389655.1 Thioalkalivibrio sp.
GTGGCTTGATCGTAGAACTTGCCGCGTGCCTCGAGCGCCTGAATCAGCCGGTCGCGGCCGAGCGTGCGGCCGTCTTCGACCAGGAACAGCGATCCCCCGACGCGTTGCGGCGTGATGAAGAACCACGAGCGCACGCCGCGTTGCGCGACGGCCTTGAGACCGCAACCGAGGGTGAGGAACTCGGGGCCGCCGGGACCCTGGCGGCCGAACTCGAGCCAGGCGTAGCCCTGGCGCTCGCCGCCCTCGCCCATCAGCAGGTTCCATTCCATGCGCTTGCTGCTGTCGCCGTCGGGTTCGACGCGGGCCGGGCTCAGCCGGCCGTCGAGCAGGAAGGGCAGGGTCAGCGCCATCACCTTGGACTTGCCGGTGCCGTTGTTGCCACGCAGCAGCAGGCGTCCATCGTGGAAATGGAATTCCTCGTAATCGTAGTAGAAGAGCTCCACCAGGCCCGCGCGCAATGGCTGCCACCGGCTCTTGCCGGGTTGCGGGAGATCGGTCATCGCGGGGGGCCCTCGTAGCCCACAGGCAGTGCCGACTTTAAGGCGTCCGGCCAGGCGCGGGAATGGTGGACGACGGCCTGCGGTCGTTTCCGCCCTGCGAGCCCACGGTAGGTTGTAGGGCGGAAGAGCGCAGCGTCATCCGCCGCGCTGCGACGGGTGGAATGGGACCCGGTGGATGGCGTCCGGATGTCCGTTCCTGGTCGCTCAGGTCGCATTCGGGACCTCCGCGAGTGGGTTGCCTTGCGGCATGCGCGCGGCCTCCACCGCGAAGCGGGAAAGCGCGGGCAGGGGGCGGATCCGGCCGTCGTCCGCGACGGCGAGCAGGCGCAGGCGTCGGAGCTGTTCGACCGCCTGCCGGGCGAGGGCGCGCTCGGAGCCTTCCGCCAGTGCCGAGCGCCGCCAGTAGCCCTTGTACTGAGGGCGCCAGCGGCGGATCTGTTCGGCCAGCATCTCGAGGGTGAACGCGGTCCCGTCCGGTGCCGCGGCCAGGTGGGCCGCGATCAGCAGCGTCACGTGGCCCTCGGTGCCTTCGGAAGGGAGGGACTGGTCGGTCAGGTTCAGGCCCGGGTCGACCATCGCGATGCCTTCGGCACGAATTTCCGGAACCAGTTCGGTGGCTTCGGCAATGCGTCGCGTGATTGCAGCGCGCTGGCTCGTGAGGTAATGGCGGGCGTCGTCGCCGAGCTCGTCCCAGTAGACGACCGGGTCGTCCAGCAGGCGCGCGGTGATGGCATGGCGCAGGGCGCGGTTGCGGCCCTCCTGCGTGTCCGGCACGAAGGCATCGGTCAGGGCCTGAAGACGTTCCTCGAAATCGGCGACCGGTCCTTCCATCTCGACCAGCGAGGGGCCGCGGACGCTGACCAGCAGCGCGGCCAGCAGCCGCCGGTTGATGTCGTACAGCGCATCGTTTCCCTGCTGGTCGCGGACGAAGGCCTCCTCGTCGCCGGCGACACGGGTAAGCACGCCGTATTCGAGCAGCAGGCGCACCGTCGCGACAAGGTCGCGGCGCTCTTCCTGATGGTCCAGGCGGAAGCGCAATCCCACGGCCTCCAGAGCCGGATCGGCCGCTGCCTGGATCAGGCCGGCGCCGAGGCGGGCCAGCGTAATCTGCTGGTCGCCACGCTCCAGATCGGCGAGGGTCAGGCAGAGCAGGGCATAGCGCCGGCGGCTGAAGGTGGTGGTCTGGCTTGCGGTCCCGAGCGCGGCGCCGCGGGTTCCGTCGCGCAAGTCGGCGGGCCGCTTGTACAGCCGGGCGAACTCGGATTCCACCTGCAGGTGCCAGCCGGTCTCGGCGGCGAGCCATTCGCGCAGCGGCCCCTGGTGCCGCCGCACCAGCGGGAACGCGGAGTGACGCGTGTCCATCAGCGGGTGCATCAGCAATGCCCGCAGCGCCCGTTGCCGTTCCTCGGCCCGGGCGCGTTCGAGCACATCCGGCAGCGGCTGGGGCAGCGCAGCCATCAGGGTGGCGCCCCGAGTTCGGTGATCCTGAGCTGATAGTCGCGCCCGGTCAGCGTGCCTGCTGTGGTGTGAATGGCCGCCTCGGTTTCGGGCCCCAGCGGTTGCATTTCGATCTGCAGGCTGCCGTCCCGGGTGGTCGTCGCGATGGACCGGTCCGGGTCTGTGGCGCTGCCCAGGGCGTCGCCCAGCAGTTGCAGCAGCAGCGAAAAGGCGTTGGGCTCCAGTTGTCCGAGTTCGGACAGCCGCAGCGTTTCGCCGGTGGCAAGTGCGGCGCGGGCGGCACGCAGCTCCGAAGCCTCGCGCGATACTTGCTGGGCAAGAAAGGCGCGCTCGCGGTCGCGGCGCTGCAGCCGCGGCAAGGCCCCGCGCTTCTGATAGCTGCCCGTCGCGCGCAGGCGGGGGCTGATCCGCAGCGGCGGCGCGTCGCGCCAGGACTGGTTCGGCGGGACCGGGTTCGCGCGCCATTCGGCCAGCGTCTCCGCATCCACGCCGAGGTGCCGTGCCGGGCCAAGGCCGAACGCGGCACGCCAGAGCCGGTGCACCTGATCGTCGTCCGCGCACTCCAGGAACCAGCGGGCCAGCGCCCGGAAGTCGGCCGACCGGTCGCTGCGCCCCAGTCGCCGTTCGTTCAGTCGCTGGACCGCTTCCAGCATCTGCGAGATCGCTCGCCGGGCCTGGGCGCGCAGCAGGCTCGCCTGCGAGCGCCGCTGGGGGCGGTCCAGGAACCAGGTTTTCAGGCCCTCCCAATGGCCTTCCCAGTGTGCGGCGACCCGCGTCCGCTCGGCGCCCCGGGCCGTCTCGGGGTCGACGGAACCCGAAAGATCGGGTGCCAGGTCCTCCAGTTCGCGCTCGACCGCGAGCCGCAGCAGCGGCGCGATCGGGCGCTCGCCGGTCTCAGCCTGGTCCAGCGCGCGGATGCAGCCGGCGATCTCGGCGGAGCTCGTCACCAGATCGCCAATGAAGCGCTCGATGTATCCGATCAACCGCTCCTTGTACGCGATCAACGCCTCCTGGTCGTCGCCGCGCAGTTCCAGGGTGCGCGAAAGGCCGCTCATGAACGCCCGGGCATTCTCGGCAAGATCGGAAAAGACATGCGTGAGGTCGCGCAGCAGCAGCTGCGTCTGCGTGGCGTCGGGGCGCTCCTGTCGGGACAGTTCCAGCAGGGAGCGCAGGCGCATGCGGATATCGTCGAGCGCAACCGCCTGCAGTGCACCCCGGCGCCCGAGTTCGCGGTCGAATACCTGCAGCGCCTGCTCGGCTGCCTCGCCGGTGCGCGTCAGCTGGTAGAGGAAGCGCGCACGGTAGAACTCCTCGACGCTGGTGACGCGGGAGGTGTCGGGGTCCGCTTCGAGATTGCCCCAGTGCACCAGTTGCGCCAGCGCTGCCTGTACCTCTTCGAGCGGCTGGATACCCGAGCGCTCGCAGACGTCTTCCGGGCGCAGGTGCACGGTGAAATGCGCCTTGGCTTCGACAAAGGTGGCCATGATGCGCCGATACAGCGCCGCCTTGTCGGCGACGAGGTGGCTGAAGGTGCTGTAGG
>JAABTX010000085.1 GCA_011389655.1 Thioalkalivibrio sp.
TGCGCCAGACCAGTCATCATTAACTGGGCTTATGGAAAACCAAGTAACTTTGATTTGAATTGGAAATTGGAATCGAACAGACTCGAGCGATTTCCCGGATAACAAGAAGGAGGCTGAACCCCGTGATCACAAGTAACCCCTTTGCCGAGCTTGCCGCGGTCATTCCACCGGCCGTCATGCAGGCCTACGTCGCACTGATGGTCATCCTGGTGGCAGGTGGCACCATCATGGACATGATTCACAAGAAAAACGCTACGTACTTCTTTGAAAATTCGAAGCGCGCGAAGAAGAACGCGAAGCGCAGCGTAAGCGGCTCCCAGAAGGTTGCGCTCGCGGCGAAGACCCTGGGCAAGGAGGTCCTGACGTCGGGCGAGTTCGCAAACCCGAAGCGCCAGATGGCCCACCTGCTCACGATGTACGGATTCATCCTCTTCGTGGTCACCTCGGCGATCCTGATCTTCGGTTACGCCACTGCGGCCGAACCGGCTCCCGCCATCCTGCCTCTCCTGTGGCACCTTGGAGCGCTGATGCTCGCCGTCGGCGGCTACTGGTTCTGGTTCGGCATCCGGGTCGACCTCACCTCCGAGGGCAAGCCCTGGTACAAGGTCGGGCGTGCGGACCTGTTCATCCTGTCCCTGCTCGGAATGGCGACCTTCGGCCTGCTGTGGTCGCTGACCCAGGGTGCTGGCGCCATAAGCTGGCTCTTCTTTGTCCTGTTCATTGCTGCCACCACCATCCTGTTCGGGAGCGTGTACTGGTCCAAGTTCGCCCACATGTTCTTCAAGCCCGCCGCGGCCTACCAAAAGCGCCTGACCCGGGCTGACGGATCGGCGGAAAACATGCCCACCATCACCCGCGACGATCCCGAACAGCAGAAGCGGCACTCGATGGACCTGCTGCGGGACGCGCCAATGGACATGGGCCTGGGCATTCAGCGCGAAGCGCCGCACCACTACTGAGACTCGCAACCGAGTCTCTCACCTGAACACCAGTATTGATCGAGGATTGTCATGCCAACTTTCGTATACATGACCCGCTGCGATGGCTGTGGATACTGCGTGGATATCTGCCCTTCAGACATCATGCATATCGACCCGACCATGCGTCGCGCCTATAACATCGAACCCAACATGTGCTGGGAGTGCTACTCCTGCGTAAAGGCCTGCCCCCACGATGCGATCGACGTGCGCGGGTACGCGGACTTCGCACCGCTGGGTCACAGCGTCCGCGTGAAGCGGGACGAGGAACGCGGAACCATCGCCTGGAAGGTCAAGTTCCGGGACGGCCGGGAAAAGGACTTCCTCTCGCCGATCACCACCAAACCCTGGGGCAAGCACATCCCCAAGCTCTCGGATGTGTCCGGTCCGGACAAGGACATGCGGGCCAGCCAGCTGCTGTTCAACGAGCCCAAGTACATCCGCATGGATGAGGGTGGACTGCACACGCTGGATAGCGCCGGTCTCAAGCTGAAAGAAGGGGTGTACTACTGATGGGATACCAGACTGTCGTCGAAGACAATATCGACATCCTCGTCGTTGGCGCTGGACTGGGTGGCACCGGTGCCGCCTTCGAAGCCAGGTACTGGGGTCAGGACAAGAACATCGTGATCGCCGAAAAGGCGAACATCGACCGTTCTGGCGCCGTGGCCCAGGGCCTGTATGCGATCAACTGCTACATGGGCACCCGCTGGGGCGAGAACAACCCGGAGGACCACGTCCGCTACGCCCGCATCGACCTGATGGGCATGGTGCGCGAGGACCTGCTGTTCGACATGGCGCGCCACGTCGACTCCGCGGTGCACCAGTTCGAGGAATGGGGCCTGCCGCTGATGCGCGACCCGAAGACGGGTGCGTACCAGCGTGAAGGGCGTTGGCAGATCATGATCCACGGCGAGTCCTACAAGCCGATCGTGGCCGAGGCGGCGAAGAAGTCCGCCGACAAGGTCTTCAACCGGATCTGCGTCACGCACCTTCTGATGGACGAGTCCAAGGAGAACCGGGTCGCCGGTGCCGTCGGCTTCAACGTGCGGACCGGGAACTACCACGTCTTCAAGTCGAAGACGGTCGTCGTGGCCGCCGGCGGCGCGTCCATGATCTTCAAGCCGCGCTCGGTCGGCGAGGGTGCCGGTCGTGTGTGGTACGCGCCCTGGTCCTCCGGCTCCGCCTACGGTCTGCTGATCCAGGCCGGCGCGAAGATGACGCAGATGGAAAACCGCATCGTGCTGGCCCGCTTCAAGGACGGCTACGGTCCGGTGGGTGCGTACTTCCTGCACCTCAAGACCTACACGCAGAACGGTCTGGGAGAAGAGTACGAATCCAAGTGGTTCCCCGAGCTGCAGAAGATGGTCGGCAAGGAATATCTGGACGTCGAGGCCTCGCACCGGACGCACCGGCCGATCCCGACCTGCCTGCGCAACCACGCCTTCATCAACGAGGTGAACGCCGGCCGTGGTCCGATCCACATGGTGACCATGGAGGCCTTCCAGGACCCACACCTTGAAGAAGTGGGCTGGGAAAACTTCCTCGGGATGACCGTGGGTCAGGCCGTGCTCTGGGCCGCCACCGACGTCGATCCGAAAAACGAGAACCCCGAGCTGACCACTTCCGAACCCTACGTGATGGGCTCGCACGCCACCGGTTGCGGAGCGTGGTGTTCCGGTCCGGAAGACGTCTCGCCGGACGAGTACTTCTGGGGCTACAACCGCATGACGACCGTGGAAGGCCTGTTCGGTGCCGGTGATGCCGTCGGTGGTACCCCGCACGCGTTCTCCTCCGGTTCCTTTACGGAGGGACGGCTGGCAGCCAAGGCGGCCTGCCAATACATCGACGACGGCAAGGCCCAGGGGATCCGTGTCTCCGACGAGCAGATCGAAGGCCGCAAGGCCGAGATCTACAAGCCGATGGAGCACTACAAGATCTACAGCAACGAGGTGGTCGCCGGAACGGTGAATCCCAGCATGCTCAACCCGAGGCAGGGCCTCGACCGTCTGCAGAAGCTGATGGACGAGTACTGTGGCGGCGTGACGGTCAGTTACATGACCAACGAGAAGCTGCTGAACATCGGCATGAAGAAGATGAGGATCCTGTCGGAGGACCTCGAAAAGCTGGGTGCTGCGGACATCCACGAGCTGCTGCGGGCGTGGGAACTCAAGCACCGGGTGCTGACATCCGAGGCCGTGTTCCATCACACCCTCTTCCGCAAGGAGACGCGCTGGCCGGGGTACTACTACCGCGGTGACGCGATGAAGCTCGACGACGAGAACTGGCATGTTCTCACCGTGTCGCGACGCGACCCCGAGACGGGCGAGTACACCATGGAAAAGGCACCCTGCTACCATCTGGTTGACGCCGCCGAGTGACGGGCGCCTGCGGCGGGGCCTCTCCGAGGCCTCGCCGTCGTTTTTTTGAGCCAGGGCAGACCAACGGGCACCGGCGGTGGTCCGTTTCTTCATTCGCCAAGTCCGGGAAATTGGATATGACTAGCGCAGCTGACGCTCCCGAAAGCACGGGAACGGTCAAGAACATCACGGAACACTCTGACGAGGAGATCACGGCGATCGCCCATCCCATGTGGGACGATCTCATCAAGGCGTCGAACGAGGGTGATTATGGTCGATTCACCCGCAAGTTCTCCTTCAATCTCGTATTCGGGCTCAACGAGGTCGAGGTGGGCAATCAGTTCGCCAAGAGCGAGCTGACCCGCAGCCTCAGCGAAGACTGGGATTTCCTCGGTCTGATTCGCCGGGGTGAACACGTCACCGTGCTCTACCGGGTCCGCAGCACCAAGCGGGAGGGTGAATGGCTGGGGCGGATGGTCCTCGGCTATGAAGAGGGAGAGCCTCGAATCTTTGGCGCGTCCATTTTCTGATGACGGTGCGGGCAATGACGAACGATGTGATCCAGGAAAACAAGTATGTCGAACTGACATATCAGGTCGTGGACAGGAAGTCGGGCGAGGTCCTGACTGCGGTCGAGTATCCGCTGGGCTATGTTCACGGCGTCAACGAGATCCTGTCGCCAAGCGTGATGTCGGAACTGGCGGGCCGGTCCGAAGGGGACACCATCGACGTCCCGATCGACTGCAACGCGATCTACGGACCGCGCGACGAGACGCTGGTGATTACGGATCGGATCGAGAATGTTCCGGAGGAATACCGGGAGGTCGGTACCGCGATCCTGATGGAGAACGACCGGGGCGAGACGAAGAATTTCCTGGTCACCCGGGTCGACGAGAAGACCGTGACGATCGACGGCAACAATCCGCTGTGTGGCAGGGAGGTCATCTTCAAGCTCGACATCCGGACGGTTCGTGATGCCACCGAGGAGGAGATCGAGCACGGCGGTAAGCCGGAGGCGGGACCGGACATCAACAGCGGCCGGGTCGTGCCTATCTGAGGTCGTGGGGTCCGGTCTGTCTATGGGTTGGGGAGCGGACGCTGGCGTCGGCATCCCCTGTTATCATGTGAGACGAGGTGAATGATGAGCGAACCGAAGAAATCGAGGCCTGCGGTACCCGAGGGTAAAGCGCGCTACCTGAAAACCCGGCAGATGTCGGCGAACGAAAAGGGCTACGTCGGCTACGACACCATCTGGGAATCCTTCCAGAAAGAGGCGGAGTACAAGAAGCCGAAGCAGCCGTAACCACTTCGGCCGCGCGGCGTTGTCCGATGTCGCGGCCGGTGTGTATTGCGGAGAGGGCTGGACTCTGGCGGTCCTCTCCAATCCTTTCTTTCCAGGCCCTCCACCGGGTCTGCTATCCATGCTCACGTCTGTACCGGTCGTGAGGCACCCAGGATCATCGCATCGAATGCCCCGATGCGCGAATTCCCGAGACGGTTCAATAGCGGCCAACACCCCGTTAAGCTGGATAGGCAAGGGGACGGTTTGAACGCGAGAACCGCGGTGCGCCTGCCCCCACACCGTCCGCTCGCGGGAGATCGGGATGTTTCAGGCCTCGGGGTGGCGCAGGGGCATGCCAGTCCCGACTGATCGGCTTCATCGCGGATTTCGAGGCGTTTACGACGGCCTTCCCGGGCGACCGTCACCCGTGTCGCCGGTGCCTGGCCCCTATCGACGTGCAGGCCGACCGGCCAGGTAGTGCAGGGGCCCAACAACCACGCGCAATTTCCAGGAGCGACTTCGATGGCAACGAATCTCGCCGCCACCCGTGGTTCGGAGCAGGGGCTGCTGAACGCCTACCTCCGGGTCCGCGGACTGTCCCAACACCTTGCCGCCCGCCTGGCGCCGGAAGACCAGGTGGTTCAGACCATGCCGGACGTGAGCCCGACGAAATGGCACCTCGCGCATGTGACGTGGTTCTTCGAGCGTTTCGTGCTCGGCCCGAAACTGCCGGGTTACCGCGCGTTCGACGAGCGGTGGCACTACCTCTTCAACTCCTATTACTACACCGTGGGCGACATGTACGCGCGGCCGCAGCGGGGTCTGCTGTCCCGGCCCACTGTCGCCGAGATTCTCGACTTCCGTGCCCACGTCGACGAGGGAATGCAGCGGCTGCTGTGGGAGTTCGGCGAGGATTCCGACCTCGCGTTTCTTGTAACGCTCGGGCTGAATCACGAGCAGCAGCACCAGGAGCTGCTGTTGACCGATATCAAGCACGTGCTGTGGACGAACCCGCTCGGGCCCGCCTACGACGACGGGCTGGCAACGCCGCCCGCCAGGCCGGTTGCGCCGCTGGCGTTCGTGGAGCAGGCAGGGCGCGAGACCCGGATCGGGGCGGACGGGCAGGGCTTCGCCTTCGACAACGAGACCCCCCGGCACGCGGTCCGGCTGCGGCCACACGCGCTGGCGAACCGTCTGGTGACCAATGCCGAGTACCGGGAATTCATCGCAGACGGGGGCTATCGGGACCCCGCCCTGTGGCTGGCCGACGGCTGGGCGCAGCTGCAGGCAGAGGGCTGGGACCGCCCGCTGTACTGGTCGCAGGATGGGGCAGAGGAGTTCACACTGGGTGGCTGGAGGCCGGTGCAACCGGACGCGCCCGTCTGCCACGTGTCCTTCTACGAGGCGGACGCGTTTGCCCGGTGGGCCGGTGCAAGGCTGCCGGAGGAGGGCGAGTGGGAGGCGGCCGCGGCGCGCCACCCGGTCGCGGGCAACCTGCTTGAGACGGGCTGGCTGCACCCGGCACCGGCGAGAAATGCGGATGCCGGTCTCGCGCAGCTGTTCGGCGACGTATGGGAGTGGACCGCGTCGCCGTACATGCCATACCCCGGCTTCGAGCCGCTCGCGGGGTCGCTGGGGGAGTACAATGGCAAGTTCATGTGCAACCAGATGACCGTGCGCGGAGGTTCCTGCCTGACCTCGACGGATCACATCCGGGCCAGCTACCGCAGCTTCTTCTATCCCCAGCAGCGCTGGCAGATGCTCGGCTTTCGCCTGGCCCGCGATATCCGCTGATGCAGCGCGCCGCCCTTCGTGCGGGGTCGGACCAAGGCAAATGATTGATAGTGAAGGAAAACCGTGGCGTTTGCACCCTTGAGAAGGGCCTTGGAGCCCCCTTTTTGCCGTGAAAAAGGGGCTTCCAAGGGCAACACCGCCCGGGCACGCGGGCGACACGCAAACACTGATTGATCCGCGCCGCGGTTCCGGCGCGAGCAGGAGGGCAAGACGCGCCGGAGCCCATACGGGCGCTCCGCGTTGCAGGACGATGTGACAGCCTGAGGGATACCGCGATGTCCAGCGCCGATGCCGACGAACGCCATCAGGACCAGTCCGGGCATGATCATTCCGATCATGAACAGATGTTTCGCCGGCGATTCTGGATCTGCCTGGCGCTGTCCCTTCCCGTCCTGCTGACCAGCGCGACCCTGCAGCGCTGGCTGGGCTTCACCGTGCCGGCATTCCCCGGCGACGCGATGGTCGGGCCGGTGTTCTCGACCATCGTGTTCGTGGTCGGCGGCCTGCCGTTTCTGAGCATGGCGAGTGACGAACTGCGCGCCCGCCGGCCCGGCATGATGTCGTTGATCTCGCTGGCCATCACTGTGGCCTTCGTGTTCAGCATGGCGACCGTTTTCGTGCTCGATGGCGAACCGTTCTTCTGGGAACTGGTGACGCTGATCGACGTGATGCTCCTGGGCCACTGGATCGAGATGCGCAGCGTGCGCCAGGCGTCGGGCGCACTGGACGAGCTGGCCCAGCTGTTGCCCGATACCGCCGACCGCCTGAACGAAGACGGCGGCACCGAGGAGGTCCCGGTCACCGATCTCTCGGAGGGGGACATGGTCCTGGTGCGTCCCGGTGCGCGCGTGCCGGTGGACGGTACCGTGCACAAGGGCGAGTCCGACGTCGACGAGGCGATGATCACCGGCGAATCCAAGCCCGTTGCGAAGAAGAGCGGCGACGAGGTCGTCGGCGGCACCGTGAACGGTGAAGGCAGCCTGCGGGTGGAGGTCACCGCGGTCGGCGAGGAGACCGCCCTGGCCGGGATCATGCGTCTGGTCGAGGAGGCCCAGAAGGGCAAGTCACGTGGCCAGATGCTGGCGGACCGCGCGGCCGGCGCGCTGTTCTACATCGCCCTGGGCGTAGCCGTGCTCGCGGCGGCGGCATGGTGGCTGGTCCTGGGCTGGGACATCTCGATCCTGCGGCGCGTGGCGACGGTGCTGGTCATCGCCTGCCCGCATGCCCTGGGCCTGGCGGTGCCGCTGGTGCTGGCCAACACCACGGCGATGGGCGCGCGCGGCGGCATCCTGGTGCGCGACCGCATGGCGCTGGAGAGGGCCCGGACCCTGGATACGGTCGTCTTCGACAAGACCGGCACGCTGACCGAAGGCGAGCAGTCCCTGGTCGAGGTGGCAGTGGCCGCGGAGGCGGGGGAGGGCATGGACCGCGACCGGGCGCTGGCCGTCGCCGCGGCGGTCGAGGCCGATTCCGAACACATGATCGCCCGCGCCCTGCGCGAGGCCGCCGAGGATCAGGACCTCGAGGTGCCGGAGGCCCAAGATTTCGAGGCGTCGCGCGGCCGCGGCGTGCAGGCACGGGTGGAGGACCGGGACTGGCACATCGGCGGACCGAACATGCTCGATGCCCTCGACCTCGCGCCGGATGAAGACCTGGAGGACTTTGCCGAGGAACACGGCGGTAAGGGACACACGGTCGTGTGGCTGGTCGGGGACGGACGCGTGATGGCCGGCTTCGCGCTGGCCGACCGTCCCCGCGAGGACAGTCGCGAGGCGGTGCGCCTGCTGCGGGAGCAGGGGATGCACGTGGTGATGATGACCGGCGACAGCGAGGCCGTGGCCCGCGCGGTGGCCGAGGAACTGGGGATCGACGAATGGTTCGCCGGGGTCCTGCCCGAAAACAAGGACGATCGCATCCGGGAACTGCAGGACCAGGGCCGCCGGGTGGCGATGGTCGGCGACGGCATCAACGACGCACCGGCCCTGAGCCGCGCCGAGGTCGGGATCGCCATCGGCAGCGGCACCGACGTGGCCGTGCAGTCGGCGGGCCTGATCCTGGTGAACAGCCGCCCGCTGGACGTGGTGCGGGTATTGCGCCTGAGTCGCCTGAACCGTCGCAAGATGGTGCAGAACCTCTGGCTGGCCGCCGGATACAATGTCCTCGCGCTGCCCGCGGCGGCGGGCGTGCTGGCCCCGTGGGGCATCATCCTGTCACCGGCGGTCGGTGCCCTGTTCATGACCGCCAGCACGGTGGTGGTGGCCATCAACGCGCAACTCATGCGCCGGGTGACGATATAGCCGGCAGTGGCTGAGCGCAGCGCCCCGCGCCTGCGGTGCTCCCCCGGCGCCCGGGTGTCACCGATGGCAGAGCACCTGCAGCGCACCATCGCGGCCGTGCTCCACGCAGGTGCCGAAGCGGCGGCTCTCCCGATTCAGCACCTCGTGCAGCCACGCCAGGTCCTCCGCAGGCACGTGTTCCAGGCGGAAGCGCCGGAGTCGAAAGGGGACGAGGTGCAGTGCAACCAGATCACCACTGCCCGGAGCGAAGCGCGGCAGGTACATGATGGCGAGATCACCCCGGAACGCCTCGTAACCCCCGATCCCTTCGTAATCGGTGATGAAGTCGCCGCAGCCGTAGAGGATCGGCCTGTTTCGGTGGATCTCGATGCCCTTCGGGTGGTGGGAAGAGTGCCCGTGCACCACGTCGAAGCCCGCCTCGTCGATCAGTCTGTGCGCAAAGCGCCGGTGCTCCTCCGGTACCTCGTAGCCCCAGTTGCCACCCCAGTGAATCGAGGCCACCAGCAGGTCGCCCGGCTCGCGTGTCGAAAGCGTCGAGCGGGCGATCCGGCCGGCGACCGCGTCGGAGAGGTCGGGCAGCAGGTTGACTCCGCTGCGACCCGGAGCAGCTGCCCATTCGTCGGGAATGCCGCTGGTCGCAGACCCGAACGAAAAGACGACGATCCGTCCACCGGGCACGGGAATCCGGACCGGAGCGGCGGCCTGGCGATCGTCGTGGCCCGCGCCGACCCCGGGAACTCCGGCGTGTTCGAGCGCGGCGAGGGTTTCGTCCAGGCCCTCCCGCCCGAAGTCGAGCACATGGTTGTTCGCCAGCGTGCAGCAATCGATGCCGGCTACCGTGAGCACCGGCAGGTTGGCCGGATGCATCCGGTAATTCACCGCCTTCGGCCAGAAATCTCCGCAGGTGGTGGCGCTGGTCTCGAGATTGACGATGCGCGCGGACGGCGCGGCCGCGCGCAGGACCGCCAGTGCGTCGCCCCAGACGTAGTCGAAGCCGACGTCGCGGCGGATCGGACCGTGCGCGCGCTCGGCCAGGCGCACGTATGCCTGGGCGGAGCCCACGTAGGATTCCCGCAGCAACGGATCGACCGAGTTCGGCAGGATCTGGTCAATGCCGCGTCCGAGCATGACATCGCCACAGAGAAACAGCCCGACGCTGCCGAGGCCCGGCCGGGCCGGACCGCCGCATGCCTTCCGGGTCGTGTTCCCGCGCCCATGCTCGGTGCCGCTGCTTCGACGTTGCTTCGGCTGAGGGTTCAGGGTCGTTCGTCGAGGCCTCGTGACCGTGGTGTGGTTGGCATCGGGCCGAACCGCCGCACCGTTGCCGGGGTCCGTTGGCGATACTGCGTTCAACGGCGCACGCAGGGGACTGCCCTCAGTCCGGCGCGGACCCCGCACCGGCTCCGGCGCATCACAGTGGAAGGATGTCCGGAGCGGCTGGAGCCGCGCCCGGCCCGCCCTGCCAGACCGCCGGGACGGGTCCCTTACCTGGTCGGCTTCGAGTAGTCCCGATCGACGGCCGGATCATATTCCCTTGCCCGTTCCTCACCGGCCTTTTCGGCGCGTTCCATTTCCTCCTTGTCGCCCTCGCCGGCCTTCCTGGCGGCCTCTTCGACCTTCCCGGACTCAACGAACTCCTGCGTGTCCTTGTTGTAACGCTTCGCGGACTCCCGGTCGCCTTCGCCCTGAATTTTCGATTTGTCTGTCATGAGATACCTCTTGTCAGAATGCATTGCGATGCAAACCGCCCGCTTCCGCCGGCGCATTTCCATCGGGTTGCCCTGTGAAAATACTTCGTCAGGGCGTCAGAACGGCCATCCAATCGGGGGACAGCCTTGCTTCCGCCGTGGTTCCTTCAATCCCACCCGGATCGTTCAGGAGGGTCGGGACAGGCGCACCCCTCTTTCGTCGATCCGATGAGGATCGGTCCGACGCCCGCAACGGCAGCCGCTCCAGGGTCCCGGTGCAAACGGGGCGCCGGACATTGCATCACTGCACTTCGATCTTGCGGACGCGCTCACTCTCACTTTCCTTCATGTCGAGATGGAGCACGCCGCCCTCGAGCTTCGCATCGACCGAATCCGGATCAACGGCGCTGGGGAGACGGAACGAACGCTGCACCCGAGT
>JAABTX010000010.1 GCA_011389655.1 Thioalkalivibrio sp.
CGGGCCGCGATCGGGCATCGCGGGGCCCAAGGGCATCGCGGAGCTGAAGGGCATCGCGGCTGGAAGCCGCTCCTACGATGGGCCGGGATGTGGGAGCGGCCTCGGGCCGCGATCGGGCGTGGCCGGGCCGAAGGGCATCGCGGCTGGAAGCCGCTCCTACGGGGTCCGCGGAGTGGAGAACCGGCCGGGCGGGTCGGGCAGCCCGCGCAGCATCGCGTCCAGTTCGAACAGTGGCAGCCCCACGACATTGCTGTAGGAACCCGCGATGCAGCGCACGAAGGCGGCGGCCCGGCCCTGGATCGCATAGGCGCCGGCCTTGCCCAGCGGCTCCCCCGTAGCCACGTAGGCGCTGATCTCGGAGTCCTCGATCACGCGCATCCGCACCCGGGTGCGGACGGTTCGCCCGTGACCGGAATGGTTCCGCCGCGCGAGGTGGAGGCCGGTGTACACCGTGTGTCCCCGGCCCGACAGCCGACGCAGCATCGCCGCCGCGGCCGCTCCGTTTCCGGGCTTGCCGAGGATCTCCTGCCCCACGGCAACGACGGTGTCGGCGCCGAGCACCCACTGCTGCGGATCGGCCGCGGCGAGCGCAACCTCCGCCTTGGCCCGGGACAGCCGCGACACCAGCGCCGCCGGCGCCTCGCCGGGCCGCGGCGACTCGTCGATGCCCACCGGCGCCACCGTGAATTGCAGACCCAGTTGCGCCAGAAGCTCCCGGCGACGCGGCGACGCGGAGGCAAGAAGCAGCGGCCGGGTCACGCGCGGTGGTAGGGATGGTTGTTGAGCAGCGACCAGGCCCGGTAGAGCTGTTCGGCCACCAGCACCCGCACCAGCATGTGGGGAAAGGTCAGCGGAGACAGCGACCACAGCCAGTCGGCGCGCTCGCGCAAGGCCTCGTCGAGCCCGGCCGCCCCGCCGATCACCAGCGCCACGTCGCGGCCCGATTGCTGCCATCCCGCCAGGCGGTCCGCGAGCCTCCGGGTATCGACCGCCCGCCCCTGCTCGTCCAGCGCAACGACCAGCGCCCGCTCGGGAATGGCCGCGAGCAGGGACCGGCCCTCGAGCCGGCGCAGCGTGGCGGTATCCATCGCCCGCGAGCGGGCCGGACCGGGCAGGGCCCGCAGCGTCAGCGGCAGCTCCCGGGGCATTCGGGCCGCGTACTCGTCGAAGCCCCTGGCCACCCAGCCCGGCATGCGCTGGCCGATCGCGAGCAGATGCAGGCGCACGGAACCGGGGGTCAGCGCCGCATCCGGCGCACGAGATCCGGCCCCGGGAAGGCCTCGGCCCCGGACGGCGCCGCGGTGTCCCCGCCTCCGTCCTCAGCGAGCCAGAGCTTCTCGAGGTTGTAGAAGTCCCGGACCGCGGGCAGCATCACGTGCACGATCACGTCGTTCAGGTCGACCAGCACCCATTCCTGGCCATCCTGCCCCTCGACGCCGAGGGCCCGGACGCCGGATTCCTTCGCCTTCTCGACCACCGTATCCGCCAGCGACCTCACATGCCGGTTGGACGTGCCGCTGGCAATCACCATGTAATCAGCGAGCGGGGTCTTCCCGCGCACGTCCAGCACACGGATCTGCGCGCCCTTCATGTCATCGAGGGCCTGCGTTACGAGATCGACGAGCCGTTCACTCTGCATGGTTTCCTTCCTGGTCTGTTCTCATTCGGAGGGCGCGGCAGCATCGCGGTAGAGCCGGTGCTCGGCAATGTAGTGCAGGACACTGCCGGGCAACAGAAACCGGGGGCTGCGCCCGGACCGCAGACACTCGCGGATCGCCGTGCCGGAGATGTCCAGCTGGGTGACCGGCTGGAAGCAGACCCGCCCGCTGGGCGCGCCCTGCAGTGCCGCCACCGAATCCGCGACCTCGGCCAGCGCCATGCAGGGCGAGTCCGTGGCGGGCTCGATGCCAGGTCGCTGGGTTGCGACGACATGGGCCAGTCGCGGGATCTCCCGCCACCGGTGCCAACTGTCGAGGCCGGCAAAGGCATCCATCCCCATCACCAGCAGCAACGGGCGCTCCGCACCGATCTCCTCGCGGAGCTCGCGGAGGGTATCGACGGTGAACGAGGGACCCGGTCGCGAAAGCTCCCGGGCGTCGGCGACGAAGCCGGGCACTCCGGCGATCGCGCGCTCGACCATGGCCAGGCGGTGATCCGCCGGCACCTCCGGGGACTCCCGGTGCGGTGGCACGCGGCTGGGAACGAAACGCAGCTCGTCGAGGCCGAGTGACTCTTGCACCTCGAGGGCCGGACGCAGATGCCCGAAATGAACCGGATCGAAGGTACCGCCGAGGACTCCGATCACGAACCCGCGAGCCTCCCGGATATGCGGCCGGCCTCGCTGACCACGCCCCTCGGGCCGCTCACCCGCCGCTCCGGTTCAGGTCCGGACATGCCCGTCACCGAGCACCACGTATTTCTGGGTCGTCAGCCCCTCCAGCCCGACCGGACCGCGCGCATGCAGCTTGTCGGTACTGATGCCGATCTCGGCGCCGAGTCCGTACTCGAAACCGTCCGCGAAGCGGGTGGAGGCATTCACCATCACGGAACTGGAATCGACCGCACGCAGGAAGCGCCGCGCCGCGGACCAGTCCTCGGTGATGATGCTGTCGGTGTGCCGGGAACCGTAGGTATTGATGTGATCCATTGCCTGATCCAGGGACTCCACGATCCGGATCGCAAGCACCGGCGCGAGGTACTCCTCCGTCCAGTCGTTCTCCGTTGCGGGATGGACGTCCGGGAGCACCGCGCGGGTCCCTTCGCAGCCGCGCAGCTCGACGCCGTGCCCGGCAAAGGCCCGCTGAAGCCGCGGCAGCATCGCCCGGGCCTGATCCCGGTGCACCAGCAGGGTCTCCATGGTGTTGCAGGTACCGTAGCGCTGTGTCTTCGCATTCACCGCGACTGCGAAGGCCTTCTCGGCGTCCGCGGCGGCGTCGATATACACGTGACAGACCCCGTCCAGGTGCTTGATCACCGGGATCAGGGACTCCCGGCTGACCCGTTCGATCAGCCCCTTGCCGCCGCGCGGTACCAGCACGTCGACATAGGCCGACATGCGCAGCAGCTCGCCCACCGCCGCACGATCGGTGGTCTCGACGATCTGCACGGCGGACCACGGCAGGTCGGCGCCTTCGAGCGCCGTCTGGATGATCCCGGCCAGCGCCCGGTTCGAGTGCACGGCCTCGGAACCGCCCCGCAGTATCGTCGCGTTCCCGGACTTCAGACACAGGGCGGCGGCGTCGATGGTCACGTTCGGGCGCGACTCGTATATGATGCCGATCACCCCGAGGGGCACCCGCATGCGTCCGACCTGGATGCCGCTGGGTCGGTAGGCCAGACCGGAGATCTCGCCCACCGGGTCCGCGAGGGCCGCGACCTGGCGGCAGCCCTCGGCCATGGCATCGATACGCGTGTCGTTGAGCGCCAGGCGGTCCAGCAGCGCCGCGTCCAGACCGCGGGCCCGGCCGGCCTCGAGATCCCGGCGGTTGGCCTCGATCAGCGTTGCGCGCCGGTCCAGGATCACCTCCGCGATCGTCGTCAGCCCGGTGTTCTTGCGCCCCGTATCCGCCTCGGCCAGCACGCGCGAGGCCGCGCGCGCGGCCTCGCCCAGCCCCCGCATGTAGGCGGGGACGTCGGCGATCACGGCCTCGGTTCCAGGGCTTGCCACGCTCATGTGATTCCTCTCTCCAGTCCCTCCAGGGGACGGCCCGACAGGGCTGCCACCAAGTCTAACAACTGCCTGCCCGCGTTGCCCGCCTCGCGCCCCTTGATCACGCGGTCCACGCGGGCCGCGCGGGCGAGCAGGTCCCGGGCGGTGTCCGCCTGCACCCGCGCCAGCGCCTTGCCCAGCGCCGAGGGGTCCGTGCCGCGGAAACCCTTCACTACCGTCGCGGTCGACTCGCCCGCGGCCCGGCGTTCCGCGGCGACGGCCAGCGCCCGTATGTCCCGGCTGAGGGCCCAGAGAATCAGCGGTTCCGGCTGGCCCTCTTCGAGCATCGCGCGCAGCATGCGCAGCGCCCGCGCGGTCTCTCCCGACAGCGCCACCGGCGGCAGCTGGAACAGGTCGAACCGCGCGGCATCGGCCAGACCCTGCTGCAGGGTGTCGACATCGACGTCGGCAACCCCGAAGAGTGCCAGCTTCTCCACCTCCTGACGCGCGGCCAGCAGGTTTCCCTCGACCCGTGCGGCCAGCATCGCCAGGGCATCCGGCTGGATGGCGATGCCGGCCCGGCCGAGCCGTTCCCGGATCCACGCGCCCAGACGCGCCGGGGGAACCGGCCGCGCGTGCACCACCACCCCGACCTTTTCCATCGCCCTGAACCAGGCCGTCCGCCGCATGTCGCGGTCGGGGCGAGGCAGTTGCACCAGCAGCACGAGGTCCGACGGCGGCTGCTCCGCATAGCGTTTCAGGTGCTCGCCGCCGATCCTGCCGGGCTTCCCGGAAGGCAGCCGCAGATCGACAAGGCCGCGTTCCGCGAACAGTGACCGGTCGCGCACCGCGGCCTCGAAGCTCGTCCAGTCTCCGCTGCCGGACAGGTCCAGCACCGTCCGCGCCGCGAAGCCAGCCGCGCGCGCCGCCGCGCGCACCGCATCGGCCGCCTCGAGGGCCTGCAGCGGTTCCTCACCGAGAATCGCGTAGATGGGCCGCAGACCGCGGGCCAGCGCAGCGTCCAGTTGCAGCGGATCGACGGGCAAGCCGGACCTCAGGGACCCGCATCCGACGGTTGCCGATCGCCCATCACCGCCTGAACACGCAGCTGAAGCATCCGCTGGAGGTCGCGATCCATTGCGCGGGCCAGCTCTTCCTCCCGGTCGCTCTGGCTCAGTGCCGCGGAGGCATCGAAGACGTAGACCCGGCTCGCGCGCAGCGGCCCGAGCGGCAGCGCCTCGCCCCCGTCCGGGAGACGGAGCTCCGCTTCCAGCACCCGCGAGAACTCGTACTCGCTGACGCGCGCGGCGCCAGTCACCGAAAGGACCCGGCGCTGGTTGCGCAGCGAGACCACCCGCAATTCCGCGGCATCCGGGGAGGATTCGTCCAGTGTCTCGACCCCGGCCGAGCGCAGGCTGCGGACAAGCGTCAGGTAGAAGGGGTCGCGTGCGCCCAGACCGCTGATGTGAATCGGATCCAGCCGGGCCGGCCAGTCGGGAGCGCCGCGCAACTCGAATCCGCACCCGGCCACCAGCAGCGCCGGCAGGGCCAGCAACAGCCTTCGACGCGGGTTCACGAGGCGCTGGCCACCAGGTTCACCAGGCGCCCCGGCACCACGATCACCTTCACCACCTGTTGACCGGCCAGATGCCGCTGCACGTTTGCGTCCGCCTGCGCGGCCGCCTCCACCGCCTCGCGCGACGCATCCGCCGCGACCTGGATCTGGGCGCGCAGCTTGCCGTTCACCTGCACCGCCAGGGTGACCTCCTCGGCCACCAGTGCCGTGCTGTCGACCCCGGGCCAGGCCGCATCCGCCACCAGGCCACGGTGGCCGAGGGCTTCCCAGAGGACCTGGCAGACGTGCGGCACGATCGGCGCCAGCATCAGCACGAGATCGGTCAGGCACTCGCGGCGCAGGGCGGCGGCGTCGGGTTCTTCCGGCGCCAGGCGGGACACCTCGTTCAACAGCTCCATGCATGCCGCGATCGCGGTATTGAAGGTCTGGCGGCGGCCGATATCGTCGGTGACCTTCGCGATGGTCTCGTGCAACTTGCGCCGCAGCCTGCGGCCGGCGTCGTCGAGCCGGTCCGGATCCGGGCGCATCGGGGTGGACTGCGTACAACGGCACTCGAAGACCTGTCGCCAGAGGCGCTTCAGAAAGCGGTGTGCACCCTCGACCCCGGAATCCGACCACTCCAGAGACAGGTCCGGGGGCGCGGCGAACATGGTGAACAGCCGGGCGGTATCCGCGCCGTAGCCTTCGATCAGGGCCTGCGGGTCCACCCCGTTGTTCTTCGACTTGGACATCTTTTCCAGGCCGCCGGGACGGACCGGCGCGCCGGTCCCGCGCTCCCGGGCCTCGATGCTCCCGTCCCTGGCGTGCGTGACCTCGACCGCGGCCGGGTTGATCCAGTCACGCCCGCCGTCGGCGCGCTCGCGGTAGAAGGTCGGCGCGATCACCATCCCCTGGGTCAGCAGGCGGGTAAAGGGCTCGTCGCTGTGCAGCAGGCCCTCGTCGCGCAGCAGCTTGTGGAAGAAGCGTGCATACAGGAGGTGCAGGACCGCGTGCTCGACCCCGCCCACGTACTGGTGGACCGGAAGCCAGTGGTCGGCGCGCGCATCGAGCATCGCCTCGCGATTGTCCGCC
Organism: Thioalkalivibrio sp.; assembly: GCA_011389655.1. Lineage (GTDB taxonomy): Bacteria > Pseudomonadota > Gammaproteobacteria > Ectothiorhodospirales > Ectothiorhodospiraceae > Thioalkalivibrio. Next base: position 6,297 of record JAABTX010000010.1, read on the forward strand.
GAACAGTAGCGCGCGTAGTACCAGGACGATTCAAAGAAGGTGTCGAAGGTGTCCGTCTCGCGACGCGCGGGTCGCCCGCACTCCGGGCAGTTGGTGTCGTAGAACGCCGGCATGCGGACCAGCGGCGAACCGGAACCATCCGGCACCACGTCCTCCGGCAGCACCACCGGCAGTTCCGATTCGGGCACCGGCACCGCGCCGCACTGTTCGCAGTGGATCACCGGGATCGGGCACCCCCAGTAGCGCTGGCGCGAGATGCCCCAGTCGCGCAGGCGGTAGTTGCGGCGCCGCCGCCCCCGACCGCGCGCCTCGAGGTCCCGGGCGATCGCCCCGAAGGCCTCCTCCGAACTCAGGCCGCTGAATGGCCCCGACGCGGTCAGCCGTCCGTAGCCGGTGAAGGCCTCGGCCTCGATATCCCAGTCACCGCCGTCCGCGGGCTCGATCACCTGCCGGATGGGCAGTCCGTACTGCCGCGCGAAGGCGTGGTCACGCTCGTCGTGGGCCGGGACCGACATCACCGCGCCGGTGCCGTACTCCATCAGCACGAAATTCGCGACCCATACGGGGATCGGCTCGCCGCTGATGGGGTGCGTGACGTCGATTCCCAGCGGGCGACCGAGCTTCTCCATGGTGGCCAGGTCCGCCTCCGCCACGCCGCGCCGGCGGCAGTCGTCCACGAAGGCCGCCAGTTCCGGATCCACCCCGGCCAGCCGGGCCACCCAGGGATGCTCCGGGGCCAGCGCGACGTAGGTCACCCCCATCAGGGTGTCCGGCCGCGTGGTGTACACGGTCAGGGCCTCGCTGCCCGCGCCCGCGAAGTCCAGCTCGACGCCCTCGGAGCGTCCGATCCAGTTCCGCTGCATCGCCCGCACCTGTTCGGGCCAGCCGTCCAGGTCGTCCAGCGCCTCGAGCAGCTCGTCGGCGTAATCGGTGATGCGCAGGAACCACTGCGGCATCTCGCGCCGCTCCACCACCGCGCCGGAGCGCCATCCGCGGCCATCGATCACCTGCTCGTTGGCCAGCACGGTCTGGTCCACCGGATCCCAGTTCACGGTGGCCAGCCGGCGGTACACGAGTCCCTTCTTGAGCAGTCGGACGAACAGCCACTGTTCCCACCGGTAGTACGCGGGGTCGCAGGTCGCAAGTTCCCGGCTCCAGTCGTAGGCGAAGCCGAGGCGCTTGAGCTGGGCGCGCATCTGCTCGATGTTCTGGCGCGTCCAGCGTGCCGGGGGCACGCCGTTCGCGATGGCCGCGTTCTCCGCCGGCAGGCCGAAGGCGTCCCAGCCCATTGGCTGCAGCACGTTGCGGCCCTGCATCCGCTGGAAACGCGCGATCACGTCTCCGATGGTGTAGTTGCGCACATGCCCCATGTGCAGCTTCCCCGAGGGGTAGGGAAACATCGACAGGCAGTAGAAGGGTTCCCCCCCGGCATCCTCCCGGGCCTCGAAGCGGCGGTCCCGCTCCCAGCGCTCCTGGACGGAGGTCTCGACCTCGGCGGGATCGTAGCTTTCCTGCATCGACGGTGTGTCCCGGGTTGAGCCAAACCATCAGAATACCAGCCGCGAACCGCGGCGACCAAGCCGGAGCGGGGGCGGCGCGGCTGCGTTCCGGCGTGCTAAGTTAAGTCAGGGAATGGCCAAGGAGACGAGCAGATGAGCGAGAACGGCAGTCCGCAGGAAGACCGCCTGGAGAAGGCCTACCGGGAGATGCTGGAACAGGTGGCCGGGGACCTCGAGGGTGCCTCGGATCGCGGCAGCCTGGCGTTGAACGAGATGCTGGAGAATGCGCGCAGACGGGTGGCCGAGGCGGAACACCTCACCCAGGAGGAGACCGAACGGGTGATGGAGTACGTGCGCCGGGACCTGCATGACCTGGGCGCGTTTCTGGAATCCAGCGAATCGGACTGGCGGAGCTGGCTGCGCATCGATCTCACACTGATCGAGGCCAGCCTCCTGAACGCGCTCGGCACCGTTGCGGACCGGACCAAGCTGGAGCTCGCTGCGCTGGCGGAGCGCGCATACCGGGTGGGGGAGTGGCACACCGGCGAGATCACCGGGCCCGGCGAACTGACCTGCCTGGAATGCGGCGGCACCATGCACCTGTCCCGGGTGGGGCGCATTCCGCCCTGCCCGCATTGCCGCAACACCCGCTTCCACCGGGGCGGCCCGGCACCGGAGGGTTCCGAGTAGGCGCAGCCATCAGCCCGCGCGGCGGTGACGCAGCGCGGGAATCAGCAGCACCAGGGCGAACGCCAGCGCCGGCCACGGACCCAGAAGCGCGGCTGGCGTGTGTCCCTGCCGCGGCTGCACTTCGCCGCGCAGCACCTCGCGCGTGAACAGCCCGGCACGCCCGGTGACCCGTCCATCGGCATCGATCAGTGCCGAGATCCCGGTGTTGGTCGCGCGGATCATCGGCCGCCCCATCTCCAGGGCCCGCACCCGCGCGATCTGCAGGTGCTGGTGCGGTGCCAGCGTCGCGCCGAACCATGCGTCGTTGCTCACGTTCAGCAGAAAGGCCGCCTCCGGCAACGCGGTGCGCAGGCGGCGCGCGTAGGCCGCTTCGTAGCAGATGGACAGTCCCGCTGCCTGGCCGGCCATGTCCACCAGCCCGCGGCCGGTTCCCGGCTTCAGGTCGGACATCGGGATGTCCAGCAGCCGGTGCAGCCAGTCCAGGCGGTCGCGCAGCGGAAGGTACTCGCCGAAGGGCACCAGCTGCCGCTTGTCGTAGGTCGCACCGCTGGTGACGTTACGGATGCTGTTGTACATCGAGCGGTCGACCGGATCGTGGTCGAAGATGCCGGTCACCAGCTCGGTGCCCTCGGTCTCGAGCCGCGCCGCGAACGGCTCCAGCACCGGATACACCTCGAAGTAAAAGGCCGGGATCGCAGTCTCCGGCCAGACCAGCAGGTCGGCTTGCCCCGCCTCCCCGCTCATCGTGGTGTAGAGGTCGAGGGCGTGGTGCACCCCGTCCTCCTCCCATTTCCGGGCCTGCTCGATATTGCCCTGCACGACGGCGACGGTGACGGGCTCCCCCGATGCGCGGACCCACTGCCAGGGCATCGCGACCAGCGACGCCAGCAGCAGCGGCGCCAGCACCAGCACGGCGCCGGCGAAGCGCCCCGCGGTCAGCAGCACCACGACCACGGCCAGCAGTGTCACCACCAGTCCGGCGCCCGTCTCGCCGGCCAGCGGCAGCCAGAACCCCGCCGGGCTGTCCAGCAGAACGTGCCCCGCCAGCAGCCACGGAAAGCCGGAGAACAGCCAGCCGCGCAGGAGTTCCAGCAGCACGAAGCCGGCTGCCAGCGCCAGCAGCCACGGCAGCAGCGGCGCCCGGCCCAGGTACCGCGCAACCACCCAGCCGAGCGCGGCCGGGTAGAGCGCGAGGTAGAGCACGAACAGCACCGTGATCAGCGTCGCGACCAGCCAGGGTGCCTGCCCGAAGATCAGCAGGCTGTTGAAGACCCAGCTCACACCGAACCCGAACAGGCCCAGGCCGAAGGCGAAGCCGTGGCGGAATGCGGGCCCGGGCGGGGCGCCCCGCAGTACCGCAAACCACAGCGCCAGTCCGACCGGGGCCAGCAGGAAGAGGTTGAATGGCGCGAAGGCCAGCGCCACCACCACGCCGGCCAGCAGGGACACCACCGTGGCCGGCCATCCGCACAGCGGCCGGCCGGCGAGCCACAGCAACGGCTCCGGTTCGCCACGCCGATCCGGCACTCGGGCACCAGGCCTCATGGTGCAGGCGGCTCAGGAGCCCGCGGGATCGGCGGGCGGGGCGGATTCCGCCACACGGCGCATCTCCACCAGATGCAGGCGCCGGTTGTCGGCGCGCAGCACCCGAAACTCCATGCCGTCGAAGGCCACGCTCTCCCCGCGCCTCGGCACGTGCCCGAAGCGGGAGAGCAGCAGGCCGCCGATGGTGTCGAAGTCCTCCTCGCTGAAATCGGTCTGGAAGAAGGCGTTGAACTCCTCGATCGGCGTCAGCGCCTTGATCGTGTAGCGCTCGCCCGGGTGCTGCAGGATCTGCGTAAGGTAGTCGTCGACGTCGTGTTCGTCCTCGATCTCGCCGACGATCTGTTCGAGCACGTCCTCGATGGTCACCAGACCCGCCACGCCGCCGTACTCGTCGACGACGATGGCCATGTGATTGCGGCTCAGACGAAATTCCTTCAGCAGCACGTTCAGGCGCTTGCTCTCCGGGACGAAGACCGCCGGCCGCAGGATCTCCTGCATGTCGAAGGTCTCGCCGCTGGCATCGGGAAAGAAGCGGAGCAGGTCCTTGGCGAGCAGGATCCCCACGACCTCGTCCCGGCTGTCGACGATCACCGGTAGCCGTGAATGCGCGGAGGCGACCACGTCGGGAACGATCTCCTGCAGGGCCGCCTCCCGGCGCACGACCTCCATCTGTCCCCGGGGCACCATGATGTCGCGCACCTGCATTTCGGAGACATTCAGCACGCCCTCCAGCATCGCCAGCGCCTCCGGATCGATCAGCTCGCGCGTCTGCGCGGTCCGGAGCTGTTCAACCAGCTGGGTGCGGTCGCGCGGCTCGCTGGACAGCATGGATCCCAGCCGGTCCAGCAGGCCGCGCAACGCAGGACCGTCGGGACGGCCGGAGTCAGACATCGCCGCTGGCCCGAAGCGAAGGGGACTGCGAGTCGGCCCACCGCCGCGTTCCGCCGCGCGCAGCCGGCCGACGCGCCGGCGGCGGGGATGCGCGTCGCCCCGGTCCCGGCGTAGAGGGATTCGGGGGCGGCGGCACCGGCGCCCACTCACGGGGCGTGAGAGCGCCCATGCGGGTTGCAACCATGTTCAGCACGTCTCCGCGTACGGGTCCGGGTAGCCTAACCCGCCCAGTATTTGGCGCTCAATCGTCTCCATGGCCTCCGTCTCTTCGAGCGTCTGGTGATCCAGGCCCTGCAGGTGCAGCATTCCGTGTACCGCCATGTGCGCGAAGTGTGCCCGCAGGTCCTTGCCCTGCGCGTCGGCCTCCTCGGCGAGGACCGGCGCGCACAGCACGATGTCCCCGAGCAGCATCGGCCGGCCGGGGGCGTTCGCCTCGGGAGGCGCCGGAAAGGACAGCACGTTGGTCGGGCGCTCCCGGCCGCGGAACTCGCGGTTCAGTCGCAGCCCCTCCGTGTGGTCCACGATCCGCATCACCACCTGCGCGGCTCCGGAGCCCTGCCAGGCCGCACGCGCCGCGCGGTGCAGGGTAGCGGCCGCCGGCCAGCCGGCGCGCGGCAACCCGTACTGCACGTGGACCTCAAGCATTGCCCTCTTGGCCACCATGGGCCGCGTAGGCCTCGACGATGCGCTGCACCAGCGGGTGCCGCACCACGTCCTCCGCCTGGAACCAGGTGGTGCTGACGCCCTCTACGCCATCCAGGATCCGCGCCGCGTGGCGGAGACCGGAGAGCTGGCCGCGAGGCAGGTCGATCTGGGTCACATCCCCGTTTACCACGGCGGTGGAGCCGAAACCGATCCGGGTCAGGAACATCTTCATCTGCTCGACAGTGGTGTTCTGCGCCTCGTCCAGGATGATGAAGGCCTCGTTCAGAGTGCGTCCACGCATGTAGGCGAGTGGCGCAACCTCGATCACCTGGCGCTCCATCAGCCGCGCGACGTGATCGAAGCCGAGCAGCTCGTACAGCGCGTCGTACATCGGGCGCAGGTAGGGATCGATCTTCTGCGCCAGATCGCCGGGCAGAAAGCCCAGACGCTCCCCCGCCTCCACGGCCGGCCTGACCAGCACCAGGCGGCGCACCCGGTCCTGCTCCAGCGCCGCGACCGCCGCGGCGATCGCGAGGTAGGTCTTGCCGGTGCCCGCAGGCCCGATACCGAAGTTCAGGTCGTAGCGGGCGATCGCGGAGAGGTAGCGTACCTGCCGCGGGCCGCGGCCCCGGATCACCGCCTTGCGCAGTCTCAGTACCGGTTCCGGCGGTTCCTCACCGGGCAGATCGGCCAAATGGGCCGCCTGCAGGGCGGTGTGAACCTGTTCCAGGCTCACCGGCTCCTCCACGGCCATTGCGTGCAGCTCCCGGATCAGGGACTCGGCCGCCGGCACCGCGGACTCGGGACCGGTGACGTTGAAACGCGCACCGCGGTTGTGCACGTGCACGCCGAGGCGGGACTCGATCAGCCGCAGGTGGGCGTCGAGCGGACCGGACAGGCGCGCAAGCGTCTCCTGGTCCCCCGGCTCCAGCGTGAAGTCAGCTCGATTCTGTGGCATGTGCCAGGCGCCCGCTGGCCCCGTTGCCCGCGGCATGGCCTGCAGGCACCCCGCGCAGCGAATGAGGCTGCGCCTCCGTGATCAGCAGATCGACCATCGTCCCGGTCAGATCCGGCGAACCGTCGAAGTTCACCACCCGGTTGTTCGCGGTTCGCGCCGCCAGCCGCGAGGGATCCCGGCGCGAACGGCCCTCGACCAGGGCCCGCTGGACACTCCCCACCATCGCCTGGTTGCGCGCCTGACCCTGGGCCTCGAGTATTGCCTGCAACTCCTGCAGCCGCCGCTTCTTCACGGCCATCGGCACGTCGTCCGGCAGTCCGGCCGCCGGCGTCCCGGGACGGGCGCTGTAGATGAAGCTGAACGAGAAGTCGAAGTTCAGCTCCTCCGCCAGGCGCACGGTCGCCGCGTGATCCTCTTCGGTCTCGCCCGGAAACCCGACGATGAAGTCCGATGACAGGTCGAGATCCGGCCGCAGCGCCCGCAGCCGTCGGATCTTCGACTTGTACTCGAGCACCGTGTGGCCGCGCTTCATCAGCGCGAGGATCCGGTCCGAGCCGCTCTGCACCGGGAGGTGCAGGTGGCTGACCAGTCTCGGTTCGTCGGCATAGGCCTGGATCAGACGGTCGGAGAACTCCACCGGGTGGGAGGTGGTGAAGCGCACCCGCTCGATGCCGTCCACCGCCGCCACGTAGTGGATCAGGAGTGCCAGATCCGCGCTGTCGCCATCGTGGGTCGCTCCCCGGTAGGCGTTCACGTTCTGCCCGAGCAGGTTGATCTCCTTCACGCCCTGAGCCGCGAGGCCCGCGACCTCGGCGATCACGTCGTCGAAGGGCCGGCTGATCTCCTCGCCGCGCGTGTACGGAACCACGCAGAAGCTGCAGTACTTGCTGCAGCCCTCCATCACCGACACGAAGGCGCTGGCGCCGCTGGCCCGCGGCTCCGGCAGGCGATCGAACTTCTCGATCTCCGGAAAGCTGATGTCCACCGCCGGCGTGCGCGTGCGGCGGACCTGCTCGACCAGCTGCGGCAGCCGGTGCAGCGTCTGCGGCCCGAAGACCAGATCGACAAAGGGTGCGCGCTCCCGCAGCGCAGTGCCCTCCTGGCTCGCGACGCAGCCACCGACGCCGATGATCACCTCCGGCCGGCGTTCCTTCAGCGCGCGCCACCTTCCGAGCAGCGAGAAGACCTTTTCCTGCGCCTTCTCCCGGATCGAGCAGGTGTTCAGCAGCAGCAGATCGGCGCTGGCCGGGTCGTCGGTGACCTCCGTGCCGTGCAGCTCGCGCAGGGCATCGAGCATCCGCGAGGAGTCGTACTCGTTCATCTGGCAACCGTGCGTCTGGATATGGACACGACGCACGGGCGGTGCGTGGACCGTCGGTACCGCGCCATCGGAACGGGGCGCAGTGACCGAACTCCGCATCGGGCGGGTCGACACCACGGTCGACTCCGCGTGCTGCACGGCGGTACTACCAGAGGGACCCGCAACCCGCCGGTCAGAACGGGACATCGTCATCCTGAATCGGCGCACGGCTCGGGGAGCCGCCGCCGCCACCCTGATCGCCCCATCCGTTGTCGGACACGCGGCCCTGTTCGCCCTGGGAGCCGCCGCCGCCACGCCCTCCCAGCAGCTGCATATCGTTGGCGACGATCTCCGTGGTGTAGCGGTCCTGGCCATCCTGGCCCTGCCACTTGCGCGTCTGGATACGGCCTTCGATGTAGACCTGCGAGCCCTTGCCCAGGTACTGGGCCGCAATCTCGCCGAGACGTCCGAACAGCACCACCCGGTGCCATTCGGTGTTCTCGCGCTTTTCGCCGCTCTGCTTGTCGGTCCACTGCTCGCTGGTTGCCAGCCGCAGGTTGGTGATGGTCAGGCCCGCCGGCGTTTCACGCTTTTCGGGGTCGGCACCGAGATTGCCGATCAGGATTACCTTGTTCACTCCGCGGGCCATGGCTCCTCCTTGTCGTTCGCTCGCTGGATCGGGCGGGTTAGTTTAACGTGAAAATCATGATTCCTGTCGATCCGGTGCTCCGCCATGCGGGTCAATTCCGTTCGGTGGACTGCGCTGGCCAGCTGGTGAACAGGACGCGCAGCCCGCCCTCGTCGAAGCACGCCGGATCCACCTTCAGGTAGACCGCCCCCTCGTGCGCACTCACGCGCACCTCGCCGACACCGGCCAGCTCCCCGATCCGGGACTCCAGCTCCCCGACCGCCGAACGCCAGGGCGGCGGAAGCCCGTAGGCGCGGTTCGACAGGTGGCTCGGAGGCGCCATGGTGCCGGCAACGACGAGCCAGAGCATCGCCCCCACCAGGCCGAGCGCGAAGACCCCGGTCGGCCCGACGTAGGCCATCAACGCACCGCCAAATACGCCGCCGGCGAAGATCCCGAGGAACTGGCTGGAGGCGAAGACCCCCATTGCGGTGCCCTTCTCGATCACCGGCGCGGTCTTCGCCACCAGCGAAGGCAGCATCGCCTCGAGCAGGTTGAATGCGGCGAAGAACAGCACCAGCACCAGGCCCAGGATCAGCCAGTGATTCGCGAAGGGCAGGAGCCCCTGCACCACCAGCAGCACGGCGATGGCCACCAGCAGCGAGGACTTCAGTGCGCGCCTGCGCTCGGCCCGGATCACCATGGGAATCATCAGCGCGAAGCCCAGCACCAGTACCGGCAGGTAGACCTGGTAATGCTGCGCCGGGGGCAGATCGAGGCCGGTCACCAGCATCAGCGGCAGCACCAGGAAATTCGCCGCCAGCGTCATGTGCAGGATGAACACGCCGACGTTCAGCCGCATCAGCTCGCGGTCCCGCAGCACCTGCGACAGCCCGCCGCGGATCGGCACCATATCCGGGTGCGGCAGCGAGTGCAGCGGCCGGGGCACCCAGAAGAACAGCAGCAGCAGGGCCACCACCCCCAGGCCCGCGGTCAGCCAGAAGATGCCCGACAGCCCGAACCAGCGGTCCACCAGGGGGCCCAGCACCATCGCCGCGGTGAAGGTCAATCCGATCGAGAGCCCGATCACCGCCAGGGCACGGGTGCGGCGCTCCTCCGTGATCAGGTCGGCGGTGAGGGCCAGCACCACCGCCGCCACCGCCCCGGAGCCCTGCAGCGCCCGGCCGACGATCAGCCCGTACACCGTTTCCGCCAGCGCGGCCACCACGCTTCCGACGATCAGCAGCACAAGGCCCAGCGCAATCAGCGGCCTTCGGCCGACACGGTCGGACAGGATTCCGAATGGAATCTGCAGCAGCGCCTGGGTCAGGCCGTAGACCCCGAGCGCCAGCCCCATCAGGAACGGGGTGGCACCGGGAAGCACGCCGGTGTACAGCACCAGCACCGGCAGCACCATGAACAGCCCGACCATGCGCACCGCATAGATCGCGGCAAGTCCGGATGTGGCGCGCAGCTCGGTGGGCGTCATGGCGTGTGTTCGGTCCTCGCCGCTTCAATGGTTGCGGAATCTTACAGGGAATGAACTTGCAGGGAATGGCACCCCGACGCTGCAGGGGGTCAGCTCTCTGGCCGCGGAGCCCCGGTACCCGGCGGCACCCGGGGCCGAAGAGAACGGTGCCGGGGGAGCCGCCCGCGGGTGTCGGCAGCAGGGATGCTGCCGTCAAGCCTACATGGACGTGTATACGGCGTCCCGCGGGCGGCTCCCCCGGCACCGTCCTCCCTGGCACTCGCAGGAATCCCGGAACGCATTCACGGCAGTGCTACCATATCCGGTTCGGCAACAGGACCTCATCCACTCGGGGACAACATGGCCACGATCCGGATCCGCGGCGCTCGCACGCACAACCTGAAGAACGTGGACCTCGACCTGCCACGGGAACAGCTGATCGTCGTCACCGGCGTATCCGGCTCGGGCAAGTCCTCGCTCGCCTTCGACACGCTGTTCGCGGAAGGCCAGCGGCGGTACGTCGAGAGTCTGTCCACGTACGCGCGCCAGTTCCTGTCGATGATGGAGAAGCCCGACGTCGACCTGATCGAGGGGCTCTCACCCGCGATCTCCATCGAACAGAAGAGCACCTCCCACAACCCCCGTTCCACCGTCGGGACCATCACCGAGATCTACGACTACCTGCGCCTGCTGTTCGCCCGCGCCGGGGAACCGCGCTGCCCCGAACACGGCGCAACGCTCGCCGCCCAGACCATCTCCCAGATGGTGGACCAGGTGCTGGCGCTGCCCGAGGGCGACCGCCTGATGCTGCTGGCCCCGATCGTGCGCGGGCGCAAGGGCGAGCACAGCCGTCAGCTGGAGACGATGCGTGCCCAGGGATTCCTGCGGGCGCGCATCAACGGTGAGATCGTCGACCTCGATGCGCTGCCACCGATCGACCCGAAGCGCAAACATGACATCGAGATCGTGATCGACCGCTTCAGGGTGCGCGACGATATCCGGCAGCGGCTGGCCGAGTCCTTCGAGACCGCCACCGAGCTTGCGGATGGCCTGGCGCTGGTCGCGTGGATGGATGCACCGGAACGGGCACCGCTGGTCTTCTCGGCCCGCTTCGCCTGCCCCGTATGCGGCTACTCGATCCGGGAGCTGGAGCCCCGTCTGTTCTCCTTCAACAACCCGGCCGGGGCCTGCCCGGCCTGCGACGGGCTCGGGGTACGTCAGTTCTTCGATCCCGAGCGGGTGGTCGCGGTCCCGGAACTGAGCGTCGCGGGTGGCGCGGTGCGCGGCTGGGACCGTCGCAATGCCTGGTATTTCAGCATGATGCTGAGCCTCGCGCAGCACTACGGCTTCAACGTCGAGACCCCTTGGCGCGACCTGCCGGCATCCGTGCGGGCGGTGATCCTGCACGGTTCCGGTGCCGAGAAGATCCGTTTCTCCTATCCCGGCGCCGATGGCCGCATGCGCTCCGAGACCCGCCGCTTCGAGGGGGTGATCCCCAACCTCGAGCGACGGTATCGGGAGACAGATTCTCCCGCCGTGCGCGAGGAACTGGGGCGCTATCTGGCGAGCCATCCCTGCCCCGAGTGCGACGGCACCCGCCTCGGCGCCGCGGCGCGCCACGTGTTCATCGACGGCCGGAACCTGCCGGCGATCACCCGCACGAGCGTGGCCGGTGCGCGGGAATTCTTCCAGGGGCTGCGGCTACCGGGACGCTTCGCGCGGATCGCCGAGAAGATCGTGCGCGAGATCGATGCGCGGCTCGGCTTCCTCGTCGACGTCGGCCTGGACTACCTGACGCTGGACCGGCAGGCCGAGACCCTCTCCGGCGGCGAGGCCCAGCGCATCCGCCTCGCGTCGCAGATCGGCTCCGCACTGGTGGGCGTGATGTACATCCTGGACGAGCCATCGATCGGCCTGCACCAGCGCGACAACGAGCGGCTGCTCCGGACCCTCCTGAACCTGCGCGACCTCGGCAATACCGTGATCGTGGTCGAACACGACGAGGAGGCCATCCGCCGCGCCGACTTCGTGGTGGACATCGGGCCCGGCGCGGGCCGGCACGGCGGCCGGATCGTGGCCAGCGGCCGGCCGGAGGAGATCGCGGAACACCCGGACTCCCTGACCGGCGCCTACCTCACCGGACAGCGGTCCATCCCGATCCCGCAACGGCGCGGCGAGGCCGACCCCGAGCGCCTCCTGACCGTGGTGGGCGCCCGCGGCAACAACCTGAAGGCGATCGATGCGACGTTCCCGATCGGATTGCTCACCTGCGTGACCGGCGTTTCGGGCTCGGGCAAGTCCACGCTCGTGAACGACACCCTGTACCCGGCGGTCGCCAACATCCTGCACCGCGGCGCTCACGAAGTGGCGGCCCACGAACGCGTGGACGGACTCCAGTACATCGACAAGGTGGTCGACATCGATCAGAGCCCGATCGGGCGCACTCCGCGGTCCAACCCCGCGACCTACACCGGCCTGTTCACCCCGATCCGCGAACTGTTCGCGGCGACCGGAGAGGCGCGCTCCCGCGGCTACAGGCCCGGCCGCTTCTCGTTCAACGTCCGCGGAGGCCGCTGCGAGGCATGCCAGGGGGATGGCGTGATCAAGGTGGAGATGCATTTCCTGCCGGACGTCTTCGTGCCCTGCGACGTCTGCCGGGGCCAGCGCTACAACCGCGAGACGCTGGAGGTCCGGTACAAGGGCCGGAACATCCACGAGGTGCTGGAGATGACGGTGGAGGATGCCCTCGAATTCTTCGCCGCGGTCCCGGTGATCCGCCGCAAGCTGGAGACCCTGATGGACGTTGGCCTGTCCTACATCCAGCTGGGTCAGAACGCAACCACCCTGTCCGGCGGCGAGGCGCAGCGCATCAAGCTCGCGCGCGAGCTCTCCAAGCGGGACACCGGGCGCACCCTGTACATCCTCGACGAACCGACCACCGGCCTGCACTTCCACGACGTGGAGCAGCTCCTGACCGTCCTCCACCGGCTGCGCGACCATGGCAACACGGTGGTGGTCATCGAGCACAACCTCGACGTGATCAAGACGGCGGACTGGCTGATCGACGTCGGGCCCGAGGGCGGCGACCAGGGCGGCCGGATCCTCGTGGCCGGCACCCCGGAGACCGTCGCCACCACGCCGGGCAGCCACACCGGTCGCTTCCTGGCACCCATTCTGGGGCTCGACCCGGAATCTTCGCAGAACCGCCGGAAGACCCGGGTTGCATCCGGGGGCGGGCCGGGCTGATCACCGGTGGGCATCGCGGCTGGGGGCTGTGGGAGCGGCCTCTGGCCGCGATTGGGCATGGTGGGGCGAAGGGGCATCGCGGCTGGAAGCCGCATGTGGGAGCGGCCTCCGGCCGCGATCGGGCATGGTGCGACGAAAGGGCATCGCGGCTGGAAGCCGCATGTGGGAGCGGCCTCCGGCCGCGATCGGGCATGGTGCGACGAAAGGGCATCGCGGCTGGAAGCCGCTCCCACAATACCCCACCGGCACCCCTGGCAGCGGCACGAACGCCAGCGGACGCCAGCAACGAAGAAGCCGGCTCGAGGCCGGCTTCTTCGTTGTTGCGAACCCGCAAGGATCAGTCGGCGGCGGAAGGCTCCGGCCGGTCCAGCAGTTCCACATAGGCCATCGGCGCGTTGTCGCCGGCCCGGTAGCCGCACTTGAGGATGCGGAGGTAGCCGCCCGGCCGCTCCTGGAAGCGCGGCCCGAGGTCGGTGAACAGCTTGCCGACCATCTCCTTGTCACGGAGGCGCGAGAAGGCCACCCGACGGGTATGCACCGAGTCCTTCTTCCCCAGCGTGATCAGCGGCTCGGCCACCCGTCGCAGTTCCTTCGCCTTGGGCAGCGTGGTCTTGATCAGTTCGTGTCGAAACAGGGACACGGTCAACGCCTGCAGCGTGGCCTTGCGGTGCGAACTGTTCCGGCTGAGTTGCCGACCGATATTGCGATGACGCATGAGAGTTACCTGGTTTTGTCAGTCCGGCGTGGGCCGTTGTTGTTATTCCGTGGTTTCCTGCAGTCCCGGCGGCGGCCAGTTCTCCAGACGCATGCCCAGGGACAGGCCGTGGCTCGCGAGCGTGTCCTTGATCTCGGTCAGGGACTTCTTGCCGAGGTTTGGCGTACGCAGCAGCTCCACCTCGGTACGCTGCACGAGGTCACCGATGTGATAGATGTTCTCGGCCTTCAGGCAATTGGCCGAGCGCACGGTGAGTTCGAGTTCGTCGACCGGCCGCAGCAACACCGGATCGACCGGCCCGACGCCGGGACGGCCCGGCTCGGGCCCGGTCTCCTTGAGATCCACGAACGGCGACAGTTGCCGCTGCAGGATGCCCGCGGCTTGCCGCACCGCGTCATCCGGGGCGATCGCCCCGTTGGTCTCGAGTTCGAGCACCAGGCGGTCCATGTCGGTACGCTGCGCAAGACGGGCGCTCTCGACACGGTAGGCCACGCGCCGGATGGGGCTGAAGCTGGCGTCCAGCATCAGGCGTCCGATGGTGGTCTCCTCCATGTCGGCCTGGCGGCGGGCCGCGACCGGCTCGTAACCGCGGCCCGTGCGCAGGCGCAGGGACATCGCCAGCTCCACGTTCTTGTTGATGTTCGCGATCACGTGGTCCGGATTCACCAGCTCCACGTCGTGATCCAGCTTGATATCGGCGGCCGTGACCACGCTCGGGCCCTGCTTCCGCAGCGAAAGCACGGCCTCCTCGCGGCTGTGCATGCGCAGCGACACGCCCTTGAGGTTCAGCAGGATATCGACAACGTCCTCCTGCACCCCCTCGATCGTGGAGTACTCGTGAAGCACGCCCTCGATCTCAACCTCGACGATCGCGGTACCGGTGATCGAAGACAGCAGCACCCTTCGCAGGGCGTTGCCGAGCGTGTGCCCGAACCCGCGCTCGAGCGGCTCCAGGACCACCTTCGCCTTGCTCCGGTTCTCGGCCTCGACCTCGATGTGCTGCTTGTTGACCAGTTCATTCACTTGCATGTGCGCTCCTGCGTACCAGCGTTACTTCGAGTACAACTCGACCACCAGCGACTCGTTGATGTCGGCCGGGAGGTCGGTCCGATCGGGCAACGCCTTGAAGACGCCCTCGAACTTGCTGCTGTCCACCTCGACCCAGCCGGGAAGCCCGGCCTGCTCGGCCAGGGTCAGTGCATCCCGGATGCGCACCTGCTTGCGGGCCTTCTCGCGCACCGAGATCACGTCGGAGGGCGACACCTGGTAGGACGGGATGTTCACCGTGCGCCCGTTGACCAGAATGGCCCGGTGCGACACCAGCTGCCGGGCCTCGGAACGCGTGCCGCCGAAACCCATGCGGTAGACCACGTTGTCGAGCCGGCCCTCGAGCAGGCGCAGGAGGTTGTCACCGGTCGAGCCCTTCAGGCGCGAGGCCTCCTGGTAATAATTACGGAACTGCTTCTCGAGCACTCCGTAGGTACGCCGCAGCTTCTGCTTCTCCCGCAGCTGCACCCCGTAGTCGGAGAGGCGCGTGCGGCGATCGCCGTGCTGTCCCGGCGCCTTGTCGAGCTTGCACTTGGTCTCCAGGGCACGCGCCCGGCTCTTCAGGCCGAGGTCGGCACCCTCGCGACGGCTAAGCTTGCACTTCGGTCCAATATAACGGGCCATGAATCAACTCCGAATCGGTTCAGACACGCCGCTTCTTCGGCGGACGGCAGCCGTTGTGCGGAATGGGGGTGATGTCGCTGATGTTCGTGATCTTGAATCCCACGTTGTTCAGCGCACGCACCGCGGATTCCCGTCCCGGCCCCGGACCCCTCACGAGCACCTCGAGGTTCTTCACGCCGTGCTCCTGGGCGGCGGAACCCGCCCGCTCCGCAGCGACCTGCGCGGCGAACGGAGTCGATTTGCGCGATCCACGAAAGCCGGAACCGCCGGAGGTGGCCCAGCTCAGCGTGTTGCCCTGGCGATCCGTGATGGTGATGATCGTGTTGTTGAACGAGGCGTAGACATGGGCAACGCCCTCGGCCACGTTCTTTCGGACCTTTTTCTTGGTCTTGGATTGCGGTTGTGCCATTGACTGGGTCCCGGGAAGATTACTTGCGAATCGGACGGCGAGGACCCTTGCGGGTGCGCGCGTTGGTGCGGGTCTGCTGCCCGCGCACGGGCAGGCCGCGGCGGTGGCGAATGCCGCGATAGCAGCCCAGGTCCATCAGCCGCTTGATGTTCATGCTGATCTCCCGTCGCAGGTCACCCTCGACGGGGACGCGGCCGACCGCTGCGCGCAGGTTCTCCACCTCGGCATCGGTCAGGTCACGCACCTTGATGTCCTCGCGGACGCCGGCAGCCTCACAGATCTGGCGGGCGCGCGTCCTGCCGATCCCGTAGATCGCGGTCAGTGCGATCACGGTGTGCTTCTGGTCGGGAATGTTGATACCAGCGACGCGAGCCATCCAAACTCTCCATCAAATTCGGCAAAGCCGATTATTATAGCCAAAGACCTGCTTGTGCTCAAGCGCGAATTCGCGTGAAGACCGCCCGCG
This sequence comes from Thioalkalivibrio sp., assembly GCA_011389655.1. Taxonomy (GTDB): domain Bacteria; phylum Pseudomonadota; class Gammaproteobacteria; order Ectothiorhodospirales; family Ectothiorhodospiraceae; genus Thioalkalivibrio. The sequence continues at coordinate 22,428 of JAABTX010000010.1, forward strand.
GGGCGCGCAACCTGGCGCCTTCCCGCTTGCGGCAGAGCCAATGCCCAGGCCGGCGCCGGACCCGTCGTGATCCATCGGGTTGGCGCGTGTTGCCATGACCGTCAGCCCTGACGCTGCTTGTGGCGCGGGTCGCTGCAGATCACGCGGACCACGCCATGACGCCGGATCAGCTTGCAGTTGCGGCAGATCGGCTTCACTGATGCTCTCACCTTCATTTCGTCTCTCTCCAAAACCTAGCGGATGTTGCTTCCGCCGAAACCCTTGAGATTCGCCTTGCGCATCAGTCCTTCGTACTGGTGCGACATCAGGTGTGCCTGCAGCTGCGACATGAAGTCCATCGTCACGATCACGATGATCAGCAGCGAGGTGCCACCAAAATAGAACGGCACGTTCCAGTACAGGATCAGGAACTCGGGCAGCAGGCACACCGCGGTGATGTAGATGGCGCCGACCGCGGTCAGGCGCGTCATCACGCCGTCGATGAACCGCTCCGTCTGCACGCCCGGACGGATGCCCGGCACGAAGGCCCCCTGCTTCTTCAGGTTCTCCGCGGTCTCGCGCGAGTTGAAGACCAGCGCGGTGTAGAAGAAGCAGAAGAAGATGATCGCCGCCGCATAGAATGCCACGTAAAGGGGCTGCCCGGGTGACAGCGTGGTCGAGATCTCCCGGAGCCACCCCATGCCCTCCGCCTGCCCGAACCACTGTCCCAGCGTCGCCGGAAACAGGATGATGCTCGAGGCGAAGATCGGCGGGATCACGCCCGCCATGTTCAGCTTCAGCGGCAGATGGCTGGACTGGCCACCGATCACCTTGCGGCCCACCTGGCGCTTCGCGTAGTTGATCGTGATCCGCCGCTGACCGCGCTCGACGAAGACGACGAAGGCCGTGACCGCCAGCGCCAGCACCAGCAGGATGACCACAAAGGCCGCGGCCAGTTCGCCGGTGCGCGCAAGCTCCAGCGTCCCGCCGATCGCCGCCGGCAGGCCCGCGACAATACCCGCGAAGATGATGATCGAGATGCCGTTACCCACACCGCGTTCCGTGATCTGCTCGCCCAGCCAGACGAGGAACATCGTTCCCGTCACCAGCGATACGACCACCGTCGGAATGAAGATGTGTACCGGCGTCAGGGCCATCGGCATGCCCTGGATGGTCTGGCCACTCAGCGCGACCGAGATCCCGATGCTCTGGAAGAGCGCCAGCAGCACCGTGCCGTAGCGCGTGTACTGGGTGATCTTGCGGCGCCCGGACTCGCCTTCCTTCTTCAGCTGCTGCAGGTGCGGGACGGTCGCCGCCAGCAGCTGCATGATGATCGCCGCGGAGATATAGGGCATCACCCCGAGGGCGAAGATGGACAGGCGTTCCAGCGCGCCTCCCGAGAACATGTTGAACATGTCCAGGATCGTGCCGCTGTGCTGCTCGAAGAAGCTCGCGACCGCGACCGGGTTGATCCCCGGCACCGGGATGAAGGTGCCGATACGGTAGACCACCAGCGCACCCAGCACGAAGAGCAGCCGCTGGCGGAGTTCGGAAAACCCCGCCAGGCCGCCACCCTTTGCTGCCGCTCCCCGTGCCATCATTACTCCTCGACGCGCCCGCCGGCGGCCTCGATCGCGACCCGGGCACCGGTGGTGACGGCGATGCCACGCAGCACGCGTGGCTTGTCCAGGGTGCCGGAGGCGAAGACCTTGGCGCGCTCGGCGCCGCCCGGAACCAGCCCGGCCGCCTTCAGCGACTCGAGGGTCACGTCACCCTCCACCCGCTGCAGCTCGTGCAGACGCACCTCGGCAGTGCGCTTCAGGGTCCGGGAGCGGAAGCCGACCTTCGGCAGACGACGCTGCAGCGGCATCTGACCGCCCTCGAAGCCCACCTTGTGGTAGCCGCCGGAGCGGGACTTCTGTCCCTTGTGACCGCGCCCCGAGGTCTTGCCGAGGCCAGAGCCGATACCCCGCCCGAGGCGCTTGGCCTTGGCCCGGGAGCCAGGGGTCGGAAGCAGTTCGTTCATGCGCATGGTCAGGCCTCCTCGACCTTCAGCAGGTACGCCACCTTGCGCACCATGCCCAGGTTCTCGGGCGTGGCCTCCACCACGGAGGTGCTCTGCGTCTTGCGCAGACCGAGCCCCCGGACGCAGGCCTTGTGGTTGGCCAGTCGGCCCGCAGTGGAACGGACCAGCGTGAGTCTGAGCTTGTTCATCTTCAACCCGTGATTTCTTCGAGGGTCTTGCCGCGCTTCGCGGCGACCATTTCGGGATCGTCGACGGCCGCGAGGCCGTTGATCGTCGCCTGCACCACGTTGATGGGGTTGCGCGAGCCGACGCACTTGGCGAGCACGTTGCGCACCCCCGCCACCTCGAGCACCGCGCGCATCGCGCCACCGGCGATCACTCCCGTTCCCTCGGATGCCGGCTGCATGTAGACGTTCGCCGCGCCATGGTAGCCGTTCACCGCGTAGTGCAGCGTTCCCTGGTTCAACCGGACGGTCGTCAGGTTCTGACGCGCCTGCTGCATCGCCTTCTGAATCGCCAGCGGCACCTCCCGGGCCTTGCCGTACCCGTAGCCGACGCGCCCGTCGCCGTCGCCGACCACGGTCAGCGCGGCGAAACGGAACTGGCGACCGCCCTTGACCACCTTCGCGACCCGATTGACGCTGATCAGTTTTTCCTGCAGCCCGTCCGTGGCTTCGCTTGCTTCGTTACGTGCCATTGCTCTCTCCGGTGAAATCGGGTCCGATCAGAACTGCAGCCCGCCTTCGCGGGCGGCCTCGGCCAGCGCCTGCACCCGCCCGTGATAGCGGAATCCCGCGCGGTCGAAGGCGACCCTGTCGATCCCCGCTGCGCGGGCCCGCTCGGCGATCAGCCGTCCCACCCGCGCGGCGGCCTCCGTATTGCCCGTGTATCCCAGCTCGCCGCGGACCCCGGACTCGACCGTGGACGCTGCCGCGAGCACCGCGTCGCCGCTGGGCGCGACGATCTGCGCGTAGATATGGCGGGGCGTGCGGTGCACGCACAGGCGGTGCGCCCCCAGTTCCCGGATCTTGTACCGCGCGCGGCGCGCCCTTCTGAGTCTCGACTCTTTCTTGTCCACGGTTACACCCTACTTCTTCTTGGCTTCTTTACGCAGAATGCGCTCGCCCTTGTACTTCACGCCCTTGCCCTTGTACGGCTCCGGGCGACGAAAATCCCGTATGTTCGCGGCGACCTGCCCCACCTGCTGACAGTCATGTCCCTTGACCACGATCTCCGTCTGACTCGGCGTCTCGATGCTGATGCCGTCGGGAATCTGGAACGCGATGGGGTGCGAATAACCCAGCGACAGGTTCAGCACCTTGCCCTGCGCCTGCGCCCGGTAACCGACGCCGACGAGTTCGAGGGCGCGCTCGAAGCCCTGGCTCACACCATGCACGTGATTGCCCAGGACCGAGCGGATGGTACCTGCGAGAGCGGGGTTGTCGTTGTTCGCCGCCGGCGACACGGTCGCGACGTTGCCCTCGATGGACACCTCCACCGCTTCGGGACAGCGCATGCTGATCTCGCCCTTGGGGCCCTTCACGGTGATTTCCTGCCCACTCATCTCCAGCGACACCCCTGCCGGCAGGTCGAGCGGTCTTTTTGCTACCCGAGACATGACAGTTTCCTCAATAGATCTTGCAGAGCACTTCGCCGCCCTGGCCCAGGGCTCGTGCCGCACGGTCGGTCATCACCCCCTTCGGGGTGGAGACCACCGCGACGCCGAGGCCCGCGTGGATTCTGGGCAGCTCGTCCTTGCCACGGTAGATCCGCAGACCCGGACGGCTGATGCGCTCGATATTCTCGATCACGCCGCGCCCCTGGAAATACTTCAGGGTCACGCGCAGCTGCCTGGACGCGCCCTCGCCCTCGGCGCCGACGTCGGCGACATAGCCCTCTTCCGCGAAGACCTTCAGGATCGCCTCCTTGGTGCGGCTGTAGGGGACCGCGACGGTCTTCTTCTCGGCCCGCTGGGCATTCCGCACCCGGGTCAGCAGGTCGGCAATCGGATCGGTCATCATGATTCTGTTCTCCTTACCAACTGGCCTTGCGCAGTCCCGGAATCTCGCCGCGCATCGCGTACTCGCGCAGCTTGTTGCGGCCGAGACCGAACCGGCGGTAGTAGCCCTTCGGTCGTCCGGTGATACCGCAGCGGTTGCGCCTGCGCACAGGACTCGAGTCGCGCGGAAGCTTCTGCAGCGCCTGCATGGCCGCCATGCGCTCTTCGCCGGGCAGTGACTCGTCCAGCACCTTGGCCTTCAGTTCGGCCCGGCGCGCCGCGTACTTCTGCACCAGCCTTGCGCGCTTCTGCTCGCGCATCATCATCGAAACCTTTGCCATTTCTCGGGAACCTCGGGTTACGTCCGGAAGGGGAAGCGGAAGGCCTCGAGCAATGCCTTCGCCTCCTCGTCGTTCTTTGCGTTGGTGGTGATGGTGATGTCCATCCCGCGGATCTTGTCGATGCGGTCGTAGTCGATCTCGGGGAAGATGATCTGTTCCTTCACACCCAGGCTGTAATTGCCGCGGCCATCGAAGGCCCGCGGACTGAATCCGCGGAAGTCACGGACGCGGGGAATCGCGACGTTGATCAGCCGATCGAGAAATTCGTACATGCGCCCACGCCGCAGCGTCACCTTGCATCCGATCGGGTAACCGTCGCGGATCTTGAAGGCCGCGATGGATTTCCGGGCCTTGGTGACCACCGGCTTCTGGCCGGCAATCGCGGTCATGTCCGACATGGCGTGATCGATCACCTTCTTGTCGGCAACCGCATCGCCCAGTCCCATGTTCAGCGTGATCTTGGTGATCCGGGGAACCTCCATCACGTTCGCGTACTGGAATTTCTCCTGCAGGGCCGGGATCACCGACTCCAGGTACTGCGCTCTCAAACGTTCCATGGCTCTCATTCCGCCCTTATGCGTCGACGACTTCGCCGTTCGAGCGGAACACCCGAACCTTGCGACCGTCTTCGAGGGTCTTGAAGGAAACCCGGTCACCCTTCGCGGCGGCCGGGTTGAACAGCATCACGTTCGAGACGTGAATCGGCATCTCTTTCTCGATGATCCCGCCGGTCCGACCCATGTTCGGGTTCGGCTTCTGGTGCTTCTTCACCATATTGATGTTCTGCACCAGGACGCGGCTGTCCGGGAAGACCCGCAGCACGGTGCCGCGGCGCCCCTTGTCCTTGCCGGTGATGACCATCACATCATCACCCTTGCGAATCTTATTCATGCCTGCCTCACAAGACTTCGGGCGCCAGCGAGATGATCTTCATGAACTTCTCGCCACGCAGTTCACGGGTCACCGGCCCGAAGATACGGGTACCGATCGGCTGCAGCTGGTTGTTCAGCAGCACCGCGGCATTGCGGTCGAAGCGAATCACCGAGCCGTCGGGGCGGCGCACGCCGGAGGCGGTGCGGACCACCACTGCGTTGTAGACGTCGCCCTTCCTGACCTTGCCGCGCGGAATCGCGTCCTTCACGCTCACCTTGATCACGTCGCCGACACGCGCGTAACGGCGATGCGATCCCCCGAGCACCTTGATGCACTGCACCCGGCGGGCGCCGCTGTTGTCGGCGGCCTCGAGAACGGTCTGCATTTGAATCATGACTAATTCTCCAACGAATGGGCGCCGGGTCAGGCCGGGGCGCGGCCGAGCACTTCCACGAGGGCGAAACGCTTCATGCGCGACAGCGGACGGCATTCGCGGATGCGCACGGTGTCACCGGCGCGGGACTCGTTGCCCTCGTCGTGCACGTACAGCCGGGTGCTCCGGCGAATGAACTTCCCGTACAGCGGGTGCCGCACGCGGCGTTCCACCACCACGGTCCGGGTCTTGTCCGTCTTGTCGCTCACCACACGCCCGATGATGGAACGCTGGGTCCTGGACACTTCTTCGTTCATGTTCTTATCCTGCCCGCTTGCGTTGGTTGATGAGCGTCTGGATCTGGGCGATCTCGCGCCGGACCTTCTTCACGCGATCCGGACGCGCGAGCTGACCCACCGCCTTCTGCATGCGCAGCGCAAACTGCTCCTGGTACAGGCCGTCCAGCTCTTCGGTCAGCTCGGAGGCGTTCTTCTTCTGCAGCTCTGCAAACCTCATCACATCACCTGCCTGCGCGCGAAGGTGGTCTTGATCGGGAGCTTGGCCGCGGCCAGGCGAAGGGCCTCGCGCGCAACTTCCTCGTTCACGCCCTCCATCTCGTAGAGGATGCGACCGGGCTGGATCTTGCACACCCAGTACTCCACGTTGCCCTTGCCCTTGCCCATGCGCACCTCGAGGGGCTTCTTGGACACCGGCACGTCGGGAAAGACCCGGATCCAGATCTTCCCACCGCGCTTGATGTGACGGACCATCGCACGGCGGGCGGCCTCGATCTGGCGCGCAGTGATGCGACCACGGTCGACGGCCTGAAGGCCGTATTCACCGAAGCTCACCTTGGCGCCCGAGGTGGCAAAACCGCGGTTCTTGCCCTTGAATTGCTTCCGGAACTTGGTTCTCTTTGGCTGCAGCATGTCGAATTCCTTGTTGGGCGGGCCTAGCTGGTGGCGCCCGGCCGGGACTCGGCGGCGCTATCCAGGCCGAACACCTCGCCCTTGAAGATCCACACCTTGATACCGATCACGCCGTAGGTCGTCTTCGCCTCGGCAAACCCGTAGTCGATGTCGGCACGCAGCGTGTGCAGGGGAACGCGGCCCTCGCGGTACCACTCGGAGCGCGCGATCTCGGCCCCGTTCAGGCGGCCGGACACGTGGACCTTCACGCCCTGGGCGCCGAGGCGCACCGCATTGCCCACCGCGCGCTTCATCGCGCGCCGGAACATGATCCGGCGTTCCAGCTGCTGGGCGATGCCCTCGGCCACCAGCTGCGCGTCGACCTCCGGCTTGCGGATCTCCTCGATGTTGATCTTGACGTTGCTCACCTCGAGCCCGGACCGCGCCGCGACCTCGCGGCGCAGCGCCTCGATGTCCTCGCCCTTCTTGCCGATCACGATCCCCGGCCGCGCGGTGTGGATGGTCACGTGCGCGGCACGCGACGGGCGCTCGATCTGGATGCGGCTGACCGACGCATGCGACAGGCGCTTGCGCAGGAAGGCGCGCAGCTCCAGGTCGTCGTTGAGCGTCTTGCCGAATGCATCCCCGTCCTCGTACCAGATGGCGGACCACGGGCGCGAGATGCCGAGGCGGATACCGGTTGGATGTACCTTCTGACCCATGACTACCTCGCTCCCGTTTCACTGACGCCAATCAGGATATGACTGGTCCGTTTCAGGATGCGGTTGCCGCGACCCTTGGCCCGCGCCTGCATCCTCTTCATCACCGGACCCTCGTCCACCTGGACCCGGGTGACGCGCAGCTCGTCGACATCCGCGCCGTCGTTGTTCTCCGCATTCGCAATCGCGGAATCCAGGACCTTCTTCAGCATCGCCGCGGCCCGCTTGGGGCTGAAGGCCAGCTCGTTCAGTGCCTGCTCCACCGGCATGCCCCGGACCTGGTCCGCCACCAGGCGCGCCTTCTGCGGCGAAATCCGCGCGTAACGCAGCTTCGCGATCGTTTCATCCGTCTTCATTACAGTTCCTTAACGCGACTTCTTGTTGGCCACGTGACCCTTGAAGGTCCGGGTGCCGGCGAATTCGCCGAGCTTGTGTCCGACCATGTTCTCCGTCACCAGCACCGGTACGTGCTGCCGACCGTTATGGACGGCCACCGTCAGCCCCACCATCTGCGGGATGATCATCGATCGGCGCGACCAGGTCTTGATCGGACGGCGATCGTTCTTTTCCACCGCAACATCGACCTTCTTCAACAGGTGATGATCGACGAACGGACCCTTCTTCAGTGAACGCGGCATGCTCGAACTCCGTTACTTCTTCCGACGACGCACGATCATGCGGTCGGTTCGCTTGTTGTTTCGGGTCTTGTAGCCCTTGGTCGGGACGCCCCACGGGGTCACCGGCTGCAGACCGAAGTTGCGGCCCTCGCCGCCGCCGTGCGGGTGATCGACCGGGTTCATCACCGTCCCGCGCACCGTCGGGCGCACGCCGATCCAGCGCTTCGCGCCCGCCTTGCCGAACTTGCGCAGGGCGTGCTCCGAGTTGCCGACCTCGCCGACCACCGCCCGGCATTCCGAAGGGACCCGGCGCATCTCGCCGGAGCGCAGGCGCAGGGTCGCGTGCCGGCCCTCCCGGGCCACCACCTGCACCGAGGTTCCGGCAGAGCGCGCCAGCTGGGCGCCCTTGCCCGGTCTCATCTCCACGCAATGGACCACGGTGCCGACCGGAATCGAACGCAGCTCCATCGCGTTGCCCGTGCGCACCGGCGCCTGGCTTCCGCTCAGCACGGCATCGCCCGCCCGCAGGCCCCTGGGCGCGATGATGTACCGGCGCTCACCGTCCGCGTACTTCAGCAGCGCCAGGTGCGCGCTGCGGTTCGGATCGTATTCGAGGCGCTCGACGACCGCGGGGACGTTGTCCTTGTTGCGCTTGAAGTCGACCAGGCGGTAGTGCTGCTTGTGGCCACCGCCGATGTGCCGGGTCGTGATGCGCCCCTGATTGTTGCGGCCGCCCGTCCTGGACTTCTTCTCCAGAAGCGGCCCGTAGGGTGCGCCCGGATGCAGCTCCGGGCTCCGGACCTTGACCGCGTGGCGGCGGCCCGCGGAGGTTGGGTTGGTCTTCATGATCGCCATGGCTTACACCTGCTCTCCTTCGCCCAGTTCGATCGTCTGCCCTTCAGCAAGGGAGACGTAGGCCTTCTTCCAGTGGTTGCGGCGACCGAACTGACGCCCGAAGCGCTTCACCTTGCCGTCCTGGACCAGGGTGCGAACGGAATCCACCTTCACCTCGAAGATCTTCTCCACCGCCTGCCTGATCTCGGATTTCGTGGCGTCGCGGCGCACCTTGAACACGTGCGTACCGACTTCACCGGCAGCGGTGGACTTCTCGGACACCACCGGACCCAGAATCACCTGCAGCAGACGCTGGTTCATGCCAACCACTCCTCTATGTGCTTCACCGCGCCCGTGGTCATCACCACCGTCTCGGCGCCCACCAGCACCACCGGATTGACCTCCGCCGCGGCGACGATGTCGATGTTCCGGAGGTTGCGCAGGGCCTGCCACGTGCTGGCGTCACTCTCCGCCGTGACGATCACCCCGGACTCCAGACCGAGCGCCGACAGCGCGGCCACCGCATCGCGGGTGCGCCCGGACTCCACCGCGAACGCCTCGACGATCTTCAGCCGATCCTGCCGCAGCAGCTCGGAGAGGATCGCGGCGATCGCGGCCCGGTACATCTTGCGATTGACCTTCTGGCCGAAGTCGCGCGTACCCGCCGGGAAGACCTTGCCGCCCCCGCGCCACAGCGGGCTGCGGATGGTGCCGGCACGGGCGCGCCCCGTCCCCTTCTGACGGAACGGCTTGATGCCTCCGCCGCTGACCTCGGAACGGCCCTTCTGGGCCCGGGTTCCCGAACGCGCGCCGGCCAGGTGGGCGACCACGCTCTGGTGCACCAGCGACTCGTTGAAGTCACGCTCGAAGCAGGCGGGCGACAGCTCGACCGCCGTCGCGGTATCCGTGGTATTCACTTGCATCGCTTGTTATCCCCTGGCCTTCACGGCGGGACGGATGATCACGTCGGCGCTGGGCGCGCCCGGCACCGCCCCGTGGATCAGCAACAGCCCGCGGTCACTGTCGACGCGTACCACCTTCAGATTCTGCGTCGTGGTGCGCACCGCGCCCATGTGCCCCGCCATCTTCTTGTTCTTGAACACGCGACCCGGGGTCTGGTTCTGACCGATCGAACCCGGCGCCCGGTGCGAGCGCGAGTTGCCGTGGGTCGCGTCCTGCATGTGGAAGTTGTGGCGCTTGACCACACCCTGAAAACCCTTGCCCTTGCTCCGGGCCGTCACGTCGACCACCTGCCCCTCGGTGAACAGGCTCACGCCGATCTCGTCGCCCTCGGACATGCCCTCGAGCTGACCCGCATCGACGCGGAACTCCCAGAGCCCGGTACCCGGCTGCACCGAGGCCTTCGCGAAGTGCCCCGCCTCGGGCCTCGAGACCCGCGAGGGCTTGCGCGCCCCGGCGGTCAGCTGCACGGCGTCGTAGCCGTCGCGCTCCGCGCGCTTGAGCTGCACCACGCGGTTGTGGCCGACCTGCACCACCGTGACCGGCAAGGACGCGCCGTCCTCGGCAAAGACCCGCGTCATACCGATCTTGCGACCGATGAGTCCAAGAGACATTGGTAACCCCTTCCTGATTTCCGTGCGCCTCGAAGGCGCCCTAACGCCGTGGCCCGGCGGCTCGAAACCCGCCGGGCCACGGAAAGCCACGCATTATGGCAGAAAATTGACCGCTAGTTAAGCCTGATCTGCACATTCACGCCCGCGGCCAGATCCAGCTTCATCAGCGCATCCACCGTCTTGTCCGTCGGATCGAGGATGTCCATCAGCCGCTTGTGGGTGCGCAGCTCGTACTGATCGCGCGCGTCCTTGTTGACGTGCGGCGAGATCAGCACGGTGTAGAGTTCGCGCTTGGTCGGTAGCGGGATGGGGCCCTTGACCCGAGCGCCCGTGCGCTTCGCGGTCTCCACGATCTCGGCGGCGGAGCGGTCGATCAGACGGTGATCGAAGGCCTTGAGACGGATTCTGATACGCTGATTTGCCATTTTGCTCACTCGATGATCTTGGAGACGACGCCGGCGCCGACGGTGCGGCCGCCCTCGCGGATCGCGAAGCGCAGACCGTCCTCCATCGCGATCGGACTGATCAGGGACACCGTCATCTTCACATTGTCCCCCGGCATCACCATCTCCACCCCCTCGGGCAGATCACAGGACCCCGTCACGTCCGTCGTCCGGAAATAAAACTGCGGACGATAACCATTGAAGAACGGCGTGTGCCGACCCCCCTCGTCCTTGCCCAGGATGTACACCTCCGCCTCGAACTTGGTGTGCGGCGTGATCGAACCCGGCTTGCACAACACCTGACCACGCTCCACCTCGTCCCGCTTGGTCCCGCGCAGCAACACCCCCACATTGTCGCCCGCCTGCCCCTGATCCAGCAGCTTGCGGAACATCTCCACACCCGTGACCGTGGTCTTCTGCGTGTCACGAATGCCCACAATCGACACCTCGTCACCCACCTTCACAATGCCGCGCTCCACGCGACCCGTCACCACCGTGCCACGACCGGAAATCGAGAACACATCCTCCACCGGCATCAGAAACGCACCGTCCACCGCACGCTCCGGATCCGGAATGAACGTGTCCAGCGCCTGCACCAGCTTGTCAATCGACTGCGAACCAATCTCGCTGTCGTCCCCCTCCAGCGCCTTCAGCGCCGAACCCACAACAATCGGCGTGTCGTCCCCGGGGAACTCGTAACTCGACAGCAGATCCCGCACCTCCATGTCCACCAGCTCCAGCAACTCGGGATCGTCCACCATGTCCGCCTTGTTCAGATACACCACAATGTGCGGCACCCCAACCTGCCGCGCCAGCAGAATGTGCTCCCGCGTCTGCGGCATCGGACCGTCCGCCGCACTCACCACCAGAATCGCACCATCCATCTGCGCCGCACCCGTGATCATGTTCTTCACATAGTCCGCGTGCCCCGGGCAGTCCACGTGCGCATAATGCCGCGCGTCCGTCTCGTACTCCACGTGCGCCGTCGCAATCGTGATCCCACGCGCCTTCTCCTCCGGCGCATTGTCAATCTGGTCGTAGGCCCGCGCCTCACCACCAAACTTCTTCCCCTGCACCACCGTCAACGCCGCCGTCAGCGTCGTCTTCCCGTGGTCCACGTGACCAATCGTTCCCACATTCACATGCGTCTTCTTACGCTCAAACTTTTCCTTGGACATAATCTGGTTCCCCGGGTTGAAAAGCTTGCCGTGTCGCTGACGGCGCTGCAGACCTGCGTGTTGCGTTCTGGGGACAGATCTCGGATCTGTCCCCGCGGGTCAAAGACCCGCGGACTGCTGGAGCCCATGACCGGATTTGAACCGGTGACCTCTTCCTTACCAAGGAAGTGCTCTACCGACTGAGCTACATGGGCAAACCTGTCGCTGCCCGAACTGGAGCGGGTGATGGGAATCGAACCCACATCATCAGCTTGGAAGGCTGAGGTTCTACCATTGAACTACACCCGCAGAACCGATGCTGATCGACGCCACCACCCGCCCGGCCCGTGGCACTAGAAACCTGGTGGAGGGGGGAGGATTCGAACCTCCGAAGGCTGAGCCAGCAGATTTACAGTCTGCCCCCTTTGACCGCTCGGGAACCCCTCCTCGATCAAGCCGCGCATTGTCGTCGAACGGAAGCGCCGGCGTCAACCCCTTGGTCCCCGTGGCGACCTCGCGGGCCGCAGTTTCCCGCGGGCGCTTCGAGGCCCTTCTTTTTTCTGCGGCAACTCCTTAAAGTGTTGACCCAGGTTAATGGGGGAGACACTCTGGGCTCATGGCGACGACTTCACCCTCCATGGCGGCGGCTGCGCGTCTGCCGGGCCTGGCCCGCCGGCTCGTGGACGCCGGCCTCGCGGAGCCGGGACTGATCGCGGCCCTTGCCGATGAGGCGCGCGAGCAGCAGACCCCGCTGGTAGCGCTTCTGGCAACCCGCACGAAGATCTCCGAGGCGCGGCTGGCCGAGGCGGCCGGCGAGGAATTCGGTCTCCCGATCTTCGACCTCGCGGCCTTCGACCGGGAGCTGCTGCCGAAGGAACACCTGAACGAGACCCTGGTCCGGAAACACCACGCGCTGCCGCTGCTGCAGCGCGGCACCCGGCTCTTCGTCGCGATCTCCGACCCGACCAACCTCACGGCTTCGGACGAATTCAAGTTTGCCACCGGCCTCACCATCGAGACCGTGCTGGTGGAGCATCACAAGCTCGACCGTCTGATCGAGGACTCGCTGAACGCCGCGATGGCGATGATGGAGGAGCTCGACGATGACGGCTTCGGCGACCTGGCGGTCGCGAGCGAGGAGGCCGAGGATCGCGAGGAAAGCTCCAGCGAGGGCGTCGACGACGCACCGGTGGTGCGCTTCGTGAACAAGCTGATGCTGGACGCGATCCGCCGCAAGGCGTCGGACATCCACCTCGAGCCCTACGAGCGCGACTTCCGGGTGCGCTTCCGCGTCGACGGAATGCTCCACGATGTCGGACATCCGCCGCTGGCGATGGCGATGCGGATCATCGCCCGCGTGAAGGTGATGTCGCAGATGGACATCGCGGAACGCCGGGTCCCTCAGGACGGGCGCATCAAGCTCAAGCTCTCCCGCACCCGGGCGGTGGACTTTCGCGTGAACAGCCTGCCCACGCTTTACGGCGAAAAGATCGTGATGCGCATCCTCGACTCGGATGCCAGCATCCTGAGCGTCGACGTGCTGGGCTTCGAGGAGGAGCAGAAGAAGCTCTACCTGGACGCGCTGAAACGCCCCTACGGCATGATCCTGGTCACCGGCCCCACCGGATCGGGCAAGACGGTCTCCCTCTACACCGGCCTCGGCATCCTCAACACCAACGACCGCAACATCTCCACCGCGGAAGACCCGGCCGAAATCAACATGCCGGGCATCAACCAGGTCAACGTCCATCCGAAGATCGGGCTGACCTTCGCCAACGCCCTGCGCGCCTTCCTGCGCCAGGACCCGGACGTGATCATGGTGGGCGAGATCCGGGACCTCGAGACCGCGGAGATCGCGATCAAGGCGGCGCAGACGGGCCATCTGGTGCTGTCCACGCTGCACACCAACGACGCGCCGCAGACCCTGACCCGCCTCGCGAACATGGGGGTCCCGGTCTACAACATCGCCTCTTCCATCCTGCTGATCATCGCGCAGCGCCTGGCGCGGCGGTTGTGCCCGGCCTGCAAGGCACCGGAGCCGCTTCCGGAAGAAGTTCTGCTAAAGGAAGGCTTCACCGCGGACGATATAGCTTCTGGAATGACACTGTACAAGCCGGTCGGCTGCGATCAGTGCACCGGCGGCTACAAGGGTCGGGTCGGCATCTACCAGGTGCTGCCGATCTCCGAAGCAATGCAGCGGTTGATCCTGGAGGGCTGCAACAGCATGCAGCTGGCGGAGCAGGCGGAACGTGACGGAATCAACGACCTGCGTCGCGCCGGACTGCTGAAGGCCAAGGCGGGCTTCACCAGCCTCGAGGAAGTCAACCGCGTGACCACGGATTAGCGGAAGCGATGGCGAATACCGAGACCATATTCCTATGGGAAGGCCTGAATAAGCGGGGTGCCCGGGTCAAGGGCGAGACGCCGGCGGACACCGAGATCACCGCGCGCGCCGAACTCCGGCGCAACGGCATCAACGTACTGAAGATCCGCAAGAAGCCCAAGCCACTGTTCTCGACCAAGAAGAAGATCAAGCCGGTCGACGTCGCCTACTTCCTGCGCCAGATGACCACCATGCTGAGCTCCGGCGTGCCGCTGGTGCAGGCCTTCGACATCGTGGGCCGGGGTCATGACAACCCGGCGATGTCGGAACTGATCATGGACCTGAAGGCCCAGGTCGAGGGCGGCGAGACCTTCGCCGCCGCGCTGTCGAAGCATCCGAAGTACTTCGACGACCTCGTGATCAACCTGGTCGAGGCCGGCGAGCAGTCGGGAACCCTGGAGACCCTGCTCGACAAGATCGCCACCTACAAGGAAAAGACCGAGAGCCTGAAGGCCAAGATCAAGAAGGCGATGTTCTACCCCGCCGCGGTGATCGTCGTGGCGATCGTGGTCACCGCGATCCTGCTGATCTTCGTGGTGCCGCAGTTCGAGGCCCTGTTCGTGGGCTTTGGCGCCGATCTCCCGGCCTTTACGCGCATGGTCGTGAACCTGTCGGAATTTGCGCAGAGCTATTGGTGGCTGGTGCTGGGCCTGGTGGTGCTCGGCGTATTCCTGTTCCGGCAGCTCCATCTGCGCTCGCCGCGATTCCGGCGCAGGATGGACATGCTGGTGCTGAAGATCCCGGCCATCGGCCCGATTCTGCGCAAGGCGGCGATCGCCCGCTTCGCCCGGACCCTGTCCACGATGTTCGCGGCCGGCGTACCGCTGGTGGACGCCTTGCGGTCGGTTGCGGGTGCGACCGGCAACGCCCTCTATGGCGAGGCGACCGAGCGCATGCGGGAGGAGACCGCGGCCGGCGCGCAGCTGCAGTGGTCGATGCGCAACGTCGGCATCTTCCCGAACATGGTGGTGCAGATGGTCGCGATCGGAGAGGAGTCCGGCTCCCTGGACGCGATGCTGGCCAAGGTCGCCGATTTCTACGAGGAAGAGGTCGACAATGCGGTGGACAGCCTGTCCAGCCTGCTGGAACCGCTGATCATGGTGGTCCTCGGCGTGCTGATCGGCGGCCTCGTGATCGCGATGTACCTGCCCATCTTCATGCTCGGCCAGGTCATCTAGTGGGCCATGCCGGACGTCCGGTGCCTGTGGCGCGCAGCCACCCTGTCTGAGACCTGCCCACCGCCTCGGGACTTCGGGCGCAGCGATCCGGCGCCGCAGCTGGCGCATGGCCCACTCCCGATCGCAGGGGCACGCTCACCGGGCGCACGTCTCCCGGCGGCGCGGCCGTGACGGTCCTGCCGGAGGCCCTGGCGGCCTGGGCCGTGCCCATCGCCGCCGTGTTCGGCCTGATGATCGGCAGCTTCCTGAACGTGGTGATCCACCGCCTGCCACTGATGATGCAACGGGCGTGGGAGGAGGAGGCCCGTGCGATCCTCGAGCAGCCGGAACCCGGGACCGCACCCGCTCGCTTCGACCTGTGGTGGCCCCGATCCCGGTGTCCGCGCTGCAGCCGCGAGATACGCGCCCACGAAAACATTCCCGTGCTGAGCTACCTGCTGCTGCGGGGGCGCTGCCCGGGCTGCGCGACCCGGATCTCCTGGCAGTACCCGCTGGTGGAACTGCTCACGGCGGTGCTCTTCGCGATCAGCATCCTGCATTTCGGGCCGACGGCTGCGGGCGCGGCCGCACTGTTCTTCACCGGAATCCTGATCGCCGCCGCAGGGATCGACGCGCGGACCACACTGCTGCCCGATCAGCTGACGCTACCGCTCTTGTGGTCGGGACTCGCGATCAACTACTTCGGGGTCTTCACCGATCTCGAATCGGCGGTGATTGGCGCGATTGCCGGCTACCTCGTGCTCTGGCTGGTCTACCACGGGTTCCGCCTGCTGACCGGCAAGGAGGGGATGGGCTACGGCGACTTCAAGCTGCTCGCGGCGCTCGGGGCCTGGCTCGGCTGGCAGAGCCTGCCCCTGGTCCTCCTGCTCGCATCGCTGGTCGGGGCGATCGTCGGCATTGCCCTGATCCTGCTCCGCGGCCGCGACCGGAACATCCCGATCCCCTTCGGTCCCTACCTGGCGGCCGCCGGCTGGATCGCGCTGATCTGGGGCGATGCGCTGCTGGCCCTGTACCTGCCCTGATCGTGCTGAGGATCGGACTGACCGGCGGAATCGGCAGCGGCAAGAGCACGGTCTCGGCGATCTTCCAGCAGTTGGGCGCCCCCGTGATCGACACCGACCGGATCGCGCGGGAGGTCGTGGCGCCGGGCGAGCCCGCCCTTGCGGAGATCGGCCGCAGCTTCGGGTCCGGCCTGCTCCGCCCGGACGGCAGCCTGGACCGGGCCGCGCTGCGCAGACGCGTCTTCCGGGACCCCTCCCGGCGCCGCCGGCTGGAGGCAATCACCCATCCCGCCATCGACGCCCGGATGCGGCAGCGGCTGGCCGAGCTTCCGGAACAGACGCCCTACGTGCTGCTGGTGATCCCGCTGCTGCTGGAGGCCGGCTGGCAGGACCGGGTCGACCGGATACTGCTGGTCGACTGTCCGGAGGCGGTACAGGTGCAGCGCGTGGTCGCGCGCGATGGCATCGATCCGCAGGAGGCCTGGCGCATGATCCGCAGCCAGGCGTCCCGCGATGCCCGCCGGCAGGCGGCGGACGATGTGATCGAGAACGACGGGCGCCTCGACCAGACGGAGCTGACCGCGCAGGTGCGCGGGCTGGACAGGCGTTACCGGGAGGCCGCGGGCTCGGGCACCGTGTAGCGGCAAGCCGGGACCACGCCGGCGGGGGCATCGCCGCCGTCCCGGAATCCGGGTGGAAATGCACCGGGAACATGCCTGATACTGGACACCAATTCGCCGGATTGCACGCCTTGACCCAGTCGACGCTGACATTCGAACAGCCCCTGCACGAGCGCGTACGGCTGCTGCTCCGTCTGGAGGCCCTGCTGGAGCGCTTTCGCAGCAGCAGCCTCGCGGCCCGGGACTTCGACCACCACCAAGCACTGACCGTGCTCGTGGACATCTATGCGCTGGCGGGGCGGGTGGACGTAAAGCGCGAGCTGATGGGCGAGATCGAGCGTCAGATCGCGAACCTGAACCGCTTCGCCGCCCAGCCCGGGGTTGACCAGGAGCGCCTGGCGCTGACGATGGAGGGGCAGCGCCGGCTGCTCGCGCGGCTGGAAGATCAGGTCGGCGGCCTCGACCATGCGGTGAAGGACAACGAGTTCTACACCAGCGTGCGCCAGCGCACCGCGCTGCCGGGTGGGGCCTGCGACTTTGACCTACCGATCTATCACTACTGGCTGTCGCAGCCGGCGGCGGCGCGCGCGGAGCTGCTCCTCGAGTGGTTTCGGCCGCTGGAATCGGTGGCGGAGGCCATCACCCAGGTACTCGCGTTCATCCGCGCCGCGGGTCAGCCGCGCAGCGTGGTCGCCCAGGACGGCTACTATGAGCAGGGACTGGACACCAGCTACGCCTGGCAGATGCTGCGGGTGAGCATCGGCAGCGACGAGCAGTGCTATCCGGAGATCAGTGCCGGACGACAGCGCTTCACGGTGCGCTTCCTCGATCCCGGAGACTTCCACGACCGGCCCCGGATCGTCTCGCGCGACCTGCCCTTCCAGCTGAGCTGCTGCGCGATCTGAAGTCCACCGGAGGGCGCGCATTCGCGCCCTACCCCTGCCGCGCAGGTCAGTCCAGCAGGCCCCGGATGCCGGCGATCCCCTGCGCGCCGACCGCCCGCAGCCGTCCAAGATCCCCTGGTTGCAGGCCTCCCAGCGCGAACACCGGGCAGGACGTCCGCCCGCAGAGGGCGGCGAGGCCGGAGACCCCGATCGGCTGGGCGTCCGGGTGGGTGCGCGTCCGTTCGACCGGCCCCGCGACCACGAAGTCCACTGGCAACGCCATCGCGCGCTCGAGGCCGTCGAGGTCATGCACCGATGCCGCAATCCAGCCGTCGCAGTCCGGACGCGCGCCGAGCGCTCGCAGGCACCGTTCGGACAGGTGACAGCCCGCCGGCGGCAGCGCCTCGCGCCAGGTCTCCGGCGCATTCACCAGCACCTCCACCCCGTGTCCGGCGGCGGCGGCCATCAGCCTGTGCGCATAATCGAGAAAGGCGGCCTGCCCGAGCCCGGGGGCGCGGATCTGCAGCAGCCGGATGCCCCCGCGGGCAAGCCGGCGGGCCACACGGCGGGCCTCGGACTCCACCGCGGCCGGGGAGTCCGGATCCGGCGAGATCAGATAGAACGCCGGAAGCCGGGCGGCGTTGACGATGGCCCGGCTGGCCTCGGGGAACCGCAGCCCCGCGAGTTCGGCCGGCTGCGCCCAGTACAGCGGCTGCGCCTCGCGGGGCTGCGGCTCACCCCTCCAGGCATCGACCCGGAACACCGCCAGCTCCACCCTCCGTTCGGGATAGTCATGGGGAACCGTCAGGATGCGGCTGGCCTCCACCACCTCGATGCCCAGCTCCTCGTGCAGCTCCCGCTCCAGGGCACCGCGGGCATCCTCTCCCGGTGCACACTTGCCACCCGGAAACTCCCACAGACCGGACAGATGCACACGGCCCCTGCGCCGGCTGATCAGCACGCGGCCCGCCGCATCGCGCAGCAGGCCGATGGCGACGCGCATCCGGTCCTCAGGACCGGTAGTCGGCGTTGATCCGGACGTAGTCGTAGGAGAAGTCACAGGTGTACTTGCGGTATCCGGCACCGCCGCGCGCAAGATCGATCACGATGTCCAGTTCGGCCGCGCCGAACGCCTGCTGGCCGGCCTCCTCGGTGTAGCCCGGCGCACGCCCGCCCGCGGCGACGATGCGCACGCCATTCACCGCAATGCCGACGTCCTCGATCCGCAGATCCCGGACCCCGGCGCGCCCGACCGCGGCGAGGATCCGCCCCCAGTTGGGATCGGATGCGAACAGCGCCGTCTTCACCAGTGGCGACAGCGCAACGACCTCGGCCACCCGGCGCGCCTCGTTCCGGTCACGGGCCGTCTGCACCGTAACCCGGACGAACTTGGTCGCGCCTTCGCCGTCGCGCACGATGGCCTCGGCCAGCTCCAGACACACCGCGTTCAGTGCCGCGGCGATGCGCTCGAGGTCCGGGCCGGATGACACGGTGACGCCGCTGGCGCCGCTGGCGATGCAGGCCACCGCGTCGTTGGTGGAGGTGTCTCCGTCGACGGTGATCGCGTTGAAGCTGTGCGTCACCGCCTCGGTGAGCAGCTGCCGCAGCAGATCCGCGTCGAGTCCGGCATCGGTGCCGATGAAGGCCAGCATCGTCGCCATGTCCGGATGGATCATGCCGGAACCCTTGGCGATGCCGGTCAGGGTCACCGTGCCGCCGCTCAGCGCGATGGTCCGGCTGGCACCCTTGGGCACCGTGTCGGTGGTCATGATCGCCCGGGCCGCGGCCAGCCAGCCGTCGGCATCAAGCCCTTCGGCGAGTGCGGGCAGCGCCGCGGCGATGCGCTCCACCGGCAGCGGCTCGCCGATCACACCGGTGGAAAATGGCAGCACCGACTGCGCCGGCACGCCCAGGATGCGCCCGAGGTCGGCACAGGTCGCGCGGGACGCGGCAAGCCCCGCCGTCCCGGTCCCGGCGTTGGCGTTACCGGCATTGACCAGCAGCCAGCGCGGGCTGCCCGCGGCAAGGTGCTCGCGGGCGACATGCACCGGTGCGGCGCAGAACGCGTTACGGGTGAACAGTGCGGCGATCGCCGCGTCCGGGCCCGCATCGATCAGCACCAGGTCCTCGCGGTCCCGGTAGCGGATACCGGCGGCGCGCGCCGCGAGCCGGATTCCGCGCACTGGGGCCAGGTGGCCCGGAGCCTGCAGCGCGACGGCCACGGTGCGGCCTCAGCTCAGGCGGCCGTGGCAGTGCTTGAATTTCTTGCCGGAACCGCACCAGCAGGGATCGTTACGGCCGAGCTTCGGCCCCTCGCGCCGGAAGGGCTGGGCCGAATCGGGGGCCTCCGCCCGTTCCTCCCGGCCGCGCAGCGGGCTGCCCGGGTCCTCGTGCCTGAACTGGATGCCCTCCGGCGCGCGCGCGAAGCGGCGGCCGAACTCCTCCGCAGCACTCTCGGAACGCAGCTGCAGGCGCAGCAGCATCTTGATCACGTCGTGCTTGATCCGTTCGAGCAGGGCCTCGAACATCGCGAAGGCCTCGCGCTTGTATTCCTGCTTCGGGTTGCGCTGCGCGTAGCCGCGCAGGCCGATGCCCTGGCGCAGGTAGTCCATCGCCGCGAGATGCTCCTTCCACTGGCTGTCCAGGACCTGCAGCATCACGTCACGCTGCAGCCGCTTCATCAGGTCGTCGCCCATCGCGGACCGCTTTTCCTCGATCACCGCACGCGCCTTGTCCACGATGCGGTCGCGCAGCGGTTCCTCGTGGAGGTCCTTCTCGTTGTCCAGCCAGTCCTGCACCGGCAGCTCGAGCCCGAACTCGGAGGCCAGATAGCTGGTGAGGCCCGGGACATCCCATTCGTCCTCGACACTGCCCGGCGGGATGTACCGGCTGATCGCCCCGTTGACCACGTCCAGCAGCAGCGTGTCGATGGTGTCCGAGATGTCCTCGGCCGTCAGCAGTTCCGCACGCTGCTCATAGATCACCCGGCGCTGGTCGTTGGCGACATCGTCGTACTCGAGCAGCTGCTTGCGGATGTCGAAGTTGTGGGCCTCGACCTTGCGCTGGGCGTTCTCGATCGCGCGGCTCACCCAGGCATTCTCGATGGCCTCGCCCTGTTCCATGCCCAGCCGCTGCATCAGGCCCCGGACCCGCTCCGAGGCAAAGATGCGCATCAGGTTGTCTTCCAGCGACAGGAAGAACCGACTGGAGCCCGGGTCGCCCTGGCGCCCTGACCGCCCGCGCAGCTGGTTGTCGATGCGGCGGGATTCGTGGCGCTCGGAACCGATGATGTGCAGTCCGCCGGCCGCGACGACCGCATCGTGGCGCTGCTGCCACTCGGCCTTCACGCGCTCCACCTCGGCGTCGTCCGGATTCTCGCCCAGGGCCTCCAGTTCCGCGTCCAGGCCACCACCCAGCACGATGTCGGTGCCGCGGCCGGCCATGTTCGTCGCGATGGTCACCGCCCCGGGCCGACCGGCCTGGGCGATGATGTGGGCCTCGCGCTCGTGCTGCTTCGCGTTCAGGACCTCGAAGCGGATGCCGGTCCGCTTCAGCGCACCGGCCAGGCGTTCGGAGGCCTCCACCGAGGCCGTCCCCACCAGCACGGGCTGCTCGCGCTCCACGCACCAGCTGATCTCCTTGCTGATCGCGTCGAATTTCTCGTCCTGGGTCAGGTAGACCAGATCCTGCATGTCATTGCGGTTCAGGGGCCGGTTGCCCGGAATCACCACCACCTCGAGGTCATAGATGGTCTGGAACTCGTAGGCCTCGGTATCGGCGGTACCGGTCATCCCCGCAAGCTTGTCGTAGAGACGGAAGTAGTTCTGGAAGGTGATCGATGCCAGGGTCTGGTTTTCCTGCTGGATCGGCACGCCCTCCTTGGCCTCGATCGCCTGGTGCAGACCCTCGGACCAGCGTCGGCCGGGCATGATGCGGCCGGTGAACTCGTCGATGATGAAGATCTTGCCGTCCCGAACCAGGTAGGCGACATCGCGCTTGAACAGCGCGTGGGCCCGCAGCGCCGCGTTCAGGTGATGCAGGACCGGGATGCTGGCCGCATCGTAGAGCGTCTGGTGCTCGTCGAGGAGCTCGTGCTCGTGCAGCAGCTGCTCGACGCGTTCCTGCCCCTCTTCACTCAGGAAGACCTGCTTGGCCTTCTCGTCGACGTAGTAGTCGCCCGGCGACTCCTCGTCCTCCTGCTGCGTCAGCTGCGGCACGATTGTGTTCATGCGCGTGTACATCTCCGAACTGTCGCCGCTCGGGCCGGAGATGATCAGCGGCGTGCGGGCCTCGTCGATCAGGATCGAGTCCACCTCGTCCACGATCGCGTAGTTCAGCTCGCGCTGCACCCGGTCCTCGGCGCGGAAGGCCATGTTGTCGCGCAGGTAGTCGAAGCCGAACTCGTTGTTGGTGCCGTAGGTGATGTCCGCCGCATAGGCCTCGCGCCGGGTGGCCGGACGCAGCCGTGGGTAACCCTCGCCCTCCGGGTGATAGTCCGGGTCGTAGAGATAGGAGGAGGTGTCCGCGCCCAGACCGCCCGAGCTGTTGATCACGCCCACCGAGAGGCCGAGCGCGTGGTACAGCCGGCCCATCCAGACCGCATCGCGACGCGCAAGGTAGTCGTTGACCGTGACCACGTGCACGCCATCGCCCGAGAGCGCGTTCAGGTAGCCGTTCAGGGTCGCGACCAGCGTCTTGCCCTCGCCGGTCCGCATCTCCGCGATGCGCCCGTCATTGAGCACCATGCCGCCGATCAGCTGCACGTCGAAGTGCCGCATCGCCAGCGTCCTTTCGCTCATCGCCCGGCATACCGCGAAGGCCTCGGGCAGCAGGCCTTCCAGAGTCTCGCCGCCCTGCAGCCGGCTGCGCAGTTCGGCCGTCTTGCCGGCGAGTTCCGAATCCGAGAGGCGATCGATCTCCTCGCCCACGGCATTGATCATGCGCACCACCCGCAGGTAGCGCTTGATCGCGCGATCGTTGCGGCTGCCGAACAACTTGCGTACGAGACTGGTGACCATGAGACCCTGCGGAGAACAACGCGATGAAAGCCCGGTAGGATACCGCATACCGCGCTGAACTTCCCGGGCCGCCAGCACACCCTCGGCGGGCGCCGCCGGTTATACTGCACCGGTGCGGGCTCCGGCGGAGGCGTGATGAACCGGAACGGGGACGGGAAACGATCGGCGCCGCGGCCGCTGGCCTCCTACATCGATCCGGCGTGGCGCATGCGCTCGCGCGCCGATGCCGGCATCCGCCGCGCCCTTGAGGGCATCCTCGGTCCGCTCCTGGAGCAGCGCCGCATCGACATCGCCACGGACGGAAGCACCCTGGTCATCGCCTGCCGCGAACCGGCCTGCGCCACCGAGTTGCGCTTCCTGCAGCGGGACATGCGCAAGACGCTGAGCGCCGCCGGGTATCAGGCAATCGAGCAGGTTCGCGTGGTCATCTCGGCACCCGGTCCGGCAACGACCCGAGCCGTGGCAGCGCAGACGGAACGGACGATACCCTCCTCGGCGAGCCGGGCGCTGCTGGCTGCGGCCTCCGGTATCAGCGATCGGCGACTCGCCGACGCGCTGAGGCGCCTGGCCCGTCGGGGCTCCGGCGGTCGTTGACGCGCAGGTCGCGGCCGGGCGCGTCCCGACCGATCGTGGTCAGGCGCCGCCCAGGGTCTGGGTCAGCTGGCCGAAGGAGATCGGCAGGGGCTGCGAGGCATCCTCGAAGGTGACCAGTTCCCAGGCCTCCTGGTCCTGTTTCAGCTCTCGGATCAGCTGATTGTTCAGCGCGTGACCCGACTTGTGTCCGGTGAACGCGCCGATGAGGCTGTGTCCGAGCAGATACAGGTCGCCGACCACGTCGAGGATCTTGTGCTTCACGAGTTCGTTCTCGTAACGCAGGCCGTCCTCGTTCAGGATCTTGAAATCGTCCAGCACGATCGCGTTGTCGAGGCTGCCCCCGAGCGCCAGCTGGTTGGCGCGCAGGGCCTCGATATCCCGCATGAAGCCGAAGGTCCGGGCCCGGGAGACCTCCCGCACAAAGGACGTGGAGGAGAAGTCGAGCTCCGCGCGCTGGCTTCCGCTGGTGAACATCGGATGCTCGAAATCGATGCAGAAACCGACCCTGAACCCCTCGTAGGGATCGAAGCGCACCCACTTGTCGTCGTCGTGGATCTCCACCGTGCGCTTGATGCGGATGAATTTCTTCGCCGCGTTCTGCTCTTCCAGCCCCGCCGATTGCAACAGGAACACGAACGGCCCGGCGCTGCCATCCATGATCGGGACCTCGGAGGCACTGACATCCACGTGCAGGTTGTCGATGCCGAGGCCGGCCACGGCGGACAGCAGGTGTTCCACGGTGGACACGCGCACCCCGTCACGGATCAGCGTGGTGGACAACCGGGTGTCACCGACATTCTCCGCGGCCGCATTGATCGACACCGCCGGATCGAGATCCGAACGGTGAAAGACCACACCGGTGTTGGGTGCAGCGGGCCGCAGCGTCAGTGTGACCTTCTCGCCGGTGTGCAGGCCGACGCCCGTGGCGCGAATACTGTTCTTGAGCGTTCTCTGCCTGATCAACGCAAGCTCACTCCAGGGATGAGGTGCCGTGGTCCGGGCCCGAAAGTCAACACGGGCCCGGACTTGCGCACAACAATGACAGCATTATTGCAGGATTCCGCTCATCCTGCATAGTTGCCCCTCAGTCCGCCTGCTTGCGCAGAAAGGCCGGAATGTCGAGCACGTCGATCCCGGTCTGTCCCGCGTAGTCGACCGCGGCGTTGCCCTCGCCACGGCGCAGCGCGGTCGGCCGCTCCAGTCCCTCGAGATCGGAACCGGCAACGCGGCGCGGCGGTGCGGCATCCACGACCCGGACGCTCGGACGCTCGGGAGCGGCCGGCTTGGCCGGACTGCCGAGTCCGGTCGCGACCAGGGTCACGCGCAGTTCGTCCGTCATCTCGGGATCGATCACCGTGCCGACCACGACCGTTGCGTCCTCGGACGCCAGCGCCTTCACCGCCTCGCCGACCTCCTCGAACTCGCCGATCCCGACATCCAGGCCGCCGGTCACGTTCACCAGGATGCCGCGCGCCCCGGAGATGTCGATGTCCTCCAGCAGCGGGCTCGCGATCGCCGCCTCGGCCGCCTGCCGCGCCCGGTCCTCGCCGGCCCCCGAACCCGTGCCCATCATCGCCATGCCCATCTCGCGCATCACGTTACGCACGTCGGCAAAGTCGACGTTGATCAGGCCCGGGCGAGTGATCAGTTCGGCGATCCCCTGCACGGCACCGAAGAGCACGTCGTTGGCTGCCTTGAAGGCATCGAGCAGACTGGTGTTCTTGCCCAGTACCGTCAGCAGCTTCTCGTTCGGGATGGTGATCAGCGAATCGACCTGCTCGGTCAGCGCCTTGATGCCGGACATCGCCACCTGCATGCGCTTCTTGCCCTCGAACGGGAACGGCTTGGTGACGACGGCGACGGTCAGGATCCCCATCTCCTTGGCGAGCTGCGCGACCACCGGGGCCGCACCGGTGCCGGTGCCGCCGCCCATGCCGGAGGTAATGAAGACCATGTCGGCCCCCTGCAGCAGTTCCTGGATGCGCTCGCGATCCTCCAGCGCCGCCTCGCGGCCCACCGCCGGGTCGGCACCGGCACCCAGACCCTTGGTGATGTCGCCGCCAAGCTGCAGCAGCGTCTTCGCGCCGAGGCTCTTCAGGGCCTGGGCGTCGGTGTTGGCGCAGATGAAGTCCACGCCCTCCAGCTGCGAATAGACCATGTGCTGCACGGCGTTGCCGCCGCCACCGCCCACGCCGATCACCTTGATTGTCGCGCTCTGGGTAAAGGTATCCATCAGTTCGAATGTCATGGTTGTGCCCTCCTGGGTTGGGTCGATGTAAAGTCACCTTGGTGCCGCCGGCGAGCGGGCCGCCGACACCCCTTCAGGGGTCAGAAATGCCCCGAAAACCAGTTCTTCATGCGTCGCCAGACACCCTGGAAACCGGTGTCCACCGGACGCGCCTCCTGTTCCGCCCGCGCCTGCTGGGCATACAGCAGCAGCCCGACGCCGGTGGAATGGATGGGGTTGCGCACCACGTCGATCAGTCCGCTGACGCTGTGCGGCATGCCGAGCCGCACCGGCATGTGGAAGACCTCCTCGGCGAGATCGACCACGCCCTCCATGCGCGAGGAACCGCCGGTCAGCACCACGCCGGCGGCGATCAGTTCCTCCGATCCCGAACGCCGCAGCTCGGCCTGTACCAGCTGCAGCAGCTCCTCGTACCGTGGCTCCACGACCGACGCGAGGGTCTGCCGGGACAGCCGCCGCGCGGGCCGGTCGCCGACCCCGGGCACCTCGATGGTCTCTCCGGGGTCGGCCAGCTGCCGCAGCGCGCAGGCGTACTTGATCTTGATCTCCTCCGCGTACTGCGTCGGGGTGCGCAGCGCGACGGCGATGTCGTTGGTCACCTGATCGCCGGCGATCGGTATCACCGCGCTGTGGGCGATCGCGCCGTTCGCGAAGACCGCGATGTCGGTCGTCCCCCCGCCGATGTCGACCAGGCAGATGCCGAGGTCCTTTTCGTCCTCGGTGAGCACCGAGTAGCTGGAGGCGAGCTGCTCGAGGATGATGTCGTCCAC
>JAABTX010000086.1 GCA_011389655.1 Thioalkalivibrio sp.
GCCCGGGCGCCCACGCTCTACTACTTCCACGAAAATCAGTTCGCCTACCCGGTGGGCGGCCAGCAGGCCTCGTCGGTCGACCCGCAGATGGTGCAGCTCTACGGGGCACTCGCCGCCGATCGGCTCGCGTTCAACTCGGCCTACAACCGGGACTCGTTCCTGGATGGCGTCGAGGGCCTGTTGAAGCGCATGCCCGACCAGGTGCCGGCAGGGATCACCGAACGCCTGGCTGGACGCGCCGAGGTGCTGCCGGTCCCCATCCACCCCGTGCCGCCGGGTCCGGCGCGCGATCTCCGGCTGATCCTCTGGAATCACCGTTGGGAATATGACAAGGCTCCGGAACGCTTTGTCCATGCCCTGCTGGAGCTCGATATGCGCGGTGTCGAATTCCGGCTGGCCCTGCTCGGTGCGCGTCCGCGGAAGGTGCCGGAAGCTCTGGCCCGCCTGCGTGAGCGGCTCGGTGCGCGCATCGTTGCCGACGGCCGTCTGTCTCGCGAGCAATACGAAGCGGTCCTCGGGCGCGCCGCCATCGTCGTCAGCACGGCCCTGCACGAGTTTCAGGGGCTGGCCATGCTCGAAGCGGTGAGCGCCGGTGCGCGGCCCCTGGTACCTGATGACCTGAGTTACCCGGAACAATACCCAAGGGGTTGCCGGTATCCGCCCGGCGACGGCCTGGCATTGGTGGAACAGCTGCAAGAGTGGCTGGAAGGCGGCCTTCCCGCACCGCTGGATGTGTCCGCGTGGAGCGTGGATGCACTACGACCTGCCTGGGAAGGCGCTTTGCAGGATCTGATCAAACCTGCTTGACCGGATTGCCGTGAAGGCCGGCCCATGGGCCTGTACGCACTCACGCAAAAGTCGCGGCCACGCCTGCACCATCGCTTTGCGGCGAACGCGCGGCAGCGCAGCCTGGGCGCAGGCGCTTCACCAAACCTTCGCGAGCGACGCTCGCGCCTGCACCGAACGCATCAACCGTCGTGCGCCTCCGCGCAGCGGATGCAACGGGTAGCGGTAGGGTCGAGGTTCAGACGGCGGGGGTCGATAGCTTCGTCGCAGTCCATGCAGAAGCCGTAACTCCCCTCGTCACAGCGGCGCAGGGCAGCCTCGATGCGCCCGAGCGACTGTGCCGCACGGCGTTGTGCATTCTGAGCCATGGCCTGCTGCTGCAGGGCATCCATGCGTGACAGCCGGCCGACACTGGACTGATCCAGCTGCACGGTCGCCGCCGAATCGTCGCGCGCGCCCTGCAGGTCGAGGATCTCGGCGCGCAGCTGCAGCAGGCGCTCGCGGAAATGCTCGATATCGTCGATCTCGTTCGAATCAGCCATCGCCAGGGATTCCGAGCGGGATACCCAAAGGGTTCGGCAGTGGCGATGTCACGACGGCCTACACACCGGGCGGAAGCTTTTCCCGCATCGACGGGCTGAGTTCGATGTCGTGCACCACCATCACCGGGACGTGCGCATGCCGGATCAACCACTCGGTCGCGGAGCCCGACAGCATGCTGACCAGCTGGCTGCGCCCGCGGGTCCCGATCACGATCAGATCCGCGCCCCACTCGCGCGCATGCCGCGCAATTTCCTCCGGTGCGCTGCCGAACACCACCGCGCACTCCTCGCCTTCAATCGCCCAGGCCCGCAGCCGCTCGAGCCCCTTTTCCTCGGCCACCTGCCGCATGTCCTTGGAATGCAGCGGGGACGCCCCGGCCGAGAATGCACCCGAGGCACCCGCGGCCACTTCCGAGGGCTTGACCACCGTCACCAGGCGCATCAATGCCCCCGGACAATGCTCACGCGCCACCGCCAATCCCTCGGCCGCCGGCTTGGAGAAATCAATCGCAATAATGACTCGTTGCAGCATGCTGGTTCCCTGTTGTCCGTGGTGAATAGGCTGCGAGGGATTCGCTGTCCCGGATCACTTCGCAGAACCCCTGGCGATTCAGATCCACACTGGAGAATGCTACCCTAGCGTTTCGCGCTTGCCGTGCAGCATGAAACGCAAGGCCCACGCGTGCAACCCCAGGCTACCCACCATGGGTCGCGTCCTTTGTTGCCGCGCTCTCCGAGCCGCGTGCGACGAGCACACCTACGGATCGGGATTCCTCGACGTGAAAAGTACCCTCGTCAAGCTCTGGCATCGCCAACGCGACATCTGGTTCTTCAATATTCGCGGCGACCTGATCGCCGGCATCGTCGTCGCACTGGCGCTGATTCCCGAGGCCATCGCATTCTCGATCATCGCGGGTCTGGACCCCAAGGTCGGCCTGTACGCCTCGTTCTCGATGGCGGTGGTGATCGCCTTCGCCGGCGGACGGCCGGGCATGATTTCGGCGGCGACCGGCGCGATGGCCCTGCTGATGGTCACGCTGGTGGCCGAACACGGGCTGCAATACCTGCTGGCCGCAACGATTCTGACCGGCATCATCCAATTGTTCTTCGCCTGGGCCAAGCTCGCGCGCTACATGATGTTCATCCCGCGCACCGTGCTGGTGGGCTTTGTGAATGCCCTGGCGATCCTGATCTTTCTGTCGCAACTGCCCTACCTGATCGACGGCGACGTAACGATGTGGCTGCTGGTGGCCGGGGGATTGATCATCATCTACGGGCTGCCGCTGCTGCCGTTCTGTCCGCGTCTGTTGCCGCCGCCACTGGTGGCGATCGTGGCGTTGACGGCGCTGGCCTTCTTCGCCGGACTGCCAACCCTCACCGTGGGCGACATGGGCGATCTCCCGGACGGACTGCCCGTGTTCCTGCTTCCGGACGTGCCGCTGACCCTGGAGACGCTGTCGATCATCTTCCCGACCGCGCTGGCGCTGGCGATCGTCGGTCTGCTGGAATCGCTGCTGACCGCCTCGATCATCGACGACCTGACCGACACCCCCAGCGGCAAGAACCTCGAGGCACAGGGTCAGGGGATCGCCAATATCGTCACCGGTTTCCTGGGCGGCATGGCCAGCTGCGCGATGATCGGGCAGTCGGTGATCAACATCAAATCCGGTGGCCTCGGGCGCCTGTCGACGCTGGCCTCCGGCCTCTACCTGCTGTTCTTCATCCTGGTGCTCGGCGACCTGGTGTCGCTGATCCCGATGGCCGCACTGGTCGCGGTGATGCTGATGGTGTCCGTCGCCACCTTCGACTGGAACTCACTGAAGACCCTGCACCGGCTCCCGCGCACCGACGCCACCGTGCTGCTGGTAACGATCGCGACTGTGGTCATCACGCATGACCTTGCCAAGGGCGTGCTGGCCGGCGTGCTGCTGAGCGCGGTCTTCTTCGCGCGCAAGATCGCCAACTCGATCGACATCGACAGCAGCCGGCCGGAAGGCAGCCATACCCGCACCTACACCGTGCGCGGACAGCTGTTCTTCGTCGCGGTCGACAAGTTCATCGACAGTTTCGACTACCGCCAACCGGTGCACAACGTGGTCATCGATCTTCGGGAACTCGCACTCTGGGACAGCTCCGCGGTGGCCGCCATCGACAAGGTCGTCAGCAAGTTCCGGCGCAACGGGATGGAGGTCGAGGTGATGGCCCCGCTGGGTGCCGGCCGCGAGCTGCACGAACGTCTGGCCCTGCACGACAAGGGCGTCGACCTCGATTCCGGCGGTGCGCACTGAAGGCGTCGCGGCGCACTAGCCCGGCGTTGCGCAGGCCGTAGACCACCAGGTACATGCCGATCGAGAAGATCACGATCTGCCAGGGGGCGGTCCTGAGCACGCGTTTCATTGCAATCACGTACCCGCGCGCAGCCACGGCCAACAGGATGGCCGCGCTTCGATTTGCCCACCCGGCGGGATCTTCCGGACCCGCGACTTGGTTGACCCAGGTCATGACGATCTTCCTCGCCCCCTCATAGGGTGTAACCTGTGTGGCCATACGGCCGCAAAGCACCTCGTCTTCGATCGGAGAACGTCCAGTGCCCTGCCATCCCCTTCCGTCATGGTTGTCCGGGCTGCTTTTCGTTGCGCTTATCCTCCTGTCCGGGGGAACGCAGGCTCAGGGCAGCGGCGATGAAGCGGAAAAAGTGCGCATGTTCGTCTTCTGGGGCGAGGGTTGCCCCCACTGCGACGAACAGAAGCCCTTCCTGCGGGAGCTTGAACAGCGCTATCCGGAGCTCGAGATCCGAGAATTCGAGGTCTTTCGTACCGATGCCCATCACCAGCTCTTCATTGCACTGTCTGTCGCACACGGGATCGAACCGGGCTCGGTGCCGACGGCCTTTGTCGGTGGCGGCGCTTGGGTCGGCGACGGACCGCAGATCCGCCGCGAGATGGAGGCGACGATCCGGCAAGAGATCGCGGACCTTGGAGACAGCGGTGAGCAGCCCGGTCCCGCCGATCCAGTACCGGCGGAGCACGAGAATGACAACGAGATCGACATTCCCCTGATCGGGACCGTGGACCTCGGGGTACAGCCGCTGGTCGTCACCACGCTGCTGGTGGCGTTCATCGACGGCCTGAACCCGTGCTCGCTCTGGGTGCTCACCCTCCTGCTCGGCCTGGTGATCCACTCGGGCTCGCGCGGCCGGATCGCGCTGGTCGGCATCACCTTCCTGACCACGACGGCCCTGATCTACGGGGCCTTCATCGCCGGTGTCTTCAGCGTACTCAGCTACATCCTGTACCTCACGTGGGTGCAGTGGCTGGTCGCGGTCTTCGCGCTGACCTTCGGGCTGGTGAACATCAAGGACTACTTCTGGTTCAGGGCCGGACCCTCGTTCACCATCGCCGACAGCCAGAAGCCGGGGATCTATCAGGGCATCCGCAGGCTGCTGAACCCGCAGCTGACAGGCTTCGGGCTATTCTTCGCGACCCTGGTCATGGCCTCGGGGATCGCGCTTGTCGAGCTGCCGTGCACGGCCGGCTTCCCTGTGATCTGGAGCGGGATCGTTGCGGAACGTGGGGTGACCGGTATCACCTTCCTGATGCTGCTGGGGGTCTACCTCCTGATCTACCTGCTGATCGAGCTGGTGGTCTTCTTCACGGCGCTGGTCACCCTGCGCATGGGCAAGTTCCAGGAGAGCCACGGCCGCAACCTGAAGCTCATCGGCGGGATGATCATGGTCGCCCTTGCGCTGGTGCTGGTGATTGATCCGAAACTGATGAACGATGTCGGTGCCACGCTGATGCTGTTCGTCGGTGCGATCGCGCTGGCCCTGCTGATCATGGCCGTCCACCAGCGCGTCAGCGCCCAGCCCGGCGGCTGATCCGAAGGCCGGATGGTCCGTCCGCTGCGCCCGGGCCACCCTGTTGAGCCCGGGGGCTTGGCCCACCGTTGGGCGATGGCCCCGCGTGTCAGCCGGTGCGGAAGATTTTGACGGCCTGATACGTCACCAGTCAGACGCGCCAAGAAGGCAGTCTGCCTGAACAAACCGCAGCCGCCCCCTGGGCGGCCCCGTCAAAAACGATGACACACCGCCGACCGCCCATGCACCATTGAGGGAGCCTCCTGATGCAATCAGACCGAAGGCCACCGCTGATCCGATCCCTGATCCTCGCCGCCATGCTGCTGCTGGTACCCGCCGCCGCCCACGCCGAGCGCCCGGCCTTCCTGGTCGATTCGATGTGGCTGGAGGATCACATCGATGATCCGTCGCTGGTGCTGCTCGAGGTTCGCTATTACCCCAACCGCTACTTCACGGTCGGGCACATCCCCGGCGCCCGCCAGGTTCAGCGTTTCTCGGATCTCGGCGACAATGATGCCGTTCCCATCATGCGCTACCCGTCCAGGGAGCACTTCCAGGAGACCCTGCGCAAATGGGGCGTGAACGATGACTCACTGGTCGTGATCTACGACGACTCCCGCACCGCCCTTGCCTCGCGCATCTACTTCCTGCTCAACCTGTACGGCTTCGACATGGAGCGCGTGAGGATCATGGACGGCGGTACCGGGGAATGGGAGGCCTTCAACGACCTTTCGACCGAGGCGCCTGAGGCGACGCCCGGCAACGTGACCCTGAAGCCGGCCCGCGAGGGCCTGGTCATCGAGTGGACCGACATCTATCGCGACGTTTACTCTCTGCGCGATGAAGAGATCCTGCTGTTGGACGCCCGTCCCGAGGAGCAGTACACCGGCGAGGAGATGAACGGTGCCGTGCGTGCCGGACACATCCCGGGTGCAGTGAACGTCGAGGGCCTGCAGGGTACCGACGGACAGAAGTGGCGCTCACTGGAGCACCTGGCGGAGATGTATGCGGACATCCCGAAGGACAAGACCATCTATGTCTACTGTCATGACGGCTTCCGCAACACCCTGGCCTACATTCAGTTGCAGGCCCTGGGCTACGAGGACGTGCGGCTCTACAACGGTGGCTGGGCGCACTGGGGCAACGAACTGTCACTGCCCGTGGTGATGGGCCCGGATCCCTGGGACGCAGCCCACGCCCTGTAAGAGGAGATTGATCCATCATCAACCCGGGTACCACGAATGCCGGATCTCGAGCGCGCGCGGTCTTTTCCCGGTATTGCGAGCGCAGTGGCGCAGTCCAGCGGGGGCGCTCACTATCGAACCGGCACACCCCCCCAACCAACGAAGGAGAGACCTATGAAGATGTATCTGATCATTGCCGCCGGGGCCATCGCCATGTCGGCGGGCGCAAACCTCCAGGCTGCCGACCTCGAGGCGGGTGCGGCCACCTATCAGACCTGTATCAGCTGTCACGGC
Organism: Thioalkalivibrio sp.; assembly: GCA_011389655.1. Taxonomy (GTDB): domain Bacteria; phylum Pseudomonadota; class Gammaproteobacteria; order Ectothiorhodospirales; family Ectothiorhodospiraceae; genus Thioalkalivibrio. Next base: position 6,663 of record JAABTX010000086.1, read on the forward strand.
CCGGCCGCGCAGGGGCAGGCCATCTTCCCGGCGCTGGCCGGCCGGGATGCGGAATACCTCGCAGACAAGCTGCAGCGTTACCGGGCCGGTGAGCAGGTGGGAGAAAACACAGCGCTGATGGCCCCGCATGCCACCGGACTGAGCGATGAGGAGATCGAGAACGTATCGGCCTACATCGCCGAGGAATTCGACTGACCCGTTTCGTGAAACGCCTCGCTCCCCTCGGGGAGCGGGGCGCCCGGAACGCGCCGTTCCCCGCGGATGGGGTATGACAAGCGGCGGATCTACTTCCGCGAAATCATCCCCAGCACGTCAAACCCGCCAAACCCCTCCGGTTCCACGACCACCATGTCTCCCGGTTCCGTCTGCTGGAAGGTGATGGTGTTGATATTGCTGCGGTGGCTGACCAGCACCAGCACACCGTCGCCAGCGAACTCGCCGATCCGTTCACGCACGTCCTCCATCAGCCATTCGGACTCGCCCGCCAGAAGCGACTCGATCAGGTTGAGCGGGGTCCACGTCTCGTAGTCACCGAAGGCCAGTTCGGCGGTCTGGCGCGCCCGGCAGAATTCACTGCTGAGCACCGCGTCCACGGCGACGCCGCGTTCCTCAAAGAGCCGGCCCAGGGCTCGAGCCTGCTCGCGACCTTCCGCACTCAGATTCTGCTCCTCGGCGCAGTCGCCCTCGGCCGACAGATGCATCGACACCTCCGGGGTGGCCTCCTCGGACTGCGTGTGCCGGATCATCACGGCCTTGCCTCCATCGGCCAGGGCTGACCAGAGTACGACCTCGTCGGCGATCAGCGCACTGGGACCGGCCAGCATGACCAGTGCGGATGCAACAGCAAGGGGTGTGGTGGTGCGTACCGTCTTCACTGGGTGGACTCCTGGTGGGCGGGCGAATTGCGCTCTCTATTGTTTCCTGACGAAACGGGCTCGGAACTATTCCGCGCACAACCCACTCCGGTGCCACCCTCGCAGACGGATTTTTGAATCCGTCCCCCGCGTCAGTCGCGCCCCCTGTAGGAGCGTGCCTCGCACGCGAATCGGTGTCGGGTTGCGCACCGGCGTCTGGCGCGCCCGCGGCGCGTTCGCGTGCAGGGCACGCTCCTACACGGCCCCCCCGGCCCTTGTAGCAGGCGAGCCCGCTCGCCGATTCCGGTGCCGGGGAAGATCGCCCAGGGGGCTGGCCTCCCACATCCCTTGCGTCAGGGCTGCTCAGCCCTTGACGCAGATCATCGGTTCCACGCGCGCGACCATGCGGGCCAGACCGGCATCGTGGGTGGCCCGGACCACGCGGGTCACGTCCTTGTAGGCCCCGGGGGCTTCCTCGGCGACGCCGCGCAGGCTGGGGCTGCGGATCAGGATGCCGCGCTCCTCCAGTTCATCGACCAGTTCGCGCCCGCGCCACTGGCGCGTCGCCTGATGCCGGCTCATCGCCCTGCCGGCGCCATGGCAGGCCGACTGCAGCGAGAGCCTCTCGCCCGAGTCGGTCCCCACCAGCACGTAGGAACTGGTACCCATCGACCCCCCCACGAGCACCGGCTGCCCGACAGGCCGCAACGCCTCCGGCAGGCCGGGATGGCCGGGCCGCAGGGCCCGTGTCGCCCCCTTTCGGTGGACGTGCAGCTTTCGTTCCCGACCATCGACGCGATGGCGTTCAGTCTTGCAGGTGTTGTGCGACACATCGTAGAGAAGCCGCAAATGGTTACCTGGGAAGAAGTCGGCGAAGACCTCGCGCGTCAGGTGGCTGAGGATCTGCCGGTTGGCGAGCGCGCAGTTGATCGCGGAGCGCATCGCGCCCAGATAACGCTGCCCGACCTCGGAATCGATCGGGGCGCAGGCCAGTTCCCGCTCCGGCAGGTGGATGCCGTGGCCCTCCGCCGCCACCACCATCTCGCGCAGAAACTCGGTGCCGATCTGGTGGCCCAGGCCGCGGGACCCGCAATGGATCGAGACCACGATCTCGCCCTCGACCAGATCGAAGGCGTGCGCGACATCCGGATCGTAGACCTCAACCACCCGCTGCACCTCGAGGTAGTGGTTGCCGGAACCCAGCGTTCCCATCTCCTTGCGCTGCCGTTTGCGCGCCTGCTTCGACACCGCGCCCGGCTCCGCGCCCGCCATCTCGCCGTGCTCCTCGATCCGCTCGAGATCGGCGGCTTCGCCATAGCCCTCGGCGACCGCCCATGCGGCTCCGCCAACCAGCATGTCGGTCATCTGGCGGTCATCGAGGCGGATGGCTCCGGTACTCCCCATGCCGGCCGGAATCGCCGCGAACAGCGCATCCGCGAGATCCCACTTCACCGCCTCCGCCGCCTCCCGCGCAAGGCCGGTGACCAGGGTGCGGACCCCACAGGAGACGTCAAAACCCACACCCCCCGCCGACACGACGCCGCCCTCGTTCGCGTCGAAGGCCGCGACCCCTCCAATCGGAAAACCGTATCCCCAGTGGGCATCGGGCATCGCGTAGGATGCCCCCACGATACCGGGCAAGGCGGCCACATTCGCTGCCTGTTCCCCGACCTTGCCATCCATCTCGGCCAGCAGGTCCGCATCAGCGTAAATGATTGCCGGGACGCGCATTGGGCCCGTTGGTTCGAGCTTCCAGGCGGTGTCGGAGAGCCTGGTGAAGCGGTTGATATCCATGCTGTCCTGTCTCCGTGACTGATCGATCCGGCAAGATCAGATGTCCAGCACGCACTGGGCCACCCACGGGCCCTGTTCCGTCTGCCAGACCGCAAGCTGAGTGAAGGTCGCGCCCTTGATCTCCACGGCAGGCTGATGACGCAGGCGCTCCACCCGCTCGCCCCAGGCCTCGGCACTGAGATTTCCTGCTTCGACCCGGACCCGGAACCGACCAAACAACCGCCCTTCCACGGCCATTTCTAAGACCAGTACGTTCAGGAAATCGTAGAGCAGCAGCTCCGGATCCGGATCGGCACAGTCGAACGTGAAGTGTTCCCTCGCCTCGATCACTGCCGGGTCGGTGACAATGGCGGTCATGGCCGTGGCCGCCGCCGCAAAGGCCTCGCCCAGGGTGGCGCCATAGCCGCGCACGCCCATATCCGCTTCGTGGGGAAAGTGCTCCCAGCGCAGGACCGGCGCCGGAATGGAGGTATCGGGGGACTCGCCGGGTCGCGTTTGCATCGGTGGCCTCCAGGGAGGACCTGAATCCGCGGCAGGGCAAGTCCGCGAAAGGCGTGCCGGACGCCGGTGCGGCTGCCGCTTCCCTTGAGTGTAGCCCAGAGCTCCCGCTCTCGCGGTCCCCGCAACGCTACACGCTCACTGTCACGGCGCGCGGCCACCCCCGACCATGAAAGCCAGGATGGTGGGCTGTCATGACGCGCGGCCACGGCCACCCCCAACCATGAAAGGGGGCCGTAGGGTGGGCAAAACGAAGTGTGCCCACCACAAACCACCTGTCATCGCGCGCGGCCACCCCCCGACCATGAAAGGGGGACCGCGTAGGGTGGGCAAAACGAAGTGTGCCCACCACAGACCACCACGGCCAGGATGGTGGGCCCGCTATGCTTGGCCCACCCTACGGCCCAGGGGCGGGTCGCGACGGAGATGGAAGGGATTTTCGTTAATCCCTGACGCCCTCGATATGGCCTTCGTCTGCCAACCTGAGCACTTCGCCGACGATGTCGTTCATCGTCACCAGGCCCACGAGCTTGCCGCTCTCCAGTACCACCACCCGGCGCTGGTACTGGGAGATCATCATCCGGGCCACGTACTTCACATCCATC
>JAABTX010000087.1 GCA_011389655.1 Thioalkalivibrio sp.
CGCGCTGGGATTGCTCGAGGAGATCACGCCGACCGCGACCGATGCGCAGAAGGCCAAGGTGGAGGAGATCCGGCGGCAGATCGAGGGCGGTGACGGCTGAAGCCGGCGCTGCCGGCGGCCGGGGCGGCCACTGGCGGGGCGGGATGCCGGCCGACCTGCCCGCCAGCCTCGCGATTGCCGGGGTGGTCGCGCTGTCGGCGACGCTGGTCAGCCCTTCGCCCGCCGGTCTGGTCCCGGGCTTCCTCGCGCTGGCGCTGCTGCTGGTTGGCGGTCACTGGCCGCTCCGGCGGGGACTGCGGCTGGCGTGGCGCCTGAAGTGGTTCCTGCTTTCCCTGCTGTTCTTCTTCGGCTGGCTATCGCCGGGTGCCGGTGCCACGGGTTGGGGTCACCTGGTCCCGTCACTGGAGGGCCTCGGCGATGCCGGGCTGCGCATCGCCGCACTGCTGTCCGTGGTCTTCTGGGTGGCCTGGCTCACCAGCGCCTTCGAGCGGCCGGCCCAGATCCGGGGCCTGAGCCGGTGGCTGATGCTGGCTGGGGTGAGGGGGGAGGCGTTTGCACGGCGCCTGTTTCTCGCGCTGGACCTGTTCGAGGCGCAGCAGACGGAGTATCGGACATTCCGGCAAGGGGTTCGGGGGACGCGCTGGAGTCGCCTGAAGGCCGGCCGGGAGTTCCTCATCGAGCGTCTGGACCAGGCGCTCGCCGGTCGCGTGGACACAGCGGGCGCGCAGGCCGGTGCCGCCGAATCCGACCCTCCCTCCAGCGGCCGCCATGCCGGCGTCCGCTGGCAGGTGGCCCTGCTCTGGCTCGCGGTGGCGGCCGCGGTCATGTTGCGCGTCGCGTCACCGGCGGCGGGGGTGTGATGCCGGCGGCCGCGCCATGCGTCCAGCGCTGGGCCCTCGGGGTCGAGTACGACGGCAGCGGGTTCCTGGGCTGGCAGCGCCAGAAGGATGGCCGGAGCGTGCAGGACGAGCTGGAACGCGCCCTGGGTTTCGTTGCCGGCCACCCGGTGGAGCTGCAGTGCGCGGGCCGCACCGATGCCGGTGTGCATGCGACCGGTCAGGTGATCCATCTGGACACGAGCGCGCGTCGCGAGGGACGGAACTGGCTGCTCGGAGGCAACGCGCGGCTTCCCGCGAGCATCTCGCTGCAATGGGCGCACCCGGTCCCGGCAGGCTTTCATGCCCGCTTCTCGGCCCGCGGTCGCCGGTATCGGTACCTGATCGCGAATCAGCCGATGCGGCCTGCGATCCAGGCGACGGGTCTGGCGTGGTGGCGCCATGCACTGGATGCCCGCTGCATGCACGAGGCCGCGCAACGGTTCGTCGGCACCCACGATTTCAGCAGCCTGCGCGCGGCGGCGTGCCAGGCGAAGTCCGCGATCAAGACGGTGCACGCGATCAGCGTTACGCGCCAGGGGCGCTACGTGATTCTCGATGTGCACGCCAACGCCTTCCTGCACCATATGGTCCGGAACATCGCCGGTTTGCTCCTGCCCATTGGCCAGGGCCGGCGCGACGCCGGCTGGATCGATGAGGTGATGGCCGCGCGCGACCGCCGGGCCTCCGGGATCACCGCGCCGGCCGGCGGTCTCTACCTCGTCGGCGTCGACTACGACCCGGGCTTCGGGTTGCCACTGGCGGTCGCGCACGAGCTGGTTCCAATCACCCCGTAGGAACGGTCCTTCACCGCGATGCGGGGCGTGTTCTGGTACTCTCTCCGGCTATCATGCGCTATCGGGTCAAGATCTGCGGCCTTACCGATCCCCGCCAGGCGGCGGCGGCTGCGGAAGCCGGGGCCGACGCCATCGGCCTGGTGTTTCATCCACGCAGCCGCCGGGCGGTGAGCGTGGAGCAGGGAGCAGCGATCGCCGCCGCATTGCCGCCCTTCGTGTCGGTGGTGGGGCTGTTCGTTGACCCTGCGCCCGAGGAGGTCGAACGGGTGCTGCGGGGCTGTTCCCTCGACCTGCTGCAGTTCCACGGTCGCGAGGAGGCCCGGTTCTGCGAGCGCTTCGGGTTGCGCTATCTGAAGGCGATCGCGATGGGCGATGCGACGGATCCCCGCCGCGAGATGGAAGCCCACCCCGCGGCACGGGGTTTTCTTCTCGACAGCCATGCCGGCGGCAAGATGGGCGGCTCCGGCGAACGTTTCGACTGGGGCCGGATACCCGGACCGCTGGACCGTCCCTGGCTCCTGGCCGGCGGACTCGACCCGGGCAATGTCGCCGGGGCGCTGGCGGTGACCCGGCCCTTTGGCGTCGACGTCAGTTCCGGCGTCGAGGCAGCGCCGGGGCAAAAGGATCCGCGGCTGGTGCGGGAATTCGTGAACATGGTGAGGCAGGTGGAACGTGAATGAAGTGAAAGAGGCAGTGGACTGGGCCGCATTTCCGGACCCGCGCGGGCACTTCGGTCCCTACGGCGGGCGTTTCGTCGCCGAGACGCTGATGGGCGCGCTGGACGAACTCCAGGCGGTCTACGAGAAGTACATGCAGGACCCCGAGTTCCTCGCGGAGCTGGATACCGATTTCAAGCAGTTCGTCGGCCGCCCGAGCCCCCTCTATCATGCCGAGCGCCTGTCGCGGGAACTGGGCGGGGCCCAGGTCTACCTGAAGCGGGAAGACCTGGATCATACCGGCGCGCACAAGGTGAACAACACCATCGGCCAGGCGCTGCTCGCCAAGCGTCTGGGCAAGACCCGTATCATCGCCGAGACGGGTGCCGGGCAGCACGGCGTGGCCACGGCCACCGTTGCCGCGCGGCTCGGGCTCGAGTGCGTGGTCTACATGGGTGCCGAGGACATCCAGCGGCAGTCTCCCAACGTCTTCCGCATGCGTCTGCTCGGCGCCGACGTGGTGGCGGTAAAGTCCGGTTCGCGCACGCTGAAGGACGCGCTGAACGAAGCGATGCGCGACTGGGTGACCAACGTCGACAACACCTTCTACATTATCGGTACCGTCGCCGGACCACATCCCTATCCGGCGATGGTGCGGGACTTCCAGTCCGTGATCGGCCGCGAGGCGCGCGCGCAGCACCTGGAGATGACCGGGCGGCTGCCGGATGCACTCGTCGCCTGTGTCGGCGGGGGTTCGAACGCGATCGGCCTTTTCCACCCCTTTCTCGGTGATCCCTCCGTCGAGATGATCGGCGTGGAGGCCGGCGGCGAGGGTATCGCCACCGGGCGACACTCGGCGCCGCTGTGCGCGGGGCAGCCCGGCGTGCTCCACGGCAACCGGACCTACCTGATGGAGGACGAGGACGGGCAGATTGTCGCGACCCATTCCATCTCGGCCGGGCTGGACTACCCCGGCGTCGGGCCTGAGCACGCGTGGCTGAAGGACCTGGGCCGTGCCACCTACGTGTCGGTCACCGACGAGCAGGCCCTGCGTGCCTTCCACCGCATGACGCGCACCGAGGGCATCATTCCGGCGCTGGAAACCAGCCATGCGGTGGCGCACGTGATCGACATCGCGCCGCGCATGCGGCCCGACCAGAGCCTGATCATCAACCTGTCCGGCCGCGGGGACAAGGATCTCAATACCGTCGCGGCCCTGGAGGGAATCGAGCTGTGAGCCGGATCCGCAGGCGCTTCGAAGAGACCCGGGCGAGCGGAAGGGCCGCCCTGATCCCCTATGTGACCGCGGGCGATCCGGCTCCGGAGGTGACCGTTCCCCTGCTGCACGACCTGGTGGCCGCCGGCGCCGACCTGCTGGAGCTCGGCGTCCCCTTCTCCGACCCGATGGCGGACGGTCCCGTGATCCAGCTCGCCTGCGAACGCGCGCTGGCCCACGGAACGCGCCTGCGCGACGTGCTGGAGATGGTGCGCGAGTTCCGCCAGACAGATACGGACACGCCCGTCGTCCTGATGGGCTACCTGAATCCCATTGAGCGCATGGGTCACGAGGTCTTCGTGACCGCGGCCGCCGAGGCCGGTGTGGACGGCGTACTGATGGTGGACCTGCCGCCGGAGGAGAGCGACGACCTGACCGGCCTGCTGGAGCAGGCCGGGCTCGACCCGATCTTCCTTCTGGCGCCGACCACGTCGGAGTTCCGCCTGCAGCATGTGGCCGCCGCCGCCCGCGGTTTCATCTATTATGTCTCGCTCAAGGGCGTGACCGGTTCCCAGAGCCTGGACCCGGCCGCCCTCGGTGCGCGGCTCGAGGCCATTCGCTCGATCTCCGATCTGCCGCTCGGGGTCGGGTTCGGAATCCGCGATGCGGCGACCGCAGCTGCGGTGGCGCAGGTGGCCGATGCGGTTGTGGTGGGCAGTGCGATCGTGCGCCTCGCCGAACAGTACCCGGAGGCACCGGAGCGGTTCCGCGCCGCCGCCGCGGAGGTGGTGCGGGAGATGCGCACGGCGATGGATGCCGCGCGGACGACGGCGCCGGCTGCGGTGTGATCCGCGGGATTGCACCGCAGGAGAAAAGGAATCGCCCATGAGCTGGTTCGAAAAGCTTATGCCATCGCGCATCCGCACCGACAGCGTCAGCAAGCGCACGGTGCCGGAGGGGCTTTGGGTACGCTGCGAGGGCTGCGACGCAACGCTGTACCGCCCGGAGCTGGAGCGCAATCTCGATGTCTGCCCGAAGTGCGGACATCACCGACGGGTGGGCGCGCGGCGACGCCTGGAGATCTTTCTCGACGAGGGCCCGCGGGAGGAGATCGGTGGGGCGGTCGAGGCCTCCGATGTGCTGAAGTTCCGCGACAGCAAGAAGTACCGCGACCGCCTGGCCACTGCACAGAAGGCGACCGGCGAGAAGGACGCGCTGGTGGTGATGCGCGGGGAACTGGAGGGGGCTCCGATCGTCGCCGCCGCGTTCGACTTCTTCTTCATGGGGGGGTCGATGGGTTCCGCAGTCGGGGAGCGGTTCGTGCGCGGCGCCCAGCGGGCGCTGCAGGAGCGGATTCCGATGGTGTGCTTCTCCGCCAGCGGCGGCGCGCGCATGCAGGAGGCGCTGTTCTCGCTGATGCAGATGGCGAAGACCAGTGCCGCGCTGGCACGGCTGCGCGAGGAACGCATACCCTTCGTCTCCGTGATGACCGATCCGACCATGGGCGGCGTGTCGGCCAGCCTCGCGATGCTCGGAGACATCAACGCCGCCGAGCCCAAGGCGCTGATCGGCTTTGCGGGGCCGCGGGTGATCCAGCAGACGGTGCGCGAGACCCTGCCGGAGGGATTTCAGCGCTCCGAGTTTCTGCTGCAGCACGGCGCCGTGGATCTGATCATCGACCGGCGCGAGATGCGCCGCCGCCTGGCGTCGCTGTTGGCAATGCTGACCCACCACATCGCGCCGGCCAACGTGACGGAGACGAGCGAGGCGAGCCGCAGCATGCCTGCCGCTGAACCGGTCGGGGCGGCATCGGCCCAACCCGGTCAGGAAGACCATCGGGAGCCGGGCTGACTTGTCCACCAGGCCGTCAGCGCTGAGTCTGCTCCTGCGCGCCCGGATCCTTCCTGTCCGCGCGTAGGCGCGGCCGCCGGATCGCAAACGGACTGAGCGCGTAGAGATGCGTTTCGATACCCTGCAGCAGTGGCTCGACTGGCAGGAGACCCTGCATCCCCGGAAGATCGATCTGAGCCTCGATCGGGTGAGGGTCGTCGCCGATGCCCTGGCGCTGCGGGAACGGGCACCGGTGACCGTCGTCGTCGGGGGCACCAACGGCAAGGGCACCGTGGCGACCATGGTCGCCGCGCTGCTGAAGGCGCTCGGCCTTCGGGTTGGCCTGTACACGTCGCCGCACCTGCTGCGGTATAACGAGCGCGTGGTCGTTGACGGGGTCCCCGCCTCCGACTCGGATCTCTGCCGTGCCTTCGCGGCGGTGGACATGGCTCGCGGGACCTGCCCGCTGACCTATTTCGAATTCGGCACCCTGGCCGCCGGCTGGCTGTTCCGGGAGCGAGGGGTCGATTTTCAGGTGCTCGAGGTCGGGCTCGGCGGACGCCTGGACGCGGTGAACCTCTGGGACGCCGACGTTGCCGCGATCACCTGCGTGGACCTGGATCACCAGGCATGGCTGGGCGACGATCGCGAGCAGATCGGACTGGAGAAGGCGGGGATCATGCGCGCGGGCCGTCCGGTGGCGCTGGGCGAGGAGACCCCGCCGGCCAGCGTGCTCGAGGCAGCTCTCGGACTTGGTGTCCCGGTATTCCGTCTGGGCCAGGACTACCGGCTGGTGCCGGATGGTGCCGGGGGGCGCTGGTGCTGGGCGGACACGACGATGCATCTCGGCCTGCATCCGGGCGAGTGCGAGCGGCTGGAGGGCGCGCGCGGACGGAACGCGGCGACCGCGCTGGCCGTGCTGCACCTGCTGGGGCTGCAGCGGCAGCTGACGGCCGATGCCGTCCGCGCCGGATTGGGGACGTCGCCCCCCGCCCGGCTGCAGCGCCTGCCCGGCAACCCGGAGTGGTTGCTGGACGTTGCTCACAACCCGCAGTCGGCGCGCGAACTGTCCGGCTGGCTTGCCGGCCACCCGGTGTCGGGCCCGGTCGTGGCGATCGTGGCCGTGATGGCGGACAAGGAGCGAGGCCCGATCTTCGAGGCGCTGCAGGGACAGGTGAACGTCTGGATCCCGATCGACATCCCGGGGGCGCGCGCGCTGCCGGCGAGTGCGCTGTCGCGGGAACTCGAGGGCCTGCCCGGGTCGCGCGTGGTTGCGGCCGGGGATCCGGCCGGGGCGATCGCCGCGGCATCGGCCGCCGCCGGTCCCGGCGGGCGTGTGGTCGTGTTCGGATCCTTTATGACGGTGCAGGCCGTGCTGGAATCCCTGGACCCCGCCGGAGCGCAGGCGCTGACGGGCTGATGCCCCGGGACAGGCATCGGCCGACGCCGGAAAATCCCTGCGCGGACCGTTATACTTCTGCACTTGCCGGGCCGGGCCGGGCTGACCCGCCAGGCCCGGCGTCCCGCCCGGCCCAACCGAGAAGAGTGATCCGTTGCCGAACATGAATCCGTCTTCCATTCCCGGAGCCGCGCAGCGGAGAGTGGAACGCCGCGCTTTGGCGAGCGCCGGGACCGGCGAGCCCGGTGGCGCATGACCGTGGAACCTCCCGTGCGCTACCGGATGGTCGGCGCGATCGTGCTGATCTTTCTCGCCGTGCTCTTTCTGCCGTGGCTGTTCGACGGCGCCGGTTACGAGGCGATGCAGGATGTGGAACGGCCAATCCCGGATCGCCCGGTGTTCGTCGAGCCGCATACGCCGCCGGTGCCCGCCCCGGAACTCCGGACGGAGCACGTTGGCGAGCACGGTGACGACGCGACATCCGTGGTGCAGTTGCCGGAGGCCTCTCCGGTTGAGCCGGTTCCGGGCGACCGGGGCCGTGATGCGGCCACGGCGGAGGCCACGGGGCCGCTGGTCGGCTGGTCAGTGCAGGTCGGCAGCTTCGGCAGGGAGGCGAATGCCCGCGATCAGGTCCAGCGGCTGCGCGAGGCCGGATTCACCGCCTTCGTGGAGCGCGGGACGGCCAATGGCCGCGAGGTCTGGCGCGTGAAGGCGGGGCCGCGGGCAGAGCGGGATGCGGCCCTGCGGTTGCGCGATGACCTGCAGCGCAGGATGGATGTCACCGGGATCGTGGTGGCGCACCCGTGATCGGGGCCCTGCGACCGCGGGAAACGTGGGGGGGCAAGCCAGCGCCCCCGGTCTGGAATAGACTGCTGCCGCCGCCGCTGAACGGCGCCCGGCTTCAGCCAGGGGTTGTGGGACTCGGATGACGTGAACTGGATCGACTTCCTATTCATCGCGATCATCGCCATTTCAGGCCTGATCAGCCTTTATCGCGGCTTCGTGCGCGAGGTGTTTTCGGTCGCGACCTGGGTGGTGGCGATCTGGGTCGGGATCCGCTTTGCCGGGGCCACCGCGGAATACCTCCCGGCGGCCTTCAGTGACGAGACCCTGCGCCTTGGCATCGCCTTCGCAATCCTGTTCATCCTGGTCCTGATCGTCGGCGGAATCGCAGGTATCGTCGCGACCCGCCTGGTTCGAGGCACGGGCCTGACCGGTACCGACCGGTCGCTGGGCATTGTTTTCGGGCTCCTGCGGGGCGTGCTGATCATTGCGTTGCTGGTCTTCCTGGCATCGCTGACGCTGGTGCCGGAGGAGTCCTGGTGGCAGCAGAGCCGCCTGGTGCCCGAATTCGAGCGCTTCGTCGGATGGGTGCTGAGCCAGCTGCCGGAGGCGCTCCAGGAACGTCTGCGCGATCTGCGGGAAGAGCTGTGATCCGCGGCTGGATCCACAGCCCATTGGAGTCGTCATGTGTGGAGTCATAGGTGTCGTCGGCACCGCCGCGATCAATCAGCTGCTCTATGACGCGATGCTGGTTCTGCAACACCGGGGACAGGACGCGGCGGGCATCGTCACGTCGGATGCGCAGGGCCGCCTGCACCTGCGCAAGGACAACGGCCTGGTCCGCGACGTCTTTCAGGCCCAGCACATGCGCGGCCTGGTCGGAAACATGGGCATCGGGCATGTGCGCTACCCGACGGCCGGCACCGCCAGCTCCGCCGAGGCCCAGCCCTTCTACGTGAATTCGCCGTTCGGGATCACCCTCGGCCACAACGGCAACCTGATCAATGCCCGGGAGCTGAACCAGGCCCTGTTCGCCACGGACCGCCGGCACATCAACACCGATTCGGATTCGGAGATCCTGCTGAACGTCTTCGCCCAGGAGCTGCTTCGATTCCTCGACAATGGTCTGACCGCGGACGCGGTGTTCAACGCGATCGCGCGGGTGCACGAGCGGGCCGAGGGCGCCTATGCGGTGGTTGGCATGATCGCGGGGCGTGGGCTGGTGGCCTTCCGCGATCCCTTCGGCATCCGGCCGCTGGTCTATGGGCGCAGGGAGATGTCAGGGGGCGTGGAATGGATGGTGGCCTCCGAGAGCGCGGCGCTGGAATCTCAGGGCTTCGAACTGGAACGCGACCTCGGCCCGGGAGAGGGCATCTTCATCACCCCGGACGGCGAGGTCGCGACGCGTTACTGCGCGCCCGGCGCGTCGCTGCACCCGTGCATATTCGAGCACGTCTACTTCGCGCGCCCGGACTCCGTGATCGACAATATCTTCGTGCATCGGGCGCGGATGCGCATGGGCACCCGGCTGGGCCAGAAGATCCGCCGGATCTGGCCGGATCACGACATCGACGTTGTCGTGCCGATTCCGGATACCGGCCGCACCGTCGCACTCGAGATGGCACACGAACTCGGCATCAAGTACCGCGAGGGCTTCATCAAGAACCGCTACATCGGGCGGACCTTCATCATGCCCGGGCAGACGCGGCGCCGGAAGTCGGTGCGGCAGAAACTCAACGCGATCTCGCTCGAGTTCCGTGACAAGAACGTGATGCTGGTGGATGATTCGATCGTCCGGGGGACCACCTCCCGCGAGATCGTACTGATGGCGCGGGAGGCCGGTGCGCGCAAGGTCTACTTTGCGTCGGCGGCTCCGCCGGTGCGCTTTCCCAACATCTACGGTATCGACATGCCCGCCGCGAACGAACTGATTGCATACGGGCGGGACGAGGAGTCGGTCTGCGCTGCGATCGCCGCCGACCGGCTGATCTACCAGGACCTGGAGGACCTGATCGCAGCGGTCCAGCGCGGCAACCGGTCCATCGCGAACTTCGACTGTTCCGTGTTCACCGGCGAATACGTGACGGGTGTAGACCCCGGATACCTCGACTACGTGGCCTCGGCGCGTGCGGACGGCAGCGCCTCCGAACCAACCAGTGGCGAGGTGCTCGATCTCGCCAACAAGAAATGACCGGGGCTGCCGCTACCGGCATCGAGGCGGCGGATACCGGGTGGCTGCAGCGCGTGGCGCGCGACGCGCTGCTACGGGAGCCGGCGGGTCTGGGCCGCCCGATACTGGTGGTGCGCATCGACGAGCAGCGGCTGTACGTCGTGGATCGTGGACACCCGCCGGAGCACTACCCGGTCTCGACGGCCGCAAACGGGGTCGGTAACCGCGAGGGCAGTGGCCAGACCCCGCTGGGTCTGCACAGGGTGGCGCGGCGCATCGGTGATGCGGCGCCCGCCGGTACCGTCTTTCGTGGCCGCGTCGCCACCGGCGAGATCGCGCCGGTGCTCACCGATCCCGGGCAACATGGCCCCGGTGATCGAATCACCTCGCGGATACTGTGGCTCGAGGGCCTGGAGGCGGGCCACAATCGTGGCGGAAAACTCGACAGCTTCGGCCGCTACATCTACATCCACGGCACCGACGAGGAGGGACGCATCGGGACTCCGGCCTCGCGCGGCTGC
>JAABTX010000088.1 GCA_011389655.1 Thioalkalivibrio sp.
GGATCGCACCCTCCAGGACGGAATCGATCCTCCGCCCATCGCGGAAACACGCGTGCAGGTCGATCGAGATGCGGGCCACAGGATTTCAGACGCTGGTGGGCCATGCAGGCAACGCCAGTACCATCATGCCAACACGCCCAGGCCGGTTACGGCTCCTCTGCGGCCAGCACCGACTCCACCTCCAGCCGCCGCCCCTCGTCCGGGCGCCAGGTGAATCGTCCCACCGCGACGACCGGGTCCCCGACGTGGCCAGCAACCGCAGAACCCGGCCGGACTGCCAGCCGGTTGCGGGGCGTCGTCTCGATCCAGTAGTGCTCCGGATCGTCGAGACCCTGCACGGTGCCCCGCGTACGCACCCGCTCGCCATCGAAGTCGGCCGGCGCACCGGTCAACTGCTCGAGGGTCACCTCGGAGACACGCTCCTGCGCACACCCCGACATCGCGGCCACGACGGCCAGCAGGCCGAGCCCGAAAGACCACCGGCACGTCCGGGGCCTCCTGATGGGCGGCACTACTCGAGCGGCCGCGACCACACCTCCGTGGGTTCGTGACGCCGCAGGATCTCCTCGGCGGATGGCTGCACGCTCTCCGGGACCATCACCTTCACCTGCAGGTTCTCCTCGTCCAGAAAGACCTTCTCGCGATCAAAGCCGTCCGCCACGAGCTCGTCCAGCGCATTCCTCGCGGCATCGAGTTCCTGATACGCGGCCGTTACCGTCTGGGTCATCGCAATCACCTCCTTGCAAGCGTTCGAACACCAAAACCCGACGCTGTCCAGCGCCCTCCCCATGAACATAGCCCCCACCACCCCATCCCGCCACCCCGTAAACCCGGGGGTCGGACCAAGCCAAGTCTTTGTAAAAACGAGGAAAGAGACGCTGCTTGGGGCCCCACCCGAGGCTTGGAGGCCCATTTTTGGCCCCGAAAACGCCGCTTCAGGCGGTGAATCACTGCTACGGGTGCTGCCGTCGCTCGGGCGCGCGTCATCTCGCTGGCCGCATCCCGAGGTGGTTGCTACGCTCGGCAGGTGCACAACGGCCAACCCGTGGGGGTGATCACTGATGTCGAACCGGACGCTCGGCCTGGACGACAGGCTCTACCACTACCTGCTCGATGCCTCCCTGCGCGAAGACCCGCTGCTGGCCGAGTTGCGCAGCCAGACCGCCGCGATGCCGGAGGCGAACTACCAGATCGCGCCGGAACAGGGCCAGTTCATGGCCTTTCTCGCGCGGGCCACCGGTGCCCGCCGATACCTCGAGATCGGGACCTTTACCGGCTACAGCACGCTCGTCGTCGCACTGGCACTGCCCGCCGACGGCGAGGTGATCGCCTGCGACCTGAGCCGCGAGTGGACCGGCATCGCCCGGGCGTTCTGGAAGCGCGCGGGAATCGAGGATCGCATCCGGCTCGAGTTGCGGCCGGCGCTCGAGACCCTCGCGGATCTTCGTGACCGCGGTGAGGATGGCCGCTTCGACCTTGCCTTCATCGATGCGGACAAGACCGGGTATCCCGAGTACTACGAACAGTGCCTCGCGCTGCTGCGCCCGGGGGGCATCGTGATGGTGGACAACACGCTCTGGTCCGGAACCGTCGCGGACCCCGCGGACCGCTCCGTGGACACCGAGGCCATCCGGGCCTTCAATCGGCAACTGCAACAGGACGAGCGCATCGAACTGTCGCTGATTCCGATCGGCGACGGCCTGACGCTCGCCCGCAAGCGGTCCGAGGCCGGAACCCGGTAGTCAGACGGCGGCCCGCAGGTCACCCGGCGGCCCGATTCCCGCCGGGGCCACCCGAAGTCGGTGGAACCCAGATGTTCCGCAAAGGCTGATGCGCTCGGGGCGGTATCTCCTTCGAGAAGCGAAGCTCGATGCCATTGCCGCTGCGGATGCCGAAGATCCGGCCACTGCGCACCCGGTACATGCGCGCGACCTCGCTGCAGCCCCGCACGAAGGCGGCTGGCGGATCGCCGCGCCGTACCGAGGCCGTGCCGCCATCCAGGTCAATGATGAAACGCACCTGCACATGCCGCAGGAAGAGCACCAGCGACACGGCCATGGCCGCGGAAAGCCCCAGCAGGATCAGGATTGGCGTCATCGGCTGACGAGCCTCGCTTCCCGACCCCGCCCGAGTCAACCGCTTCCCCGGGGACAGATTCAAGAATCTGTCCCGCCATTACAGCCGCCTGCGGATGTGGCCCACCCCGTCAGCACCTTGTCTTGAAGCGCTACCGGATGCTCGTGACCGCGGCTGGCCGTACAGGGCGCCCATATTCAAAAAGGATTACTTATGGACATATCAGAATTCTTGATCTATTCACGAGGTCCATAACACGTTTATGGAGAGCGCACGCAATGACAGAAAAAGAAGAAACGTATGGACTGATGTTCACCCTTCTGCGCCGCCTGCGCAGGCAAAGGCTCCCCCGACTCCTTGCGATCAAGACAAGGCTGGATCACGGAGACCGGGTTGCGGCCGATGACATCCACTACCTTCAGGAGAGCTTTTCCGAGGCCCTGCGGACCCAACCGCTGTTCGACCGACACCCGGAACTGTCCGATATCAGCTTGCGAGTTATCGGCCTGTACCGCGAGATCAGCCTCACGGCCCTTAGAAACGAAAGCAGCCAACGCATGTGACCCTGCAATCCGCCCCGGGGCCCGCCCCGGGGTCGGACCAAGGCAAGCCCTTGTTTATACTCGATTCAGAGGGTCCTCCGAGGGTCCTCTGCAGCCTTAAACCGTCGTTTTAGGCCCCGAAAACGGGGCCTCAAGGCGAGAATTGGCCCGACAGCGGGAGCTGATATCGGGGAACCGTGCGGAAGCCTTGAACCACCGTTTTCGGGGCCTAAAATAGCCCTCCAAGGCCCATTTCGGCCCCGAATCCGGTACCCTTATTCAACATGATCAATCGCTTAGCTTGGTCCGACCCCGGGTGGTGGGGGGTGGTCGGGGTGCTGGTGCTGCTCGCGGGGTGTGCCGGCGAGTCGGGTGTGGGGGACGGTGAGCGGGTCCTGGAGGTGTGGGCACACGCGGGGCGGGAGGCGGAGCGGCGGACGCTGGAGGCGCAGATCCGGCGGTTTGAGGCGGAGCTTCCGGCGGTACGGGTCGAGCTGACCTGGATCCCGGAGGGGTCCTACAACGGTCAGGTCCAGGCCGCGGCGCTGGGCGGAAGGTTGCCTGACGTGCTGGAGTTCGACGGGCCCTATCTGTACAGCTACGCCTGGCAAGGGCACCTGCAGCCGCTGGACGATCTCCTGCCCGAGGCACTGCGCGACGACCTGCTGGCCTCCATCCTGGCCCAGGGCACCTATCGCGATCGCCTCTACGGAATCGGCACCTTCGATTCCGGCCTCGGCCTCTGGGCCGACCGCGGCCGCCTCGAAGACGTCGGCGCACGCATCCCCGACGGCCCGGACGAGGCCTGGAGCACCGCCGAGTTCACCACCCTGCTGGAGAAGCTCGCCGCCATCGACGACGACGGCCAGGTGCTCGATCTGAAGCTGAACTACACCGGCGAGTGGTTCAGCTACGCCTTCTCGCCGCTGCTGCAGTCCGCGGTGGGCGACCTCGTCGACCGCGGCCCGCAGGGCCTCGCAAGCAGCACGCTCAACGGCCCCGAATCCATCTCGGCGATGCGCACGCTGCAGTCATGGATCCAGCAGGGCCTGGTCGATCCGAACCTGGATGACGCCGCCTTCACCCAGGGCCGGGTCCCGCTCGCGTGGGGCGGCCACTGGAACCACCCCGCCTACCGCGACGCCCTCGGCGAGCGCCTGCTGCTGCTCCCGCTGCCGCGCCACGGCGACGAGCTGGTCACCGGCCAGGGCTCCTGGCAATGGGGCATCACCAGGCGCGCGCCGGATCCCCAGCTCGCGATGGACTTTCTCGCGTTCCTGCTACGCCCCGACGAGGTGCTGGCGATGAGCGAGGCCAACGGCGGCGTTCCGGCCACACACCGCGCGGCCCGGCGCTCGGAGGACTTCGGCCCGGACGGCCCCCTGCACCTCTTCGTGCGCCAGCTCGCGGAGGGCTACGCGATGCCGCGTCCGCGCACCCCGGCCTATCCCGTGATCAGTGACGCCTTCGGCCGGGCCTTCCAGGACATCCGCCACGGCGCGGACCCGGCGGAGGCCCTGACCCGCGCGGCGCGCCGCATCGACCGCGAACTGCGGGACAACCGGCACTATCCGCCCATTGCCGCGCCGACCGCAGGGTGCAGCTCAGAGGCGTTCCTGGTGCTCAGCCACGACATCGTCACCGAGCCCGCCGAGGGCGCGATCACAGTGCCGGTTCGCAAACGGCTCTCCCTCCCTGCGTCCGAGCCCGCCTGGTGATTCGTCGCTCCCGCTTCACCGAGGCCCCGGCCGCCTGGCTGCTGATGGCCCCGGGGCTCGTCGGCCTGATGCTGTTCCTGCTCCTGCCCTTCGCGCTGGCGGTGGTGCTGTCCTTCACCAACCTGCGCATGGCCTCGCCGCTGCCGCTCGAGTTCGTCGGCCTCGCTAACTACACGCTGGCCTTCCAGGAGACCGCCCTGCCCCGCGCACTGCTGAACAACCTGCTGTTCGCGCTGGTGGTGGTCCCGGCACAGACCGCACTGGGCCTTGCCCTCGCCGTGCTGCTGGACCGTCCACTGCGCGGCCGCACGGTGTTCCGCACGCTGTTCTTCCTGCCGGTGGTCTTCCCGCTGTCGCTGATCGCCGTGGTCTGGGTGCTGATCTTCGCCCCGGGTCCGGACGGTCTGCTGAACGCCGCACTCGGCGTGCTGAGCCTCGGCCTCTGGGAGCCGCGCGACTTCCTGAACGACCCTTCCTGGGCGCTGCCCGCGGTGATGCTGACCTCGATCTGGCAGGGCGTCGGCTTCCAGATGATCGTGCTGCTGGCCGGCCTGCAGGCGATCCCGCGCCAGCTCTACGAGGCGGCAGCGATCGACGGCGCGGGCCGCTGGCGACAGTTCCTGCACGTCACGCTTCCGGGGCTGCGCAACCCGCTGATCTTCGTGGTGATCGTCACCACCATCCTTTCCTTCCGGGTGTTCGACCAGGTCCGGATCATGACTCGCGGCGGCCCGCAGGATGCGTCGAATACCGTGATCCACGAAATGGTGCGCACCGCCTTCGATCAGGGGCACGTGGCGATGGGCGCGGCGATGAGCGTGGTCTTCTTCGTGGTGATCCTCGGGATCGCGCTGGCCCAGCGCCGGCTGCTGCGCCAGCGGGGCGAGGTCTCGTGAGCCGAACCTCCGCCCTGCTGCGCGTGGTGCTGGCCTACACGCTGCTGCTGGCCTGCACGCTGGTCTTCATCGCGCCGGTGCTGTTCATGATCATCGGAAGCCTGAAACCGGACGCGCTGGTGCTGGCCGAGGCCGGCTCGCTGCGCGCCTTCCTGCCGGATACGTTCAGCCTGGACAACTACCGGGCGGTGTTCGAGCGCGTGCCCTTCGGCGCCTACCTGCTCAGCTCGCTGATCGTGAACGGCCTGATCGTCGGACTCGGCCTGCTGGTGAACGCCTTCGCCGGCTATGCGCTCGCCCGTCTGCGCTGGTGGGGCCGCGGGGCGATGCTGGGGCTGGTCCTCGCGGTGCTGGTGATCCCCTTCGAGGCGATCGCGATTCCGCTGTTCTACCAGCTGTCGTGGCTCGGCTGGCGCGACGACTGGCTGGTGCAGGCAATCCCCTTCGTCGCCAACCCGCTGGCGATCTTCCTTTTCTACAGCTTCTTTCTCGGCCTGCCGCGGGAACTGGAGGAGGCCGCGCGGGTGGATGGTGCCGGCGTGCTGAGCACCTTCTTCCTGATCGTGCTGCCCAATGCGAAGGCGGCCTTCGCCAGCGTGGCGATCGTGCTCTTCCTGTTCCACTGGGGCATGTACCTGTGGCCGCTACTGATGACCACCTCGGAGGGCGTGCGCCCGCTCCCGCTCGGCATCGCGAACTTCTATACCCTGCCGCCGCTGCAGTGGGGCGATATCATGGCCTTCGGGGTGCTGATGGTGCTGCCCGTGCTGATCCTGTTCGTGGTCTTCCAGCGCTGGTTCGTCCGCGGGGTCGCGTCCACCGGGGTGAAGGGCTGAGCCGGTGCCGGACCCGCGAGAGGAACGGAGCCACTGATGGCCGATGTCGAATTCAAAGGCGTGCGCAAGGCCTTCGGCGATCACATCGTGATCCCGGGGCTGGACCTCACGGTGCAGGACGCCGAGCTGCTGGTGCTGCTCGGGCCCTCGGGCTGTGGCAAGTCCACGCTGCTGCGCCTGCTCGCCGGGCTGGAGCAGCCCACCGACGGCGAGATCCGCATCCATGGACGCCCGGTCGATGGCCTCGGCCCGCGGGCGCGGAACATCGCGATGGTCTTCCAGAACTACGCGCTCTACCCGCACCTGACGGTGCGCGGCAACCTGGAGTTTCCGCTGCGCATGCGCGGGATGCCCCGCGCCGGACGCGAACGGGGCATGCTCGAGGCGGCCCGGGCGCTGGGGCTCGAACCGCTGCTCGAGAAGCGGCCGGCGGAGCTCTCCGGCGGGCAGCGGCAGCGCGTCGCGATGGGCCGTGCGATCGTGCGCGAGCCGGACGTCTTCCTGATGGACGAACCGCTGTCCAACCTCGACGCCCGCCTGCGCGTGCAGATCCGCGCCGAGATCGGCGCGCTGCAGCGCCGTCTCGCGGTCACCACGCTGTACGTGACCCATGACCAGGTCGAGGCAATGACCCTTGGCGATCGGGTTGCGGTAATGCGCGATGGCGTGATCCAGCAACTCGGCCGGCCGGCCGAACTCTACGACCGACCCGCCAATCTCTTCGTCGCCGGCTTTCTCGGCAATCCCCCGATGAACCTTCTGGAGCCGACCTTCGAACGGCGCGACGGGGAGCGGATGGTGCGCCTCGGCGGGACCTGGGCGCGGCCATCCGCCGGGATCCCGGAGCGGGTCCGCTATGTGGGGATCAGGCCCGAGGCGTTCAGCATCAGCGCAAGCGGGAATTCCGGCGGTGCGCGGCAGGATCGGCTGGAGATTCAGGGCCTGGTGGACTCCGTGGAGGTGCTCGGCCACGAACGCATCGTATATCTCCGCGTTCCGGAACCGGTGGTCGAGCTGTCGGACGGTCCGGGTCCGTGGCGGTCGGCTGAAGGCCTGCTCGCGGCGCGTCTGACGGGCAGCCCAGTACGCAAGCACGGTGAATCCGTCACCCTGACCGCCCCCGCCGCGGGGATGCACTGGTTCGACGAAGATGGCAATGCGATTCCAACCGATGTTCGGTGAGCCGTGCATTGCCATCATTCGCCCGGCCTCTCTGCGGGGCATTTTGTGCGCGTCGCGTCCCTGCCGGAACCCGGTGATCAAGGGCTGTTGCCCGGTCTCACCCGGACCAATGCGAATGCCGTCCTCGCCCGCGGCCTTTGCGGCCTCCGCGTGCAATCAATGGTGAAGAGTAACCCCGGATCCGTTGAAGCGATGCGGGCTTGCTACCGACCGATCAACATCAACGGATCGGGGTCGTCACGGCTAAAATGGGTGGCCCTCGTGGACCAGGGTTCAGGTCTGGATTCACTCGACGCTATCGGGCGCCGGGATGTCTTCCTGATAGCGCGGCGAGATGAGCTCGACAGTGCCTCCCTCGCTGCCCAGCTGCTCGATCGTTATCTGGGCCTGCCCCCTCTCCGCTTCGCGGAAGTGAAGACACACAGGATCCTCAATACGGAGACTTTCGCCAACAAACCAATTGAAACTGCACATGTTTCGGTGATCTCCCTGTCATGGTTCAAAGGTCCTGTGGCACGGTGAGACCGCCTTCGGAAAACGAAAGCGGGAACAGAACGGCACATGGTGATCTTTCAGCGCCCCCGCAATCTGGTCGCGCGCCTCGGGCACGACCCACCGTGACCGGACCTTGCAAGGCCGGCCATGAGGCCAGAAGGCGGTTCAGAATCTCGGGGCTGGAGAGCCGTCCGAATCATCGGGCGGGATAATTTCGATCGGGATCCTTTCCTTTTCGGTCCACTCGATCGCGAGCAAGACCTGATCCTCTTCGCCCTCCCTTACAATGCTGCGGACATGAAGACGGGCAACGTTACCGATGCGCAGGCTTTCCCCGACAAGACAATTGAAGACGGACATTCATAACCTCCTTTCCGTGGCAAAGAAACGTCCTTATGGCGGTCGTGAAGCGCGCCCGAAAAACGGACGCACCCCAAGGATGCCAACCCCACCTTTTGCGAGTCAACACGTCCCGGTAACCGATTTTTCGGCCCAATCACTGTAAAAACTCGGCACAAAATGCACGCAAGCCTCTGAAACCACAGGAAAACCCACGGATTTTCCCGGGGTCGGACCAAGCCAAACGCTTGAAAACACACCGTAACCTGTCGAAAAATTCGTTCGAAAACGGCCTTATCGGGCCATTTTCGACCGAAAAAATCTGCTCCAAGGAGGGAGTCGATGCCTCGCGCAAGCCGCCATTTCCTGCCCGGACACATCTGGCACATCACCCACCGCTGCCACGAACGCGCATTCCTGCTGCGCTACGCCCGCGACCGCCGCTTCTGGCGAGCCCGACTCTACGAGGCCCGCAGGCGCCACGGGCTGTGCGCGCTCAACTACGTCGTAACCCGCAATCACGTCCACCTGCTGGTACGCGACCGTGGCGTCGGCGAGATCGCCCGGTCCATTCAGCTGATCGCAGGTCAAACCGGTCAGTCGTTCAACCGGCGCAAGCGGCGGAAAGGAGCGTTCTGGGAGGATCGCTACCATGCCACCGCGGTGGAGAGCGGCGAGCACCTCGCCCGCTGCCTCGTCTACATCGACCTGAATATGGTGCGTGCCGGCGCGGTGAGTCACCCGCGTGAGTGGGAGTCCGGCGGATACCGCGAGATCCAGTCGCCACCGAGGCGCTACCAGGTGCTGGATCTCGAGGCCCTGACCGAAGCGCTGGGCCTGCGCAACGTGGAACAACTGCAGGACTGCCATCGGCGCTGGGTGGATGACTCGCTCGCCTCCGCCGCCATCGCCCGCGACGATCGGTGGACGCGCAGCCTGGCGGTGGGCAGCGAGCCCTTCGTGCAGCGCGTGCAACAGGAGATGGGCCTCGACGCCCGGTTCCGCGCGATCAAGTCAGACGGTGTGGCGGCCTGTCTCCGGGAACCCGCCGTGGCTTATGAAGCCACTTTCGGGCCTGAAAAAGGCCCTTCAAGCGGTTCAGGGGCCCCCGAATGACCGTGTATCCGCCAATGAATCAGAGACTTGGCTTGGTCCGACCCCGCCCCAGGCCCCTGGGCACCTCAGTCCGAAAAGCCCCATGCCACGAAGTGCGGGTTCGCGAAATCCGGCTTGCCGTAGGTCAGCGGTTCGCCGTCGACGCGGGTGATCCGCCCGCCGGCGGCGGCCAGCACCGCGTGGCCGGCGGCGATGTCCCATTCCATGGTGCGGCCCAGGCGCGGGTAGAGGTCCGCCTCGCCGGTCGCGACCAGACAGACCTTGAGCGACGAGCCGGCGCTGCGCAGCTGCGCGATACGGCGGCCCTGCAGGAAGCCCTCCAGCGCCGCGGGATCGCCGTGCGAGCGGCTCGCAACCACCGTCAGCCCCTCCTCCGGCGGCTCACGAACCGCGATCGCGCGGCGCTTGCCCTCCTCCTCGGTGAAGGCCGCCGCGGCCACCGCCCCGGCGAAGACGCGATCCAGCGCCGGGGCGAAGACCACGCCGAGGACCGGCTGCCCCTGCTCGATCAGTCCGATGTTCACGGTGAACTCGCCGTTGCGGCTGACGAACTCCCGGGTGCCGTCGAGGGGGTCCACCAGCCAGAAGCGTTCGCCGACTTCCGGAATCTGCCCGGCCGCCACGGCCTCCTCGGCAATCACCGGGATCTCCGGCGTCAGCTCCGCGAGTGCCGGCAGGATCAGCGCC
>JAABTX010000089.1 GCA_011389655.1 Thioalkalivibrio sp.
ACTCCGATCGAAGCGCTGTTCCCGGGCATGGCGGGCGAGCGCCTGGGCCAGGTGGCGAACATCCTGGGCGTCTTCGCGGTGGTGTTTGGCCTTGCCGGCTCGCTGACCATGGGCACCCTGCAGATTCGTGCGGGTCTCGGCGAACTGATGGGCACCCCCCTGAACATCGGCATGTCGCTGGCAATCATCGCGGTGATGTATGCCACCTACATGACCTCGACCGCGGTCGGTGTCGATCGCGGGATCAAGCTCCTGTCCAACATCAATATGGTGGTTGCCGTGCTGATGGTGATCTACATCGCCGTCTTCGGGCCAACGGCCTTCATCTTCGAGACGCTGGTCGATTCCTTCGGCAGCTATTTCACGCAGCTGCCAGGTCTCGCATTTCAGCTGCTGCCGTTCGAGGGGCTGCAGGGCTGGACCGCGAGCTGGACGCTCACCTACATGATCTGGTGGCTGGCCTGGGGTCCCTTTGTCGGCATCTTCATCGCCCGTATCAGCCGTGGGCGGACCATTCGCGAATTCTGCGCCGGGGTCATCATCGTGCCCACCGTGTTCTCGCTGTTCTGGTTCGCGGTGCTCGGCGGCGCCGGCATCTTCATCGAACTCTTCGGGGGCGGGGGAATCGCCGAACTGGTGTCCCAGGACGTCAGCCGCGCGTTCTTCGTCTTTCTGGACTTCTTTCCCCTCGGGCAGCTGCTGGGCTTCGTCGCCCTGTTCCTGATCTTCATCTTTCTGGTGACCTCTGCAGATTCCGGGAGCTTCGTGCTGTCGATGATGACCAGCGACGGAAAGCTGGATCCGCCGCTGGCCTACAAGCTGGTGTGGGGCACCCTCGTCGCGGTGCTCACCGTTGCCACCCTCTTCAGCGGTTCGGTGGAGGTCGCCAAGGCGATGGCGGTCACCGGTGCCATCCCGTTTTCCGTGGTGCTGCTGCTCCAGGTGGTGGGCTTTCTGAGGACGATTCGAAGTGAGCGCGGGGGCCTCCGAGTGCAAACCCCGGTCGCGACGGCGCGACCGATCAACGAATGAGGAGCCCCTTGTGACCGGTATCCGCAGCATCCTTTCGGTCCTGGCACTGGTCTTCATCCTTGGTGGATGTGGCAGCGACCGGCAGCCATTGCAGATCGGCGGCAAGCAGTCGCCGGAAAACCAGATCGTTGCAGAGCTGGTGGCGGAGCTGGCGGAGGCCGCCGGTATTCCGGTCCAGCGGCGGATCGGTCTGGGCGGGAGCCGGCTCACGCTCGAGGCCCTGAAACGGGGCGAGATCGACATCTACCCCGAGAACACCGGCACGGGTCTGGCGTTGCTGGGACTGGCGCAGTCCCCGGACGTCGATCCGGATGCATCCATCGCCCTGCTGCGCGAACGCTACGCCTCGCTCGGACTCGGGTGGAGTGCGCCGTTGGGCTTCGAAAACAGGCCGAGCCTCGCGATGCTGAGCGATCGCGCGCGCGCGCTCGGCATCCGTACCTACTCGGACCTCGCGCGCCACGCGGATCGGCTCGCACTGGGCGTCGACAGCGAGTTCCGGGGTCGCCCCGTCGACGGTCTGGCGCCGCTTGGTCGGCGCTACGGCATGCGGTTCCAGCGGATCTTCGAGATCGAGCCCCGCGACAGGAGTGAACTCTTCGATCGCCTGGTGGACGGCGAGATCGACGTCGCGCTGGTCCGCTCGGCCGACCCCCAGATCGAGATCTTCGACCTCCGCGTGCTCGAGGACGACCTCGATTTCTTTGCGCGCCACGATGGTGCCCTGGTCTACCGGAAGGCGGCCCTGGAGCGCTTTCCGGCGCTGGAGGACATTCTCGAGCAACTGGCCGGGGCGATCGGGAACCCGCAGATGCGGGCCCTGAACAGACGGGTCACGGTGCGGGGTGAGGATCCGCGGGAGGTGGTGCGGGCCGAGCTGATTCGCCTCGGCCTGATCGACGGGGAGATTGGCGAGAAGGATCGGCAGGCCCTGAACCTGGCCGTTTCCCTTTCGGCGAACGCGGACGGGGAGGCGGGAACCGTGCTGCGCCAGCTGCGCAGGTCATTTCCGACCAGTACGGTGAACCTGGTCCGCTCCGGTGACCCGCTGGGGGCAATCGAGGACGCGAGCGCGCGGATTGCACTGGTCAGTGCGCCGGCGTTCTTTGCCCCCGGTTCGGTGGATCCGACTACCGGTCGGCCGCCATTGCGTCCGGGCGTGGAGGCCGTGGCCCTGGTCGGGACCAGCTTTCTGCAGGCCTTCGCACTGAAACCGGGCATCGAGCGCCTCGAAGATGCCGCCGTGATCGCAACCGGGGCCCGGGGCTCGAGTGGCTTTCGAGCAGCACAGTCGATTAGAGACGGCCTGCAACTGGGGGCGACACTTCGCCCGGTTGAGGGCGATACGCCCGGGATGCTGGCCGACGCCCTGGTCAAGAGCGGGGCGGACGTCGCGGTCCTGATGCAGCCCATTGGCAATTCGACGGCGCTGGAGCTGCTGAAGCGCGGCCTGCCCCTGCTCGAGGTGGAAAACTGGATCCAGCGCAACAACCGCATCGTCTTCCCCTACCTGCAGCCGGCCCAGATCGCACCATCCGACTACGAGCGGTTTCTTCCCGCGGGGCAGGGAAACGGTACGCGGATGGCGGGTTTCAACCGGCCGGTGGAGACCCTTGCCACACAGCTGGTGCTGGCGGGGCCCGCCTCGCCAGATGACCTCGGGCTCTCCACCCAGGGTCCGGGAGCGAGTTTCGTCCCGCGCGCCCTTCCGTTGACCGATCAGGTGGTCGAGCGCATCAATGCCGCTACCGGCACGACCGAGGACATCTACCCGGTTCTGCCCCAGGCACGGGCACTGGCTCCGCGTTTGCCACAGCCTCCGGAGCCCCTGAATCCTTCGCCGCTTGCGTCCCTGCTGTCCGTGATGGCGTTGGCGATGCTGGTCTGGATCATCTGGTTGATGCTGCGCCCGATGCGCCCGGACTGACCGCCAGGGCCCGGGCGGGATCCGATGCTGCGGTGTCGCCTCGAGGCACGGAGCACAAGCATCACGCGGAGCCCCTGGGCAGGCTGCGGGTGTTCCGCGGCACAAGCGCCGACCCCATCGGTGTGGGTCAGAACGCCAGGCCTGACCCCATCGCCGGGGCATCCCGGCCTGCCTTGCAGCCTCGGCCTGTCTGGTCTACCGTGCGACACGCGTGGCCTCCGCGCGGGGCCTTTGTTTTTGACGTTCTTCCTGTGCCGGGTGCACAACGCCAATGGACCAGCGCATGCACGACGAACTCCGCACAATCGAGCAGCGGCTGCCACGGGGGGTGATGCTGAACGCCTACCCGGACAGCCTCGGCGGCCGGCTGTCCGGCCTCGTGGAACTGCTGAAGCGTCCCGAATTCGCGGATGCCTTTTCGCTCCTGTATATCCTGCCGACCTTCTTCAACAGTGACCTCGACCGGGGTTTCTCCATCATTGATTACGGACTGAACCAGGAGCTGGTGGCGCCCGGGGATCTGGACGAGCTCGACCGGCTCGGCATCACCTTCAAGTTCGACCTGATCCTGAACCATCTGTCGGTCGCGTCGCCGCAGTTCCGTGACCTGCTCGCCCGTGGCGACGAATCGGAGTACAAGGACTTCTTCCTCGACTGGAATGCCTTCTGGCACTGCCACGGCACCCCGGGCGAGGAAGGCTACGTGGTCCCGCACGACGAGCACCTGCAGAAGCTGTTCCTGCGCAAGCCCGGGCTCCCGATCCTGAAGGTCGGCTTTCCCGACGGCTCGGAGCGCCCCTACTGGAACACCTTTTACCAGCAGATCACCTACCGGCCCGTCTCGGCGGAGGCATTCCATGGCCTCGGCGGGGTTACGCAGGAGACCGCCGAGCAGATTGCCGCCCGCATCAATACCGCGATCCAGACGGAACCGGACATCGAACGTATCTACCTGGATGGGCACGACTACCTGCGGGACGAGATCCAGGCGATCCTCCGCGGGCACCGCTGCTACCTTGGGCAGATGGATCTCGACGCCCGTTCGGAAAAGGTCTGGGAGTTCTACGACGAGACGTTGCAGCGCCTGCGGGACTACGGCGCGAGGATCATCCGTCTGGACGCCTTCGCCTACCTGCACAAGGAGCCCGGCCAGCCCAATTTCTTCAACAAGCCGGGCACCTGGGATTACCTGCGACGGCTGCGGGAGATGGCCCGCGCCCACGATCTGGTGGTCTTTCCGGAGGTGCATGCGGAGTACGGCAAGGGACTCCATCGCGAGGTTGCGCGGGAAGGGTATCCGATCTACGACTTCTTCCTGCCCGGCCTCCTGATCCATGCCCTGGACCGCGGTACCAGCGTTCATTTGCTGCGCTGGATCGAGGAGATCCAGCGTGAGGGTCTGCAGACCATCAACATGCTCGGATGCCATGACGGGATTCCGGTGCTCGACCTGCGCGGCGGTGTACGCGACGGTGTCCACCACCCGGGCCTTCTGGAGGATGCCGAGATCGAGGCGGTGGTGGATCGCATCCTCGAACGTGGCGGCCGGGTCAAGAACCTCTACGGTCCGGACGGCAGAAAGATCGCGTACTATCAGGTCAATGCGACGTTCTACAGCGCCCTTGGCGAAGACGATCGCAAGCTGCTGCTCGCACGGGCCATCCAGCTGTTCATGCCGGGGATCCCGCAGATCTGGTACCTGGACCTGTTCGCCGGTCGCAACGACTACGTGGCTGCAGACAGCGGGGGCGCCGCCGGGCACAAGGAGATCAACCGCACCAACCTGGACCAGGATGAAATCCACGAGCGGCTGGGATGGCCGGTGGTGCAGGATCAGCTGGCGCTGATCCGTCTGCGCAACACCTCCGGCGCCTTCAATGGCAGACTCACGGTGCATCCCGCTGCACCGGATCAGCTGTACCTGTCCTGGCACGGTGACGGCTGCACCGCAAGCCTGCATGCGGACCTCGGGACCTTCGACTTCACGGTCAGCGAGCGCGATGCCTCGGGTGCCGAGACCCGCGTCCTGCGTTCCCGCGGCAAGGCAGGCAGGCACAGCGTGCGTCGCGCCGGCGGCGCCGGGTCCGCGCATCCGTGACTGCGACCGGAGGCCTGCCGGGCGTCCGGCGCCCGGGCGTGTCAGGGCACCAGCAGGAGGTTGCAGTCCAGGCGTGCCAGGGCAGGGCGCAGCCGGCTGGCGTGCGCCGCATACCAGCTCGAGGGCAGGACCACCGTCGCCGGCCTCAGCCGCTCGAGGCGGGCGAGCAGCCGGTCTGGTCCCCGGTCATCCCTCGCGCCGGGGTCCACGGCAGAACCGGTGACCGGCACCAGCGTCGCTTCCGGATCCAGTGCGGTGGCGATCTCCAGTGCCGCCTGACCGGAGGAGGTATCGTGATCGACCACACAGACAATGGCGCGATCCTGCCCTGGCGGGTAGCGCGAGCCCGTATGCGCTGGCGGGTGGCTCAGGACGAACAGACTGCCTGCGGTCGGCACGGCAAGCCGCTGCTCCCAGTCCGGCCAGGCGGCGAGGTGCAGCGACCAGCGCACCCGGACCGGGCCGGCGGCCTCCGTTATCGTGGTCCGCACCCGCTGGGCCAGCGATTCCAGGCTGCGCTGCATGACGGCACTGTCCAGGCGCCGCTCCAATCCGGCCAGGAGGCTGATCTCGCTGGCGAAGGGCAGGGCCGCGGCGCGGGCCAGTTCGGCCTGGGTCAGCAGCATGGTGTCGAGATCCGCATCGAAGCGGGCGGCAAGCTTCACCGCGAAGGAGATCGCTGACGGCGACGGGCCGGCCGCGTCCAGTGCCAGCAGGACGCGCCGCAGCGCAGGTTCATTCGCCTGCATGCGGACTCCCGCGGTCGGCGTACGCCTGGCGCTGCCGCGCGAGCTCGGCCAGCCGCGCTTGCACGCGGCCGTTCAGGCTCTGTTCGGGCCAATGCCCTTCCGGATCCGGCTTGCCAGCCGGCAGGCCGCTGAGCAGGGCGCCCGCCTCGTCGACGTGGTTCACCGCGAAGATGCGGAAGCGCCCCTTCCTTGCGGCCTCGATCACGTCCCGGCGGAGCATCAGGTGAGGGCGGTTGCTGGCGGGTACGATCACGCCCTGGCTGCCATCGAGACCCCGCGCTGCGCAGACGTCGAAGAATCCCTCGATCTTCTCGTTGATCCCGCCGATGGCCTGCACGAGACCGTGCTGGTCGACGGAACCGGTTACCGCTAGGGACTGATGCAGGGGTGCGTCGGCCAGCGCGGAGAGCAGGGCACACAACTCCGCGGCGGAGGCGCTGTCGCCCTCGACCGGACCGTAGGACTGTTCGAAGGTGAGGCTCGCGGCAAGCGACAGCGGCTGGCCGGTACTGAAGCGCCACCCGAGATAGGAGGACAGGATCAGTACGCCCTTGGAGTGAATCGCGCCCCCCAGTTCGACCTCGCGCTCGATGTCGATCACCTTGCCCGAGCCCAGCCGGGCGGTGGCCGTGATGCGCACGGGTCGTCCGAAGCTGAATTCACCGAGGCTGATCACGGACAGCCCGTTGACCTGCGCGACGCGCTTGCCCTCGACCTCGATCCGCTGGATGCCACGCCGGATCGCCTCGTGCACCTGTTCGCGTATCCGGCTCAGCCGCCGGATGCCGGCGTCGATCGCGCGTTCGACGTGGCTCGCGTCCACGCGGGAAGCATCATCCTGCCCTGCATGGTAATCAGCCTCCCGAAGCAGGTCGGCGAGAAAACCCATGTGCAACGACAGGCGTTCTCCGTCCTCGACGTACCGGGCCGCCTGGTCGATCACGCGCGCGACGGCGGTGCGATCGAAGGGACGCAGTCCCCCCGATCGCTGCTGCATTGCGATCACGCGCGCAAAGTGGCCGGTGGTATGCTCGTCCCGGTGAATGTCCTCTGAGAAATCCGCCGCCACCTTGAACAGGCGCGCGAACTCCGGGTCGTAACGCTGGAGCAGGTAGTAGAGCCAGCGCCCGCCCACCAGCACCACCTTCAGGTCGAGCGGTATGGGCTCGGGTTCGAGTGTCGTCGTGCTGGCGATGCTGAGCATCGTCTCCAGGGATTCGACGCGAAGCTCGCGTCCGCGCAGCGCGCGCTTGAGCGCCTCCCAGGCAAACGGGTGCCGCAGGAGATGCTCCGCCTCGATCAACAGGAAGCCGCCGTTGGCACGGACCAGGGCGCCGGCCTTGATCAGGGTGAAGTCGGTCACCAGCGTTCCCTGCTCGACCGTGTGCTCCACGCGACCCACCAGATTCTGGTAGGTGGGGTTGTCCTCGTGGAAGACGGGTGCCCCGCTGCTTCGGCTGTGGTCCACGAGCACGTTCACCTGGTAGCGCGTCAGCTGCCTGGCGGCCTGTCCGGCGGGATTGGGACCACTGCCGGAGTCCTCGCCGAGGCTGCGTATCTGCTCCGCGTTTTCGAGAAGATCCTGCCGCACGGAGTCGAGGAAGCGCAGCACCTGGGGCAGGTCGTGATACTTCCGGTACAGCTCCTCGAACTGCTGGTCGAGCGTGGTGCCGGAGACCTGAAGGTCAAGCTGCTTGTGCCGTTCGCGAGCCTCGCGCTGCCACCGCGGAATCTGCGCTACCAGTTGCCGGAGGTCCTCCTTGAGTTCGTCGATGGCGGATTCGATCGCCTTCTGTTCCTTTTTCGGGAGCTTCCCGAACTCCTCCGCGTCCAGGATTTCGCCATCGCGGCTCGGGGCCAGTGTGTAGCCCCCCGGGGTGCGCAACAGCGCGACACCGCGCGTCTCCGCCTTCTCCCGAAGTGCGCCGAAGGCCTCCTCGTCCCGTTGCTGCATCTCGTCGTGGATCTGCTGGGCCTGGGTCCGATAGGCGTCACTCTGGAAGGCGGCAGCCAATGCCGTGATCACGTCCTCGGCGAGCTGTTGCATGTCCCGCCGGAGTTCCTGGCCCCGGCCGGGCGGCAGGCGCAGCGCCTTCGGTCGGTGCGGGGCATCGAAGTCGTTGACGTAGCACCAGTCGCTGGGCACGTCGCGCCCGGCGGCGGCCTGCCGCAGCAACCGGTTCACAAGCGTCCTGCGCCCGAGGCCGGTGGACCCGAGAACGAACAGGTTGAAGCCGTCGTGCGGCATTCCGATGCCGAAGCTCAGGGCCTCCAGGGCCCGTTCCTGCCCGAGCACGCCGTCGAGATCAGCCAGTTCTCCGGTATGTTCGAAATCCAGCCCATCAGGGTCACAGGCGTGGCTGAGGGCGTCGGGAGTGAGAGGCTCCGGTGGCGTGCTGGATGAAGGGTCTCCGCGATGCTGCTGGTCGGACATCTCTACAGCCTCCGATGCGCTCAGGGACGCGATGCGCTGACCACGAACATAACAGATCCGACTGCGGGGTCCGTCGGTATCAATGCGGGGACGGACTCACTCCAGGCCCGCGCGGCGGAGGCGGGCGCGCATGTCCTCCATCTCCTCGAGCAGGTCGGCGACCAGTGCGGCCAGTTCAGGCTCCGCATCAAAGACCCGTTCCATCTCGCGCATGCGGCGTGCGCGCCGCAGGTGCTCTCCGGAGAAGCGCCAGGTCCCGGCTACGCACTCGGTGCGCGGAAACAGGCCCTCCTCGAGATGATGCCTCAGCCACTGTGTCTCGACCGTGCAGATCGTGGCCATCTGCTCCACCGTAAGCCAGGTCTCTTCCATCACGGCGCCGGTCAGGATGTCATCGTCGCGCATCGTTCAGGCCCTCTCGTCGCGGCGCGGGTCGAAAGGCAGTTCACGCGCCATCGTTTCGTAGATCTCCCGCGCCTTGGGGTCCCGGGCGGACGGGAGCACCACCTGGATCTCCAGCAGCAGGTCTCCAGGCGGGCTGCCCGGGATCCCCTTGCCGCGCACGCGCAGCTGGCGACCGCTCTGGGCACCCTCGGGAATGCGGATCTTCTGGCTTCCACCGGGCAGCTCAACCGGGACCACGGCGCCCAGCGCCGCCTCCCATGGGGTGACCGGCAGGGTGACATGGATGTCCCGTCCGTGAGGGCGGTAGCGTGGGTGCGGCCGAAAGTGCACCTCGAGCAGCAGGTCGCCCGCCGGGCCACCCCCGATTCCGGGCGACCCCTGTCCGGAGAGACGAATCACCTGCCCCTCGCGAACGCCCCGGGGAATGCGGACATTCAGGGTGCGCGTATCCACCACGACCCGCCCCTCCGGATCCAGCCGGGGGGCGCGCAGCGAGATCTGCCGGGTAGCGCCCTCGAAGGCGTCCTCGATGTTCAGCAGCACCTTGGCGTGATGATCCTCGCCCCGGGCGCGGAACTCGCCCCCGCCGGTGTGGTACCGGGCACGGCCGCCGCCCATCTGCCCGAACAGTTCGGAGAAGAAGTCGCTGAAGGCCGCCTCTTCGGAGGGCGAGAAGCCCCGGCTGGAGAATTCGAAACCCGCATCCCAGTCCGGCGGTGGATGGAACTCCTCTCCGGGCTGGCGACCACGGCCAATCTGATCGTAGGCGGCCCGCTTTTCCGGGTCGGAGAGCACGGCGTAGGCCTCGTTGACCTCCTGCATGCGCGCCTCCGCGTCCGGTTCCTTGGAGACGTCCGGGTGGTACTTGCGTGCGAGTTTGCGGTAGGCCTTCTTGATTTCATCCACGGTGGCTTCACGCGGGACGTCGAGGATCTTGTAGTAGTCCTTGAATTCCATGCGGACTCCTGGGCCGTCGTGGCGGGCGGGTAGCTCCACCCAGTGAATTAACCCCTCTGGCCGCCAGTTTCAAGGGCATCGAAAGGACCTCGGGAACCCCGGGTGCCCACGCGGGGTCGCGAACCGCGCCCTGCCACGACCAATGGAGGACGTCATTATGTACCGTTCCTTGCTTGCCAACGACATGTACGCGGAACTGGACCGCCTGCAGCGGGAGATGAGCCGCGCCTTTGAGTACTCACCCAGCATTCG
>JAABTX010000090.1 GCA_011389655.1 Thioalkalivibrio sp.
GCCGCGATCCCTCTGGTGGCGCCCTGCCCGATCGCGGCTGGAAGCCGCTCCCACTGGGGACTCCACGCCGTTCAGCGTTCCGCCTCTCCCTGTCGCGGGTTCGTGGAGTGCGGGAGTTCGCTCCCTCAGCCGGGAGCAGGGTTCGTGGGAGCGGCCTCCGGCCGCGATCCCTCTGGTGGCGCCCTGCCCGATCGCGGCTGGAAGCCGCTCCCACTGGGGACTCCACGCCGTTCAGCGCAGACCCAGGACGTCCTGCATGTCGTAGAGGCCGGGCGGCTGGTCGTTCAGCCAGACCGCGGCGCGGACGGCCCCTGACGCAAAGGTCATGCGGCTGCTCGCCCGGTGGGTGATCTCCACCCGCTCACCCTCGGCCGCGAACAGCGTGGTATGCTCGCCGACAATATCCCCGGCCCGAACGGTCGCGAAGCCGATCGTGCGCCGCTCCCGGGCGCCGGTCCGGCCCTCGCGCCCGTAGACCGCATCCGTCTCCAGATCCCGCCCGAGCGTATCCGCCACGATGCGGCCGAGCCTCAGCGCGGTGCCGGACGGGGCATCCACCTTGTGACGGTGGTGCGCCTCGAGGATCTCGATGTCGACACTGTCCCCGAGAACCCGGGCCGCCAGCTCCACCAGCCTGAACGTGAGGTTCACCCCCACGCTCATGTTCGGCGCGAAGACCACCGGAACATGCCCCGACGCTGTCCGCAGTTCCGCCTCCTGCTCAGCTCCGAGTCCGGTCGTCCCGACCACCAGCCGCTTGCCGCGAGCCCGGCACAGCGCCGCGTGAGCGACGGTGGCCTCGGGGCGCGTGAAGTCGATCAGCACGTCGAAATCGTCCACGACCTCGGCGATATCGGCCACCACCCGAACCGGCTCGCCGCCGGTGGCCAGCATCTCAC
The DNA here is from genome assembly GCA_011389655.1 of Thioalkalivibrio sp. Lineage (GTDB taxonomy): Bacteria > Pseudomonadota > Gammaproteobacteria > Ectothiorhodospirales > Ectothiorhodospiraceae > Thioalkalivibrio. Next base: position 900 of record JAABTX010000090.1, read on the forward strand.
CGACCAGCGCACTGCCCGCGCGCTCGCTCGCGGCCCCCAGGCTGGCCCGCGGGTGGTCCGTCACCGCCCCCACCAGCGCCTGCCCCATGCGTCCCCCTGCTCCCGCAATCGCGATCCGCGTCACTTCGAACCCTCCCTAACGATCGTGGCACTCCGCCACCCCTGATGAAAAGGCGCGCCACGGAAAACACGGACGCACACTGCCAAAGGGGCCCGAATACCCCTCTCTCCCCTGCTGCCCGTATTCTTCCATGGCGTCATTTTCACGCTACCTTCCAGGGCGATGCGGCGCCACCCGAAGGCCGTAGGGTGGGCAAAACGAAGTGTGCCCACCACCGAACGGCGCGACCCAGATGGTGGGCCCGCTGCGCTTGGCCCACCCTACTGCTTCCACTCTCCTGGAAAAGACAAGGATATGTCGTACAAGGGTAGCGCGACGTCGCCGGTTCGCGCCTGCACCCACGCCGAAGGCGGGAGCGGGGTGTGCCGGGGCCGGACCATCGGCGGCCATGGCAGGCTCGAGCGTGCCCGGCCCCGGCACACCCCGCTCCCGCCCATGCACCCCTCCACCCCAGCACGCTCCTGCAAGACCATGAATGCGCACCATCAGCGCACCACCCGGTGCATCCACCCCGCCGTCGCGACCACCACACCGGCCCCCGCCAGCACCGCCGCGAAGAGATAAACGGATGCCGGGCTGACCCCGTCCCAGAGGTAACCACTGGCGAGGCTTCCGATGGCCCCGCCCAGCCCGAAGCTGAGCGAAGAGTACAGCGCCTGCCCCCGCCCCTGCAGCCGCCCGGGAAAATAGACGTGCACCAGCGAGATCGCCGCCGCGTGATAGACCCCGTAGCTCGCCGCGTGCAGCAGCTGGATCATCACGAGCGCCGGCAGGCTCTCGGGCACGGTGGCCAGCAGCCACCAGCGCAGTGTGGTCAGCACCAGCGCCAGCGTCACCAGGGGCCATGCCCCGAAGCGCAGGATCAGGCGCGGCATCAGCAGGAACACCATCACCTCGGCCGCCACCCCAAGCGCCCAGAGCTGCCCCGCGACCGCACGGCTGAAGCCCTGTGCCTCCACGTACAGCGTGAAGAAGGCGTAATAAGGTCCGTGGCTCGCCTGCATGAAGAAACAGGCCAGCAGCAGCGCAATCACCTCGGGTCGGCGCAGCACGGCCGACAATGCGCCCGCCGCGTCCCCGCCGGGTTCACCGCCCGGCGGCTCGCGAACCTGAAGCGTGGCGAGATAGAGCCCGGCAAGCAGCGCCAGCATGATCCAGGGGAGCCACTGGATCGATACGGTGTCGAGCAGCCAGCCGAGTCCGGCCACCGCCAGGATGAAGCCGATCGAGCCCCACAGGCGCACCAGTGCATAGCGGTGGCTGCCATGTCCCAGCGACCGCAGGGTGGTCGCCTCGAACTGCGGCAGGATCGCGTTCCAGAAGAAGCTGAACACCGCCATCACCACCGCCAGCCACCAGTAGCCGGAGTGCAACAGCACCCCGCCGAAGGTCAGCAGCCCCACCAGCGCACCCAGGCGGATGATCGGCATGCGCACCCCCGCCCGGTCCGCGAGCCAGCCCCAGACGTTCGGCGCAACGATCTTCGTCGCCAGGATGATCGCCATCAGTTCGCCGATCTGCGAACCGGTGAAGCCCAGCTCGGCCAGATACGGCCCCCAGAAGGGCATGAACGCCCCGATGCTGGCGAAGTAGAAGAAGTAGAAACTGGAGAGGCGAACGTGCTGGTTCACGGACAGGACGCATAAACCTTGGAGGTAGAGGTATTCGATCCGTCCACCCGATCACGGGTGTCGGCAGCAGGGATGCTGCCGTCAAGCCTACAGGGATGTATTCACGGCGTCCCGTGATCGGGTGGACGGATCGAATACCGGGGCCTGCCTGGCCACCTGCCCGCAACGCCGTGCAGGGACCGGCAGGCGGTCCCGAAATGCCGTGGGGAACCCCGCCGCCAGGTCGCGACGATACGGAAAAACCGGTCCCGGTCAGCCCTCGCCGGTCTCGGTGTACTGGTGCAGACCGGTTTGCACGTCGGCGTTCTGGGCGCGGTGGCGCAGCGCGTGATCCATCAGCACCAGCGCCAGCATCGCCTCGGCGATGGGGGTCGCCCGGATGCCGACGCAGGGATCGTGGCGGCCCTTGGTGACGACCTCCACCGGTTCGCCGTCGATGTTCACCGTGCGTCCAGCGAGCCGGATGCTCGAGGTCGGCTTCAGGGCCATGCTCACCCGGACGGTCTGACCCGAGGAGATGCCGCCGAGCACGCCGCCCGAGTGATTGCTGAGAAAGCCCTCGGGCGTCAGTTCGTCGCGGTGTTCGGTACCGCGCTGCTCGACCACCGCGAAGCCGTCCCCGATCTCCACGCCCTTCACCGCGTTGATGCTCATCATCGCGCCGGCGATATCGGCGTCCAGGCGGTCGAAGATCGGTTCGCCCCAGCCCGGCGGTACCCCGCGCGCCTCGACCTCGATGCGCGCGCCGACGGAATCGCCGGACTTGCGCAGGCGGTCCATGAAGGCCTCGAGCTCGGGCACACGGTCCGGGTCGGGCGCGAAGAAGGGGTTTTGGTTCACGGCACCGGCATCGCGGAAGTCGACCCGGATCGGCCCGAGCTGGGACAGCCAGCCGCGGATCTCGACGCCGTAGCGATGCGCCAGGTAGCGTTTGGCGATGCCGCCGGCCGCGACGCGCAGCGCGGTCTCGCGCGCCGAACTGCGCCCGCCGCCGCGATAGTCGCGCAGTCCGTATTTCTGGTGATAGGTGTAATCGGCGTGACCCGGGCGGAAGCGGTCCCTGATCTCACTGTAGTCCTTGGAGCGCTGGTCGACGTTCTCGATCAGCAGCCCGATCGGCGCGCCGGTGGTTACGCCCTCGAACACGCCCGAGAGGATCCGCACCTGATCCGGCTCGCGGCGCTGCGTGGTGTGACGCGACTGCCCCGGGCGCCGGCGGTCGAGATCGCCCTGCAGTTCCGCCTCGCTTAGCGGAAGCCCGGGCGGGCAGCCGTCGACGACCGCCCCCAGCGCCGGGCCGTGGCTCTCCCCGAAGCTGGTGACGACGAAAGACCTTCCGAAGCTGTTTCCCGACATGGGCGTAGTGTAGCCCGAGCACGGCACTGCCGGAAACGTCCGTGCACCCGGCCCGGATCGGGCGCGCACAGGCGTATCATGGGCCACAGGCCCTGATCACGGGACCGGATCGGTCCCGTCCCACCTGGAGAGATCATGTCCGGTGCGAAAGACCACGCCGCGGGATCGATGCCGAGCGCGCTGCCGGAGCCGGATCTGTCGCGTCTGCTGCTGGAGAACCTCGCGACCGGGGTCTTCGGCGTCGACCTGGAGGGGCGCTTCACCTTCCTGAACCGGGCCGCCACTCGCCTGTTCGGTTTCACCTCGCCCGAGTCGGTCCTCGGCCGGGACAGCCATTCGCTGACCAACCATGGCGACGAGGACGGGGTCCGGTACTCCGTGATCGAGTGCCCGATCCACCGGGCGATGGTCAGCGGCAGTCCGCTCGAGGTCGGCACGGATACCTTCCGCCGCATCGACGGCAGTCCGTTCTTCGCGCGCTACTACGCAACGCCCCTGCTCGACGGTGCCGGGGATGTCCAGGGTGCGGTGGTCGCGATCGAGGACATCACCGAGAACCTGCTGAGCGAACGGACGCTGACCCAGTACAAGGCCGTGTTCGATGCCTCGCGCGATGCGATCCTGTTGCACGACCGGCGGGCGATCATCGACTGCAACCCGGCCAGCGTGGAGCTGTTCGGCGCCCCGTCACCCCGGGATCTGATCGGGCACCATCCGGCTGACCGCTCGCCGGAAGTCCAGGCCGACGGCCAGTGCTCCCGGGAGACCGCGGAGACCTACGCCGAACAGGCGCTGACCAACGGTTCGGTGGCCTACGAGTGGCTGTACAAGGGGCTGGACGGCCGAACCTTTCCGAGCGAGGTCCTGCTGAGCCGGGTGGATCTGCCCGAGGGTCCGTTCCTGCAGGCGGTGATACGGGACATCACCGAACGGCAGAGGGCCGAGCGGGAATTGCGGCACAGTCAGGCCGAACTGGCGGCCGCCCAGGAGATGGCGCGGCTCGGCAACTGGGTCAGGGACATCGAATCGGGCGAGATCTCCTGGTCGGACGAGGTCTTCCGCATCTTCGGGCTGGAACCCGGGTCCCCGCAGCCGGACTACGGGGACATCCTCCGGCTGGTGCATCCGGAGGACCGTGAACGCCTCGAGCGCGCGATCGCCGACGCCCTCGAGAACGGCTCCGGCTACGAGCTGGAGCAACGGATCATTCGGTCCGACGGCAGCCAGCGCACGGTTCAGGAACGGGCGCGGGTGGTCCGGGGTGACGGCGGCCGGTCGGTGCGCATGCGCGGCACCATCCAGGACGTGACGGACCGGCGCCGCCTCGAGGACCAGCTCCGCGACCAGCGGGATCTGGTCGAGACAATACTCGACGGCCTGCCGGCGATCTTCTTCCTGCTCGATACCGAGGGCAGACTGGTGCGCTGGAACCGCAACCTGGAACGGGTCACCGGCATCGGCGAGGACCGGATCCAGGGGCGGGAGGCCGTGAAACTCGCCGATCCGCTGGACCGGCAGCGGCTGGGCAGCGCCTTCGAGCTGACCCTGCAGGAGGGATCCGCGGAGATCGAGGCGGGACTGCGCGACCACAACCGCCAGCTCGTCCACTACCTGTTCACCTGCAACCGGGTGCGGCTGCAGGGCGGGACCTTTCTGGCCGGTTTCGGCGTGGACATCTCCGAGCGCAAGCGGCTGGAGAGGGAACTGGCGCGGCAGGCCTCGCATGACCATCTGACCGGCCTCTACAATCGCTGGAAGTTCGAGGAGGTGCTCCAGCTCGAGCTGGAGCGCGCCCGGCGCTATGGCACGCAGTTCTCCGTGATGATGTTCGACATCGACCATTTCAAGCGCGTGAACGACGAGTTCGGCCATGATGTCGGGGATCGCGTGCTGCAGGGGATCGGCGCGCTGGTCGGGCAACAGGTCCGGCGCACGGATATCCTTGCCCGGTGGGGCGGCGAGGAGTTCATGCTGCTGCTGTCGGAGACCGGGCTCGATCACGCGCGGCAGCTGGCCGAGTCCACCCGCATGCGGGTGGGAGAGGCGGACTTCCCGAGGTGCGGCCGACTGACGATCAGCCTTGGCGTGACCGAGTACCGCCCCGGGGAGACGCTACTCGCGATGCTCAAGCGCGTGGACAATGCCCTGTATTCGGCCAAGCGGGGCGGGCGCAACCGGACCGTGACCGCCTGAGCCGGCTCGCGGCCGGGGTCGCGGGCGCAGGCCGATCGCGGCCTGGCGCCCCGAACGCCGCCAGAGCCACATGCCTTGACGGCACCCGACACGACGAGGGAAGGAGATGACCGCAGCCACGCCCAGGAGAGTGACACCCCAGCAGGCCTTCGACAGCCTGAGCCGGCGTCCGCGCGACCTGCTGGTCGATATCCGCTCGACCATGGAGTACCTGTTCGTCGGCCACCCGGTTGGTGCAGTGCACATTCCGTGGATCGACGAACCCGACTGGGTCGAGAATCCCCAGTTCGTTGCCGAGGTGCGCAAGCTGCTGCTGGGCGGGATCGGAGATGTCGGCGAGGACGCGCCGGCCGTGTTCCTGATCTGCCGCAGCGGCAAACGCTCGGTCGCCGCCGGACACGCCCTGGTCGAGGCCGGTATCGAGAACGTGTATTCCGTCGACGAGGGATTCGAGGGCCCGCTGGATGGGGAGCACCACCGCTCCACGATCTCGGGATGGCGCTTCCGCGGACTTCCCTGGGAGCAGTGCTGAGCCCGCACCGTGAAGCCAGTCAGCCGTCGAGCTGCTCCCGGGTCAGCAGGAAGACCCCCTCGCCGCCCCCGGCAAATTCGAGCCAGGTGAAGGGGACGTCCGGAAAGGCGTCCTCCAGCGCCGGCCGGCTGTTGCCGACCTCGGCGATCAGTACGCCGTGATCGGTCAGATGCGGCCCCGCCTCGGCCAGGATGCGCCCTACCACGTCCAGGCCGTCCGCGCCGGCGGCGAGGCCCAGCGACGGCTCGTGCCGGTACTCGGGCGCCAGATCGGCCATCTCGCCGGCATCGACGTAGGGCGGATTCGACACGATCAGGTCGAACGGTGGAGCATCACCGAGCCCGTCGAAGACGTCGCTCCGGATCACCCGGGTCCGTTCTTCCATGCCATGGGCCCGGACATTGCGCCGCGCCACCGCGAGCGCCTCCGGCGACACGTCGGCGAGCCAGACCTCGGCCTGCGGAAACACGCTGGCCGTCGCCAGTCCGATGCAACCGCTTCCGGTGCACAGATCGAGCACCCTGCGCACGGCGTCGGGTTCCACCCAGGGGCTGAAGCCCTCGGCGATCAGTTCCGCGATGGGGGAGCGCGGGACCAGTACGCGCTCGTCGACGTAGAATGGAAGGCCCATGAACCACGCCTCCCGGGTGATATAGGCGGCGGGCTTGCGGGTGCTGATGCGCAGTCTCAGTGCCGCCTCGGCGCGGCTGCGCTCCGCCGGTGTCAGTCGGCTGTCCCACCAGTCTTCCGGAAGATCGAGCGGCAACGACAGACTGTGCAGCACCAGCCAGGCCGCCTCGTCGAGCGCGTTGTCGGTACCATGACCGAACTGCAGCCGCGCTGCCCGGAACTGGCTGGCACCGAAGCGGATGAAGTCGCGGATGCTGTACAGGTCGGTGACCGGATCCATCGCGGGACCCTCGGCTGGTGGTGCATGGAGACACTGGGAGCGCGCTGCTGGCTTCGCCGCGCGGATTCCCGCACTCTACAACAATGCGATCCGGCGAACCCCACCGGCGCCGTGCGGCGTGGGCCGGGACCACGATTCATCGATCTTTTTTCATCCAAGGGATTAGGTCTTTCGTATAATAGTAGGGTCGAGGAGGCGAATTCGGCGGGTCATGCGCAACGACGGTGCCCGCTCCGCCGCTCGCGCCGGGAGATTCACGGCGCCGGCCGCAAGAGGAACTTGATGATCAACTCGATAAGCATTCTGTTCGTGACCCGCGATCCCGACCTGGCGGGACAGATCATCGGGCGCATCCGCTACCGGGGCCACGCGGTCAGACCGAAGCAGGCCGGAAATGTCCGTGACCTTGCGCGGCTGCTGCAGAGCCACCGCTTCGATGCCCTGGTACTGATCGACAGCAACCTGGACATCGGCCTGGCGGAGGTCAGCGAGGCCCTGCACCGCGCGGGCCGCCAGACCCCGGTGGTGCTGGTCAGCGATCACGGTCAGGAGCAGAGCCTGCGCGCGATCGACTCCGGCATCTTCGCGGTGGTCGGCAGCCGCTCCGATGACCTGGCCGCGGTGATGACGCTGCGGGCAGTGGACCACCTGAACAAGGGGCGCGAAGTCACCCATCTGCGCACCCTGCTGCGCGAGGCCGACCGCCGGTATCTGCTGATGCTGGACACCTCGCGCTATCCGATCGCCTGTTTCCACCAGGGAATCGCGACCTACGCCAACGAGAGCTGGCGCGACTTCTTCGAGATGGACCTCGGCGAGAGCCTGGATCAGCTCACGCTGAACGACCTCGTGGTTCCCGAGCAGCAGGAGGATCTCCAGGAGATCCTGGGCGAGCTGCGCAACCAGTCCGAAAACGTGGAGACCTGCGAGACCCTGACCGTGCGCACGCGGCAGGGCCGCAGCTTCGATGCGGATCTGCTGCTGACGGGCGCGGTGATCAACAGCGAACCCAGCATCGTCGTGCACGTATCGGTGGCCGGCGAGGATCCCGCCCTGCAGGGGCCGGGCGGGTTCGCGATTCCGTCCGCGCCCGATCGCGGCGACCTGGAGCAGCTGGGCGAGGCCCCGGGAGAGCGCGACGCGCGTCAGGGGCCGAACGCCGACAGCCGGTCAGACGGCAGGGGATCACCCGCGGGGACAGGTGCCGGGCCACCTGCCGCAACGCGCCAGGATGATGCCGCAAGCGAGCAGGAGCTCCTGCGGGACACCGATGCGATGCAGGCCGAGGCAGCGCGTTCCGGGCGCAGTCTCGGCCTCCTGGTCTTTGCACCGGACGCGCTGGAGCCCGGTCAGGGCGCGCGCTCGGAGATTCCGGGCAACGAGCTGCAGGACCTCCTGCAGGCGCAGTTTCCCGACCCCGCCGGCACCTATCGGCTGCGCGAGGGACAGCTCGGCGTCCTGCTCCCCGGCTCCGCGCGCGACGAGCTCGAGGAACGGATCGGCGCCGCCCTGAAGTCCGCCTCCGGCCTGAACATCCGGCTCGGCGACGGCTCCGGCATCGGCGGCACGCTGTCCTGCGGCGTGGTGCTCGCGGACGACTCGGGGCCCGAGGCCGGTGAGCTGCTCGAACAGGCGCGGGAGTCGCTGGCGGAGGCCCGGAACGCGGGCGGGAATCAGTACCGCTTCCATGCGCTCCCGGGCGCCGCAGGCGCCGATCCGAAGGCCGATCAGATCTGGAAGTCCCGGATCGAACAGGCGGTGCGGGACGACCGGCTGCGCCTGCTCTACCAGCCCATCGTCAGTCTGCAGGGCGAGGACGTGCCCCGCTACAACGTCTTCCTGCGCCTGACCGGCGAGGACGGGGCGGTCCACGAGCCGCAGGACTTCCTGCCGCCCGCCGAACGCACCGGCACGGCCGCACCGCTGGATCGCTGGGTGATCCAGCAGGCGATCAAGGTGCTCGCCGGAGAACTCAAGCGGGAC
>JAABTX010000091.1 GCA_011389655.1 Thioalkalivibrio sp.
GCGATGCCCTTGGCGCGCTGGGCATCGCGGCTGGAAGCCGCTCCTACAGTGGGCTTGGCCGGCCTTCGGGGGTTCGTGGGAGCGGCCTCTGGCCGCGATGCCCTTGGGGCACTTGGAATCGCGGCTGGAAGCCGCTCCTACAGGGGGCTTGGCCGGTCTTCGGGGGTTTGTGGGCACGGCGTCACTGGCCGGAGGGGGCGGGTTCTCGCAGCCGGGCGAGGGCCCAGGCGGTGTGTTCACGGACCAGCGCGGAGGCGTGCTGTGCCCTTCTTTCGAGGGCGCTGATGGCTTCGGGGGTGGCCGGGCCGTTGCCCAGCGCGACCGCGATGTTGCGCAGCCAGCGCTCGTGGCCGATGCGGCGGATGGCCATGCCCTCGGTGTGGCGCAGGAAGGTGGCTTCGTCCCAGCCGAAGAGCGCCACCAGGGACGGCGCATCCAGCCCGTGGCGGACCGCGAAGTCCGGCTCCACGCTGATGTGCGCAAACCGGTTCCAGGGACAGACCAGCTGGCAGTCGTCGCAACCGTAGATCCGGTTCCCGAGCAGCGGACGCAGATCCTCGGGGATCGGGCCCCGGTATTCGATGGTCAGGTAGGAGATGCAGCGCCGCGCATCCAGATCCCACGGCCCGCGGAAGGCCCGGGTGGGGCAGACCTCCAGGCAGGCGGTGCAGCTGCCGCAGTGGCCCCCGCCCTCCGTGTCCACCGGCAGCGGCAGATCGGTGAAGAGCTCGCCGAGGAAGAACCAAGACCCCGCCGCGCGGGCCAGCAGGTTCGTGTGCTTGCCGATCCAGCCGAGGCCGGCCTGTGCGGCCAGTGCCTTTTCCAGCACTGGGGCGCTGTCCGTGAAGGCCCGGTAGCCGAAGGGGCCGATCTCCTGTCCGATCCGGTCCGCCAGCTGCTGGATCCGCTTGCGCAGCAGCTTGTGATAGTCCCGCCCCAGCGCGTAGCGCGAGATGTAGGCCTGACCGGGATTCGCCAGTACGCCCTCGGGGTCGGCGGCGGCCGGCGGCAGATAGTCCATGCGCAGGCTCACCACGCGCAGCGTGCCGGGAACCAGGGCCTCGGGCTCCCGGCGCAGGTGGGCGTGGCGGGCCATCCAGTCCATCTCGCCGTGCGAGCCGCGCTGCAGCCAGCGATCGAGATGGTCGGCATGCACTCCGACGCTGGCCGGGCTGATGCCGACCGCCTGGAACCCCAGTTCCCGTCCCCAGCGGCGGATGCGTTCGGCCAGCTCGCGGCATTGGCTTTGCGACATGGATTGCGGCACGATCGGGCGGAGGCCTCCTCGAGGTGTTGTGCACCATGGATGATGAACCGATGAACGTGCCCATTGCCAACCGCCTCTACGGAGAGGACGGAATGCGCGAGCTGGACCAGCGAGCGATGGCCCTGCCGGGTCTTGGCGACGGCGCACTGATGGAGCGCGCCGGCGAGGCCCTGCTGCAGGCGCTGACGGATGCCCACCCCGAGGCGCGCCGGGTCGGCGTGCTCTGCGGCCCCGGCAACAATGGCGGCGATGGCTTCGTGCTGGCGCGGCTGGCCGCGGCGGCGGGTCTGGAGGTGGTCGTCCATGCCGGTGCGCCGGGCCCGCGCAACGACTCCGACGGCGAGCGGGCCCGGCAGGCATGGACGGGCACCGGAGGCGCGATCGAGCCGCTGGAGACCTTTGCGCCGGAAGGTGCCGAGGTGTGGGTCGACTGCCTGTTCGGCATCGGCCTGCGGCGGCCGATCGAGGGCATTCACGCCGAGGTGATCGACAGCCTCAACGGCTCCGGGCGGCCGGTGCTCGCCGCGGACGTGCCCTCCGGGATCAACATCGACACCGGTGCCGTTCTTGGCGTCGCGGCACGCGCCACACGGACCCTGACGATGATCGCGGACAAGCTCGGGCTGCACACCGGCGCCGCGGTGGATCATTCCGGGCGGGTGCGGGTGGCGGGACTCGGGCTGCCGCCCGACATCCACGCCGATGTGCCCTGGCTTGCCTCGCGCGCGGGCGCCGAGGGCCTTCCGTATCCGCTTCCGCCCCGGCGGCCGGGTGCCCACAAGGGCGACTGCGGCCACCTGATGGTGGTCGGGGGTGCCCCGGGTTATTCCGGGGCGGCGCGCCTGGCCGCGGTGGCGGGCCTGCGTGCCGGGGCCGGGCGGGTGACGCTGGTCACCCACCCGGAGCATGCGGCCTTCGCCAACCTGGAACGCCCGGAGCTGATGGTGCGCGCGGTCTCCGCGGCGCGCGAGCTGCAGACGCTGCTATCGGGCGCCGATGCAGTGGCCGTGGGTCCGGGCCTTGGGCAGGCATCCTGGGGCCGGGCCCTCTGGCAGGTGGTGGCGGACTGGTCCGGCCCGCTGGTGGCCGATGCCGATGCGCTGAATCTGCTCGCGCTGGCACCGCGCCGGCGTCCGGACTGGGTGCTGACCCCGCACCCGGGCGAGGCCGCCCGGCTGCTCGGAAGCAAGGCGTCCGCGGTGAATGCGGATCGTCCGGAATCGCTTCGCGGGCTTGCGGACCGCTTCGGCGGTGTGGTGCTGCTGAAGGGGGCGGGCACGCTGGTCTCCGGGGGGCCCGAAGACCGGCCGGTCTGCATCACCGGGGGGCACCCGGGCATGGCAACGGCCGGCATGGGCGACGCGCTGACCGGCATCATCGGGGCCCTGCTGGCGCAGGGCATGGACACCGGCCCCGCGGCGGCGGCCGCGGCGGCCTGGCACGTGGCCGCCGCGCAGCATGCCGCGCAGCGGCTCGAGGGGGAACGCGGCATGCTCGCGGGCGACGTGATCGCCGCGCTGCCGGCCAGCGCCGGCGGCCTGTCCTGATGGCGGACAGCGGACTGTTTCTCGCGGATGCGGAGGCCACGGAGCGTGCGGGGGCGAGGCTCGCGCGCTGCCCCGGCCTGGAGCGGGTGCGGCAGATTCATCTGCAGGGCGATCTCGGCGCCGGCAAGACGACGCTGGTGCGCGGCTTCCTGCATGAGCTGGGTCACCCGGGGGCGGTGCGCAGTCCGACCTACACCCTGCTCGAGCCCTACGAGTTTCCCGGGCTGACGGTGCTGCATTTCGACCTGTATCGCGTTGCCGATCCGGACGAGCTGGAATACCTCGGCGTGCGCGAGCAGAGCGACGAACGCACGCTCTGGCTGGTGGAGTGGCCGGACCGGGGCGCGGGCTGGCTCCCCGAGCCGGAACTGGTGGTCGGTCTCTGGCAGGAGGGCGCCGGGCGACGGCTGCGGTTCTCGGGCCCGGAGGCAAGGCGCATCGCCCCGGAGTTCGAGAACTTCCAATGATTTAGGCGGATTCGCCGGTATCTCGCTCATAAGGCGGGAATTTCCGGCTTGCATTTTCACGCGGAAGGTCCACAATGTAAGCAGAACCCCTGATCATAAAGGGATTGTCCGTGGCGAAGATGCACCAACCGGATCACCGCCGGCGGCGATTGCTGCGCGGGCTCGCGGGCCTCGGGCTGCTCGCAACGCCATTGCCGGGCTGGGCAGGGTCCCGGGTGCAGCGGCTGCGAATGTCGGTGGACGGCGACACCACCCGGCTGGTCTTCGACATGGACGGTCCGGCCGACCACACCATATTCACGCTCGACGGTCCGGACCGCGTGGTCGTGGACCTCGCCGACGCGCGGGCGCTGGAGGCGCTGGACGTGGCCTCGAATCCGCGCGCGCTGGTGAAGGGGGTCCGCCATGCCCAGCGCAACGGGAAGGACCTGCGCGTGGTGCTCGACCTGCGGAGGGCCAGCAACCCGCACAGCTTTGTGCTGCTTCCCGCGCAGGGTTCCCCGCACCGGCTGGTGCTCGATCTCACCGAGCGGCCGCGCACGACCGCGGTGGCCAGCAATGTGCCGGAGGCGTCCCCGGATGCCGCCGCGGCCTCCCGGGAGCCGCTGCGCGAGGTGGTGGTGGCGATCGATCCGGGGCACGGCGGGCACGATCCCGGTGCGATTGGCCCGGGCGGCACCCGCGAAAAGGACGTGGTGCTGCAGATCGCCCGGCGCCTTGCGGAGCGGATCGAGCGTGAACCCGGGATGCGGGCGGTGCTGATCCGGACCGGGGACTACTTTCTTCCGTTGCGCGAACGGATCACCCGGGCGCGGTCCGCACAGGCGGACGTCTTCATGTCGGTACATGCGGACGCGATCCACGATCGCCGGGTGCAGGGTTCATCGGTCTACATCCTCTCCGAGCGCGGTGCCTCGAGCGAGGCCGCGCGGTTCCTCGCGCAGCGTGAGAACAGCGCCGACCTGCGTCTCGGAGGCGTTCCGATCGAGAGAACGGACGATTCGCTGACCGGCGTGCTGCTCGACCTCGCGCAGAGCGGCAGCCTGGAGGCGAGCCACTCGCTGGCGGCGCGCCTGATCTCCGAGATGCACCGCGTGGGCAAGGTCCGCAAGCCCGAGGTGGAACGGGCGAACTTCGCGGTGCTGCGCTCGCCCGACGTGCCCTCGGTGCTGGTGGAGGCGGCCTTCATCTCGAACCCCTCGGAGGAGCGCAAGCTGCGCACCGCGAGCTTCCAGGGTTCGCTGGCGGACGCGATCCTCACCGGCCTGCGGGCCTATTTCGCGACCCACGCGCCCCCGGGGACGATGATTGCCGAGGGCCGCAACGACCGGCACATCATCCGTCCTGGCGAGACCCTGTCCGTGATCGCCAGTCGCTACCAGATGACGGTATCCGAGCTGCAGGCGGTGAACGATCTCCCGAACGACCGGATCTTCGCCGGCCAGGTGCTGCAGATCCCGCTGCGCGGCAGCTGAATACGGAGCGGCCCGTGCCGCGCCGGCCGGGCCCCGCGCCCGACCCTGCACCGACTCCTTCCCGCAGCCGGGCGCTTTCTGCGGCGCGCGGTTCCGCGGTAGTCTTTGCAGTCGCCGCAGCGGCGCCGGCAGCGGCGTCCCCGGCTCCCACTGCTCCGGACCCGTCGTGCCAATACAGAGGCTTCACCCACAGCTGATCAGTCAGATCGCCGCCGGCGAGGTGATCGAGCGTCCAGCCTCGGTGGTCAAGGAGCTGATCGAGAACAGCATCGACGCCGGTGCGCGCAGGATACGCGTGGACCTGGAGCAGGGCGGGATCCGGCTGATCCGGGTGCGCGACGACGGCAGCGGGATCCCGCGCGGGGAACTGGCGCTCGCACTGTCGCGGCACGCGACCAGCAAGGTCTCGCAGATGGGCGACCTCGAGTCGCTGCGGACGCTGGGATTCCGCGGCGAGGCCCTGCCGTCGATCGCCTCGGTGGCGCGTCTCTTCCTGACCTCCACGCAGACCGGTGCGCGCAGCGGCTGGCGGCTTGCCGGCGACGGGTCGGATGTCTTCAGCGATGTCGAACCCGCGGCACACCCGCCGGGGACCACCGTGGAGGTCCGCGACCTGTTCTTCCGGGTCCCCGCCCGGCGCAAGTTCCTGCGTACGGAGCGCACCGAGTACCTGCACTGCGAGGACGTGGTCCGCACCCATGCGGCGGTCCGGCCGGACATCGGTTTCGAGCTGCGGCACAACGGCCGCGCGGTGCTGGAGCTGCCGGCCACGGGTGCCGACGGGGGCGCGGCGCGGGTAACGGCGCTGCTGGGCGGGGACTTCCCGCAGCATGCCTTCGAGATCGAGCGGGAGGGTTCCGGGCTGAGCCTGCGGGGGTGGCTGGGTGCGCCGACCCGCGCCCGCTCGCAGCCCGACCAGCAGTTCTTCTTTGTCAACGGCCGGCCGGTGCGGGACCGGGTGCTGTCGGCCGCGGTCCGCCGCGCCTACCGCGACGTGCTCTACCACGGACGGCATCCGGTCTTCGTGCTGTTCCTCGAACTCGATCCGTCGGGGGTCGACGTGAATGCCCATCCGGCCAAGCACGAGGTGCGTTTCCGCGAGGGGCGCCTGGTGCACGACTTCATCTTCCAGACGCTGCACCGCGGGCTCGCAGCGGTGCGCCCGGCCAGCGGCGGCCCCGGCGAGGTGCCGGTTCCGGATGCCGCGCCGCTGTCCCCCGCGCCGGGTCCTGCCGCCGGGTCCGCGGCCGGGTCCGCGGCCGGGTCCGCGGCCGGCGCGCCGGTGCCCGCGCGCGACACGCGCTGGGAGTTGCCGCTGCCGCAGGTGGGCGAACCCGCTCCGGGAGTTTCCGGATATGCCCCGGTACCGGGGCCCGGGCCGGATGGCCGCGACCGCGAGGGCGCGCCGCCGCTCGGCTTTGCGCTCGGTCAGGTCGCGGACATCTTCATCCTTGCGGAGAATGCGCGGGGTCTCGTGCTGGTGGACATGCACGCGGCGCACGAACGGGTGACCTACGAACGTCTGAAGCGCGAGTGGCGCGCGGCCCGCGTGACCCGCCAGCCGCTGCTGGTGCCGGAGACCCTCGCGGTCACCCGGGCCGAGGCCGATCTGGTCGAGTCCTCGGTCGGCCTGCTGCGGGACCTCGGCTTCGAACTGGACCGCAGCGGACCCGAGACGGTGCGGCTGCGTGCAGCGCCGGCACTGCTGCAGGGGCGGGATCTGTCCGGGCTGGTTCGGGACCTGCTCGCCGACCTGCGCAATCTCGGGCATGCCGACCGGGCCGAGGCCGCGCTCGATGCGGTATTGAGCACCATGGCCTGCCACGGCTCGGTCCGGGCCGGACGGCGCCTGAGCCTTCCGGAGATGAACCGGCTGCTGCGGGACATGGAAGAGACCGAAAACAGCGGTCAGTGCAATCACGGCAGGCCGACCTACGTCGAGCTGGACCGCCAGGCGCTCGACCGCCTGTTCCTGCGCGGACGCTGAGCCGATGCCGCAGCCGGTGATCCTGCTGATGGGCCCCACGGCCACCGGCAAGACGGCGCTGGCCCTGGAGCTCGCGGAGCGGATCGGCGCCGAGATCGTCAGTGTCGACTCCGCGCTGGTCTATCGGGGCATGGACATCGGCACCGCAAAACCCAGCCGTGCCGAGCGTGCCCGCGTGCCGCACCACCTGATCGACATCCGGGAGCCGGAGCAGACCTGGTCGGCCGCCGACTTTGCGGATCACGCATGGCGGCTGATCGGCGAGATTCACGGACGCCGGCGCATTCCGCTGCTGGTCGGCGGGACCATGCTCTACTTCCGTGCGCTGATCGCGGGCCTGGACCCGATGCCGGCGGTGGACCCGGAGATCCGGGCGTCGCTGCGCGCGCGGCTTCCGGAGCTCGGGGCCGCCGCGCTGCATGCCGAGCTGCGCACGGTGGATCCCGTCTCCGCCGGGCGCATCCATCCCAACGACCCGCAGCGGATCCTGCGCGCGCTGGAGGTCTATCGGGGCACCGGCCGGCCGTTGTCGGCCTTCCAGTCCGGGCGCGTCCAACCCCTGCCGGGTGACTGGCACTGCCTGGCCCTGTTTCCCGAAGACCGGGCCCGCCTGCGCGAGCGCATCGCGCTGCGTTTCGACGCGATGATGGCCGCGGGCTTCGAGAGGGAACTGCGCGAGCTGACGGCGCGTCCGTCTCTGACGGCGGGCCACGCCTCGCAGCGTGCGGTGGGTTATCGTCAGGGCTGGCAGTGGCTGGCGGGCGAGATCGGCTACGAGGCCTTCCGCCAGCGTGCGATCACCGCGACGCGGCAACTCGCCAAGCGCCAGTTGACCTGGCTGCGCGGGATGAACGGCCTGGAAGGCATCGCCGCGGAGGCGGCTCGGCCGGAAGATCTGCTGCGGCGACTCCCGGCGGAGGTCCGTGGTCGGTGATGCGGTATCTTGGTGCGGCGCCGGGCAGGCAATATGCTATGGTTTCTCAAAACCAGGGCTGCACGAAGCGGGCTCGATAACCATAAACCGAAAGGACACCGATCATGGCAAAAGGGCAGATGCTACAAGAACCCTTTCTCAACGCATTGCGCCGGGACCGCATCCCGGTGTCCGTGTATCTGGTCAACGGCATCAAGCTGCAGGGGCAGATCGAGTCCTTCGATCAGTTCGTGGTGCTGCTGAAGAGCGCGGTCTCGCAGATGGTGTACAAGCACGCAATCTCCACGATCGTGCCCTCGCGGCAGGTGCGCCTGCAGCTCGACGGCGAAGAGCCGGCCACGCAGGAGGGCGAATCCTGAACGCATGCCGGACGTGAACGCCCTTGTTTGAGCGTCCCGAAAGCGGCGATCGGGCGCTGCTGGTGGCGCTGGGGATCGGCGAGGTCGCCGATCTCGAGGCCCAGACCGAGGAGTTCCGGGACCTTGCCGAATCCGCTGGGGCGAGCGTCGCCGGCATCATCTCCGGGACGCGGCGTCAGCCCGACCCGCGCTTCTACGTGGGTTCCGGAAAGGCCGACGAGGTGGCGGCCGCGGTGGAGGCAACGGGGGCGGACCTCGTCATCTTCAACCACCCGCTGTCCCCGAGCCAGGAACGCAACCTCGAGCGGCACCTCCGCTGCCGCGTGCTCGACCGCTCCGGCCTGATCCTGGACATCTTTGCCCAGCGGGCGCGCACGCACGAGGGCAAGCTGCAGGTGGAACTCGCCCAGCTCAGGCACATGGCGACCCGCCTGGTGCGTGGCTGGACCCACCTCGAGCGGCAGAAGGGTGGCATCGGACTGCGCGGCCCGGGCGAGACCCAGCTCGAGACCGACCGCCGGCTGCTGGCTGCCCGCATCAAGCACATCGAGAGGCGCCTCGACAAGGTGCGGCGTGCGCGCGAGCAGGGCCGTCAGGCGCGGCGGCGCAACGAGACACCGACGGTCGCGCTGGTGGGCTACACCAACGCGGGCAAGTCCACGCTGTTCAACCGCCTGACCGAGGCGCGGGTGTATGCGGCCGACCAGCTGTTCGCGACGCTGGATCCGACCTTGCGGCGCGTCGATCTCGCCCCGCACCGTTCGGTGATCCTGGCGGACACCGTCGGCTTCATCCGCGACCTGCCGCACGAACTGATCGCCGCCTTCAAGGCCACACTGACCGAGACGCGGGAGGCGGCCCTGCTGCTGCACGTGATCGATGCCGCCGACCCGGAGCGCGACGCCCACATCGCGCAGGTGGAGTCGGTGCTTGACGAGATCGGGGCCGCGGAGGTGCCGGTGTGGCGCATCTACAACAAGATCGACCGCCTGCCCGAGGCCGGTGCGGTGGAACCCGGCCGTCTCTGCGGCGATGCGGTCTGGCTGTCCGCGGCGACCGGCGAGGGCGTGGATGAACTCCAGCAGCGGCTCGCCCGCCACTTCAGCGAATCGATGTTCAGCGGATGGCTCGAGCTGCCCGCGTCGGCCGGCCGGCTGCGCAGCCGGCTGTTCGCGGAGCGGGCGGTCGAGGCGGAGCAGACCGCTCCCGGGGGCGCGATGCGGCTGCGCCTGAGCCTGCCCGAGCGGCGGCTGCGCGGCCTGCTGCGCGAGGCCGGGCTGGATGAAGATCCCGAGACCCTGCGCGCCGCCTCGGAGTCTGTATGAGGTCCGCCCACAAGACCCGCCTCCAGCCGGTATGGTCGTGGGAGCGGCTTCCAGCCGCGATGCGGCGTTGTGCCGAGTGCCCGGGGCCATCGCGGCCGGAGGCCGCTCCCACAGGGCCCGCCTCCATCTGCAATGGTCGTGGGAGCGGCTTCCAGCCGCGATGCGGCGTTGTGCCGAGTGCCCGGGGCCATCGCGGCCGGAGGCCGCTC
>JAABTX010000092.1 GCA_011389655.1 Thioalkalivibrio sp.
TGGGATCGACTCCGCGCGGGAGGCGGTTCCGAACTTTGGCAACCCGGTGATTGGCTGGCGATCTCGACCCCATCGCCTCAGCAACCGGTCATGGCACCGGGAATGGCCGTGCAGCACCCGAACGCGCTGGTGTTTTGGGCTTTTTTCCTTTTACCATAAGGCATTGGGCAGATCCGACCCCAGAGTGATGCGAAGTCCCCACTGCCCCCGGCTCACTCTGAGCTTGCATACGCCTTTCTACCGCATGTGAGGTTGCGCATCATCACAAGATTGCCGAGGCTGGTGGTGGCCCCGCTGTTGGTCCTGGCCCTCTGTGCCTGCAGCACCCTGCCTGACAAGGGTCCCCTGCTCGCAGAGAGTGCGCTGGGGATCGGTCATGCGACGGCACTCGACAACATCGTCGGTGCAGCGGAAAGGGAAAACCCGGATCGATCCGGGTTGCGGCTCGTGAGCCACGGTCCGGAGGCGCTCGCGGTGCGGGTCCACACCGCAGAACTCGCCGAACGCAGCATCGATGTACAGACCTACATCTGGAATCCGGACCTCACCGGACTCTTTCTCGCACACACCCTGCTCGAGGCCGCCCAGGGCGGAGTACGGGTGCGCCTGCTCCTGGATGACTTCGATGCGCGAGCCAAGAACTACGCCCTTGCCGCCCTGGACCGGCATCCCAACATCTCCGTGCGCCTGTTCAATCCGGTCGCCGCGCGGCAGGGTGCGCTGCCGTTGATCGGCGAATGGATCACCGATGGCCGTCGTTTGAACCGCCGCATGCACAACAAGATCTGGATCGTCGATAACCGTATCGCGATCGGCGGCGGCCGCAACCTGGGTAATGAATATTTTGGCGCCAGCGACGGCCCCAATTTCGTCGACCTCGACCTGGCCATGGTAGGGCCAGTGGTGCGACAGGCCTCCGTTTCCTTCGACGATTACTGGAATGCGGGCGCCAGCTACCCCGTTTCCCTGCTGAACCCGGAGGCCATCAGCGAACACTCGCTCCAGGATCTCCGCAGGCGTCTTGCCGAAGCGGCAATGGAAGCATGGACCAGCGAGTACGCCAGCGCGGTGCGAGGCAACAACGCCGTTCAGCGTCTGGTTCAGGGAGACTGGACCCTGGAATGGACCAACAACTACCGGTTTGTCTCCGATGATCCGGACAAGGTCTCTCGAAGACCTTCACCCGAAATCTCCAACGTCCTTGCCGCCCTGCTCCCGGTGCTGGATGCCGCCGAGGACTCCATCAAGCTCATTTCCCCGTATTTCGTGCCCGGTTCGGAGGGCACGGACCGCCTGGTCGACTATGCAGGCCAGATCGGGCACGTGGGCATTCTGACAAACTCGCTGGCCTCGAACGACGTCGTGGCCGTGCACGGCGGTTACTCAAAATACCGGGCGGACCTGCTCCGCGGCGGTGTGCAGCTCTGGGAGCTGAAGCCCGTACCCGGGGTGGACGCCAGCTGGTTCGGTTCGAGCGGGGCCAGTCTGCACACGAAGGCCCTCACCGTGGATGGCCAGCAGCTGTTCGTGGGCAGCTACAATCTCGATCCGCGGTCCACATCGCTGAACACGGAACAAGGGGTACTCGTGCGGAGCGAGATTCTGAGCGCCGAATTCGAGGACCTGTTCGCCGCTCAGACCTCGGGCCATCACGCCTGGGAGGTCACGCTGGACGATGACGGGCTGCGGTGGAGTGACGGCAGCGAGCGTTTTGAACGGGATCCTCAAGCGTCCGCCGGCAAGCGTTTCATGGCGTGGCTGACCCGCTGGCTCCCGGTCGAGCGGCAACTTTGAGCTCTGCGCCGGCAGCTTCGCCGCGCCAGTCCCGAACAGGATATGAGCCTGCCCCCCCATGGACCCGCAGCCGAACGCTCTTCACGGTGAAACTCCCCGTCTCGAGCGCAAAACCGGGCTCAGTACCCCGCTTCTTCGCCCATAGGCTTCGCGAGCATCGACCGCGACATGAACCCTGCCCGTCCAGGAGCCGACTTCGGGGGCCATTTCTCGCATCGAAAATGGCGCTCCAGGCCCTCGGGGAGCCCATTTCGGGCCCTTTTTTCTCATTCTAACAAGGGGTTGCGTTGGTCCGACCCCGCTCGGTGCTCAGGACTCGGGCAAACGCGCCTGGAGCGGCACTTCGGGCTGGTGATCGGCATACCGGATCGAGCCCGGAGCCGATGCGAGGCAGCGGTCCAGCGACGCCGCCAGGCGGAGATTGGGGTCATTCGGGTGCACGCTGATGCGCGGCGGCAGGCCATTTCGCCACGCCTGCAGTAACTGCAGGCGGTTCCAGAGCGCCAGGAAGCCGGAACGCACCCGGGTATCGGCCTCGAAGCCCAGGAGCGGCAACGGCGCCAGGCGTCCGGTGCGCGGATCCAGCAACCCCCGCATCACCTCGATGCGCCGGAACGGAAGCTCCGCGAGGACGTCACGCGGCACACGTCCCAGGGCCCACGCCGGGGGCACGTAGGTGGAGGGCGTCTGCAGCCCCTGGCGCCCGAACCATTCAGCGGAGGCCCGCATGCGGTCGCCGATGCCGCGGGCATCGAGGGCGAGATGCTCGGCAGCCCGGCGCGAGATCAACGCCGCGTGCAGGCGGTGACGGATGCCACGGAGCCGCTCGGCACGGTGCGACCAGCCATGCGCCGCCAGTTCCAGGCCGCCCTGCTGCCACGCGTGAAGCTGATCGATCTCGGCCGGGTGCCAGTCGCGGCCCGGGACCACCAGCAGGGTGATCCATCGGTGTCGATGGCGCCGAAGCTGCGCCAGCAGTCCGCGCACCTGCGGCAATGTGGCGGGCATCACGTCATGGATGGAGATCAGCGAGTACAGGGTGTCAGTGCCGTTACCGGTGCGCATGACGCTGCAGCACCTCCAGCCACTGTGAGATCGTGGCGCCATGGAATGTCTCGGCCGCCCGGCGAGCCGAAGCGGCGGTAGCGGCGAGGGTTTCCGGTCCGTATCCGTGGAGGCGGCCAAGGGCCGTGCTCAGGCTCTCTTCGGCCCCCAGCCGGAACAACCCCGGCCTCAGCTGAGGCCATTCGTGGATACCCGCGTTCGCCGACACCAGGACCGGGCGGGCACGGGCCATCGCCTCCAGTGCCACGGAGCCAAAGGTCTCCGCATGCGACGGCAGAACCAGCAGGCTGGAGGCATCGATGACGCCGCGCAGGTCCCGGCGCCGCAACCAGCCCACGTAGCGCAGATTCGGATGCTGTCTGGCCGCCGCTTCGACCTGTCCGCGCAGGGGTCCCTCGCCGCCGATCACGAACCGCAGTGTGGGCCAGTCGCGGACCGCGTCCAGGATTGTGTCGATATTCTTCTCGGCAGCCAGGCGCCCGGCGAAACAGACGGTATCGATCCGCGTCGGGGGCGGCGGCGGCGGTTCCAGAAAAGCGGCGTCGAGAGGGGTTCCGACCACCTCGCAGTTTCGCGCCCCCAGCTCCCGGACCGTGACCTCCAGGGCGCAGTTATTGATCAGCACCGCTGAGCTGCGCCGAAACAGATAGCGGTTTGCGGCCTGCAGCGGGGCATTCACCAGGCGCCGCCGCAGGGGTCCCCAGTACAACGCCGCAAGCCCCGCGAAGTGGGTGTGATAGGCGGTGACGAACGGGACGTCCATGCGCCGGGCCGCGCGCTGTCCGAGCAACCCGAAGGCCCCCGGCGTGACACTCACGATCAGGTGCGGATTCAGCTCGCGCAGAGCCCGATCGACCCGGCGCAGATCGGGAATCACCAGACGCTGGGTTGGGTCTCCGGGCATGGGGATGGAGAGAAAGTCGAAGCGCCCGCGCGGGCGCGGCTGCAGGACACGCACCTCGCCCAGATACCGGCCAAGATGCGCCACCAGATCATGGTAGTAGGCACCCGTGCCGTTGCGCTCCGGCAATGAGTCGGACAGGAAGGCCACCCGCAGGTTGCTC
Source organism: Thioalkalivibrio sp. (assembly GCA_011389655.1). Lineage (GTDB taxonomy): Bacteria > Pseudomonadota > Gammaproteobacteria > Ectothiorhodospirales > Ectothiorhodospiraceae > Thioalkalivibrio. Next base: position 3,924 of record JAABTX010000092.1, read on the forward strand.
GCATCGGAGGAAATTCCCGTCGCTGTTGAGGGCATCATGCTCGAGTCTGCGGCGCCAATGCCAGGAGCCGCTGATAGGCGGGTAGCAGGCGGGCACGGATTCGGTCCGGGTGCAGCCGCAGTGTCGTCGCCACATCGTGCGTGACGGGCGTGTCAGCGGCGGTTTCGAGGGTTTCGAGATGAGCCTCCAGGGTGGCATCCGCGCCCGCCTCGATGCGCGCGAGCGCGGCCCTCAACACGGCGGCCGGCTCCCGTTGCAGATCTTCCATGTGGATGACGGCATAGCGATCCGGCCGCAGCCGGGGAAGGGTGCAGCTCAAGTGTTCGAGACTCGCCGACAGCGTATCCAGAAAAATCCCCTGAACGGACTCGTGGTCAACCCGGGCACCCGTAATCTGGCGGGCGGACTGGATGGCGCGGATCTGCGACGCGAGGGCCTGCTCGGGCTCGCGGATGCAGACGAGAAAACGCGCCGACGGCAGCCACCGGGCGAGGTCCGCGGTCCAGGTACCGAAGGCGGCGTTCTTCGAGAGCAGAATGCGGCTCTGACCGCGGGCATACAGATGGCGCTGCAGGTTGCGGTAATGGAAGCGCAGCAGCCGCTCGCGCCGCCGCGAAGAAATACCGGACGGGAAGTGTCCCAGACCCCGCAGCCCGGGAGCCCCCGGAAAGGCCAGCAGCATGATCAGACAGCCGGCGGCAGGCAGCAGGGCAAGGTAGTCCTCCTCGGCTGCCTCCAGGCGCACACGGTGCACCGCCTCGAGATCGCGCCCCAGCCACTCCACTCCAGCCTCCAGACCCCGACGCAGTGGACTGCCCAGGCGCCGGTCGAGGCGTTCACCGAACTCGATCAGCCGTCGCTGGGTAATGGACGGCGCCAGCAACGCCTCCCAGGTCTCGAATGTGGTGTACCGGTTGCTGTATTCGGTCAGGGTGCGGTGCAGATACGTGGTCCCGCTTCGCGGGATGCCGGTGATGAAGACGGCCTTGTCCAGCCGGGTGGAGCGATACCGTGGAAACAGCCACTCGTCGAGAAGCAGGAATACGCCGTGCCCGGCCTGAACCACCAGAAACAGCGGCATGCCCGCAAGCAGCAGGAGCCAGCGCCGCGGCCCAAAGACAACCGCAGGGTCTCGCCAGCCGCCCAGGGCGCGAAGCCACCACAGCAGATACAGCCCCTGTGCCTCGAACAATATGCGAAGCGTGTTCATCAGCGATCGAACACCAGTTGCCGGCTCAGCATGAAATTGGCACTGACCCCGACCACCCCACCCAACCAGATCGCGAGCAGGAGCAAACCAGCATGTCCCGCCGGCTGGAGCCCGACCTCGCGGAATCCCTCCAGCAACCCGACGAAGACGGCGTAATTGATGGCATTACCCAGGGCGTGCGCCCCGTAAAAGCGCGCGACATCGTGAACGGTGTGGCGACAGCGTGGGCAGTGGCGGAAGTTGTAACGGCGATTCAACAGGTAGCTGGCGCCGATGGCGGCGGTGAAGGAGAAAACCCGCGCTGCGTAGAGGTGCATGCCGGCCAAACTGTGCAGCAGGAGAAGCAGACCCATGTCGATCATCGCGACACTGGCGCCGATACCCAGGAAGCGGAAAAAGCTTGCTTCGGCGCGTAGTGCTTGCGGGAGGCGGAACATCGCGGGCCGGTCGCCGTGATTCATGCCGCAAGTAGACAACAACTGTGTTACAGGCATCTTGCAGTCACCCTGGAGGGAGGCGCCCAGGGCAGGCCGGCCACGCTGACGACAAGGGCCGGCTCGATCCTGTTACAGGCATGCAACCCGGGGCCGATCTCCCGTGACCTCCGGGAGGCGTTGCCAGGCACTGCCGGGCATGAAAAAGCCCACCCATTAAGGTGGGCTAAGTCTCTGCCTATTAAGGCTTTTTCTGGTCGGGGCGGAGGGATTTGAACCCCCGACCACCTGCACCCCATGCAGGTGCGCTACCAGGCTGCGCTACGCCCCGAGCTCTCCGATTCTAGCGGATCGGGCCCTTCCGGGAAAGACTGACGGACTGCATGTTCCGCGAGACCGGCCTCGCCTCAGCTGCGCAGGATGCGCAGGATGCCCTCCAGTTCAGCAATGGTGTCCTGTACCAGCTGCTGGGTCTGGCTCATATCGCCCCTGGCCTCCTCGCCGCTGAGCTTCTGGCGGGCGCCGTGAATCGTGTATCCCTGCTCGTAGAGCAATGCCCGGATCTGCCGGATCAGCAACACGTCGTGCCGCTGGTAGTAGCGCCGGTTGCCGCGCCTTTTCACCGGGGACAGCATCGGAAACTCCTGCTCCCAGTAACGCAGCACGTGGGGCTTCACCTGGCAGAGTTCCGCGACCTCACCGATCGTGAAATAGCGCTTGCCGGGAATCGCCGGCAGTTCCTGACGTTCACTCGCCTCCAGCATAGGCCTCCACCCTCTCCCTGAGCTTCTGTCCCGGCCGGAAGGTCACCACGCGGCGCGCCGAGACCGGAATCTCTTCTCCGGTCTTCGGGTTCCGCCCGGGCCGTTCACTCTTGTCGCGCAACACGAAGTTGCCGAATCCCGACAGCTTGACGCTGTCCCCCCGTTCCAGGGCCATGCGCATCTCCTCGAAGAAGAGCTCCACCAGCTCCTTCGCCTCGCGCTTGTTCAGCCCCAATTCCTCGTGCAATGCGGTCGCCAGTTCCGCCTTGGTAACAGCTGCCATGCTCAGTATCTCGGTTTCGCGCCAAATCGGGCTGAAAGTTGGTCCACGACCGCCTTCGTCACGGAATCGACGTCGCCTTCGCCAAGGGTGCGATCAAAAGCCCTTAAAATCAAGCCCAAAGCGATGCTTTTCTCATTTTCTTCTAAGCCCTGGCCGCGATAGACGTCGAAGAGACGGGTCTCCTGCAGTACCGGAAGGCCCAGTTCAGCCACCGCCGCGAGCATTTCTCCGGCCGGGACAGCCTCGTCAACCACCAGAGCGATATCACGTCGAATGGCAGGAAAAGCCGACAGGTCCTTGAAAGCTGGAACCCGGACCTCGGCAACAATCCCGGCATCCAGTTCGAACAGGAAGAGCTCCGGAACATCGAAGCGCTCGCGCAACGACGGATGGAGCGCGCCCACCCAACCGATACCCCGGCCATCCAGCCGCACCTGCGCGGACTGACCATCGTGCAGCCCGGGGTGGACCGCCGGCACGAACCGCAGCGTCCCCGCAGACTGAGCGCACAGGGACTCCACGACCCCCTTCGCGTCGAAGAAGTCCACCGGCCGACGCGCGGCCTGCCAGTGCTCGGGTTCGGCTCTCCCGCAGAGCAGGCCCGCCAGACGCGATTCCTGCCGCAGGCCCGAGGCATCGGGAACGAAGCGCAGCCCGTGCTCGAACAGGCGCAGGTCTCCGCGTTGCCGCGCGACATTGTGCGCGGCCGTGCGCACCAGCCCCGGCCAGAGCCCGGGCCGCATCACTGCGAGTTCCGATGAAATCGGGTTCGCAAGCGCCAGGCCGCTTACCTCCGGATAGAAGGCCCCGGCCCAGTCGGTGCCGATGAAACTGAAGCTGATCACCTCATGGAATCCCATGTCCGCGAGTTCGCGTTTGCGGGCGCCGATCGCATCCTGCGTTGCCGAGGTCACCGGGGCGGTCGCGTGCGGCAGGGTCTGGGGCAGGCGTTCGTAGCCATGAACCCGGGCCAGTTCCTCGATCAGGTCCTCCTCGCGAACGAGATCGAAGCGGGCGCGCAGCGGAAGCACCTGCCAGCCGCCCTCGACCGCGGTCACCCGACAGCCCAGCCCGCTGAGGATGCGCTCGACCTCGCTGGGCGCAAGCGCCACGCCGAGGACCCGAACGATCCGCTCCCGGCGCAACCCGATCGGGACCTCCGCATGCGCAGCCGGGAGCTTTCCCGCGTGCACCACCGGACCCGCCGTTCCACCCGCGATCTGCAGGATCATTGCGGTGGCCCGCTCCATCGCGTAGAGCGGGATGGTCGGATCCACGCCCCGCTCGAAGCGGTGCGAGGCATCGGTGTGCAGTCCGTGGGCCCGCGCCCGGCCGGCCAGCGCCCGGGGGCTGAAGTGGGCGCTCTCGAGCACGATGCGCGTGGTAGAGGATCCGACCGCACTCTGCTCGCCGCCCATGATGCCGGCGAGTGCCAGCGGCCCGCCCTGCCCCGCGACCAGCAGGTCCGCCGGGCCGGGCTCGATGTCGGTGCCGTTCAGCAGTCGCAGACGGTCGCCGGCCCCGCCGAAGCGCACGGTGAGGGCCGGCCCGGCCGCGTCGGCGGCAAAGGCGTGCATCGGCTGACCGAGTTCCAGCATCACATAGTTGGTCACGTCCACTACCGGATGCAGCGGCCGCAGCCCGCAACGCCGGAGACGTTCGCGGATCCACAGCGGTGTTTGCGCGTGCGGATCCAGCCCCTCGATCACCCGCGCCGCATAGATCGGGCAGGCCTCTGCGTCTGTCACCCGCACCTCGACCGCGGATTCGGTTGCGGCGGGGACGGTCTCGATTACCGGGCCGCCAACGGGCTGTTCCAGAAGCGCGCCTGCCTCCCGTGCGACACCGAGCATGCCGAGACAATCCGCCCGGTTCGGGGTCAGATCCACCTCGAGGATCGCGTCATCAAGCCCCAGCCACTCGCGGAGATCGACGCCCACCGGAGCGTCCGCGGGCAGTTCCATCAAGCCATCCGAGGACTCTGCCAATCCCAGCTCCACCGCCGAGCACAGCATGCCCTGCGATTCCACGCCCCGCAGCCTGGAGCGCTTGATGCGGAAATCACCGGGCAGCACGGCTCCGAGGCAGGCCACCGGGGCCCGCATCCCCGCGACCGCGTTCGGCGCCCCGCAGACGATGTTCAGGGTCTCCCCGGTGCCGGCATCCACCTGGCAGACGCGCAACCGGTCCGCGTCGGGATGCGGCGCGACCGCGAGGACCAACCCGATGCGTACTCCGCTGAAGGCGGGTGCCGCGGCCTCGATCGCGTCCAGCTCCAGCCCCGCCATGGTCAGGCGGTGGCCGAACTGCTCGGCCGACTCCTCCACCGACACCCATTCGCGCAACCATTCCATGCTGATCCGCATCGCCGCTACCCCGCCCGCGCGAACTGTTCGATAAAGCGAACGTCATTCTCAAAAAACAGACGCAAATCATTGACTCCAAAGCGCAGCATCGCCATGCGCTCGACCCCGAGACCAAAGGCGAAACCGGTGAAACGCTCGCAATCGATGCCCACGTGCGCAAACACGTTCGGGTGCACCATCCCGCATCCCATCACCTCCAGCCAGCCCGTCTGCTTGCACACCCGGCAGCCCGCGCCACCACAGTGCACGCACTGGATGTCCACTTCGGCGGAAGGCTCGGTGAAGGGGAAATAGGACGGGCGGAAGCGCGTCTGCAGGTCCTCGCGCTCGAAGAAGGACTGGAGGAAGCTGCTGAGCACCCCCCGCAGATCCGCGAAGGTCACCCCGGAATCCAC
>JAABTX010000093.1 GCA_011389655.1 Thioalkalivibrio sp.
CGCGAGCGTCTCAACGCCCCGGGGTCGGACCAACGGAACCCTTTGATTTTGAATAAAAAACACTTGCCATTTACCCCTTTTCCAGGCCTTAGAGGCCCCATTTTAACCCCGAAAACGCCCTTCCAAGCGCCGGGCGCAATCACCATGAGTCTGGCGGCCCCTCTGATCATTCGGCCTCGTTACAGCCCGTTTTCGTGCCCCAGATTGCCCCTCCAGGCCCCTCCAGCAGGTATCAGAAACGCGTTTTTCATTCAGATTCCGTCACTTGCCTTGGTCCGACCCCGGCCGCACACTTGCCTTGGTCCGACCCCGGCCGCACCGGCACTTGCCTTGGTCCGACCCCGGCCACTCCGGCCACCATGTCATTCAGAACGACCAGACGAGGGGGATGACGAGGATCGCGACCATGGAGGTCACCGCCGTCATCGGGATGCCAGCGCGCAGGTAGTCGCTGAAGCGGTAGCCGCCGGGGCCGAAGACCATCAGGTTCGTCTGGTAGCCGATCGGGGTCGCGAAGCTCGCCGAGGCCGCCATCATGATCGCGATCGCAAAGGGCAGCGGGCTGACGCCGAGGTCGCCGGCGACTGCAAAGGCAATCGGAAAGACCAGTACCGCCGCCGCGTTGTTGGTGATCAGAGCAGTAAAAAGCGCGGTGGCCAGGTAGATCATCAGCAGGCTCATCCACGGATCGTCACCCGCCAGCCCCACGAATCCGAGCGCCAGGGTGTGTGCGAGACCGGTCGCCTCCATCGCCGCACCGATCCCGAACGCCGCGGCGATCGTGAACAGCACCGACCAGTCGATGCTCTGCCGCGCGACGTGCAACGGCACGCACCGGGTCACCACCATCAGCGCCGCGGCCAGCAACGCCGCCTCGAGCATCGAGAACACGCCCGTGGTGACCGTCGCCAGCAGCCCCACCAGGATCCCGCCAGCGATCATGGCGCGGTCGTGCCGCGGCGTCGCGCTGTCCTGCAGCCGGCTCACCAGGAAGAAATCCCGACTGTTGCGGTTCTGGATCTCGAAACCGGGACCCGCCTCCACCAGCAGGGTGTCGCCCGGCTGCAGCACGATGTCGCCCACCTTGCCCTTCAGGCGCTCGCCGTTGCGCGCGACCGCGATCACCACCGCGCTGTAGCGGTTGCGGAAGCGGGCATCGCGGATGGTCTGCCCGACCATCGGACAGCTGTCCGAGACCACCGCCTCCAGCAGGTGCCGGTCCGCCCGGTGGCCGCCCAGTTTGAAGACCTGCCCGGTCGCCGGACGCAGCCCGCGGATCTTCTGCAGGTCCACCACGGATTCCACCACGCCCACGAAGATCAGCCGGTCGCCGCCCCGAAGCCTCTCCTGCGGCGACACCGCAGGCAGCAGGGTCCCGTCGCGATCCACCTCGATCAGGAAGGCGCCGGGCAGATTGCGCAGGCCGGCCTCCTCGATGGTCCGGCCGTCGAGCGCGCCGTGCGGCTCCACGTGCATCTCGATGGTGTACTCCCGCGGATCCTCCAGTTTGGCGAGTGCGGGCGGACGATCGGGCAGCAGCCAGCGGCTGAACAGGATCAGGAAGGTCAGCCCGACGATCGTGACCGGCACGCCCACCCAGGCGATGTCGAACAGCCCGAAGCCCTCACCCGTGCGGTCGAGCATCAGGCCGTTCACCACCAGGTTCGTGCTGGTGCCGATCAGCGTGACAGTACCGCCGAGGATCGCCGCGTAGGACAGTGGGATCATCAACTTCGAGACCGGCAGGTCGTGCTTGCGCGCCCATTCGCTGACGGCCGGGATCAGCATGCCCACCACCGGCGTGTTGTTCAGCACCGCGCTCATCACCGACACTGGCGCCCCGAGCCGCCACTGGGCCCGCATCAGAGACCCCGGCCGACCCAGCAGGTTGTGCACGATCCACTGGATGCCGCCCGTCTCCCGAATCCCGGCCACCACCACGTACAGCGCGCCCACCGTGATCACGCCCTGATTGGAGAACCCGACGAAGGCCTCTGAAGGCCCGACCACCCCGGTGACCATCAGAACGATCACCGCCCCGACAAACACGAAGTCCGGCGCCGCCCGCGTGAACGCCAGCACCCCGAACATCGCGACGACCAGCCCCGCGGTAAACCAGGCCTCCCAACCCATCACACCCACCTATCCGGGGTCGGACCAGCCCAACCCACTGAAATCACGAAAGAATCGCCCAAAAAAACATCCTTTTTCGGCCTTAGACGGCCATTTTTGACCCCAAAAACAGGCCGCGAAACGGGCGGAATCTACCGGGCCAGCCTACGCGAACGTCCAACTCGTCCTCTTAGAACCCCCATTCTGCCCCAAAAAACGGGCGTCTAAGCCCGCTTTTACCCCAAAAATTACCCTAATTTTCCATACAAATCAGAGTGTTGGCTTGGTCCGACCCCAGCGGGGGTGGGTTTCCCAGGCGAGGGCGTGGTGGACGATCTGGTCGAGGTTGTCGTGTTGGGGGTGCCAGTCGAGGACCTCGCGGATGCGGGTGGCGTTCGCGGTGAGGGCCGGCGGGTCACCCGCGCGGCGGGGGCCGAGGTGTACGGGGAAGTCGACGCCGCTGGCGCGTTTTACCGAGTCGAGGACCTCGAGCACGCTGTATCCTCGGCCGTAGCCACAGTTCAACACCTGCGAGTCGCCGCCGGCCTCGAGGTATTCGAGTGCGCGCACGTGAGCCGAGGCCAGGTCTTCCACGTGGATGTAGTCTCGGATGCAGGTGCCGTCCGGGGTGTCGTAATCGGTGCCGAACACGGTGATGCCATCGCGCTGGCCGAGCGCGGCCTGGCAGGCCACCTTGATCAGATGCGTAGCATCCGGAAACGACTGCCCCAGCCGCCCCTCGGGATCGGCGCCCGCCACGTTGAAATAGCGCAGACTCACGTAGCGCAGGCTCGACGCAAGGCCGAGGTCCATCAGCATCCGCTCGGACATCATCTTCGAGGCACCGTAAGGGTTGATCGGATCCAGCGGCGCGTCCTCGGCCACCGACGCCACATCCGGAATCCCGTACACGGCCGCCGTGGAGGAGAACACGAAGAAACGCGTCCCCGCCTCCGCGCACACCTCCAGCAGGTTCAGCGTGTTGCGGGTATTGTTCCGGTAATACTTGACCGGATCCGCAACCGACTCCGGCACCACGATATGCGCTGCAAAGTGAAGTACGCCGTCGAAGGCATGCGCATCGAATACCGCCCGGAGCCGGTCCTGATCGGCCAGATCCGCCTCCACCAGCTCGGCCGGTCCCACCGCCTCGCGGTAGCCGGTGCTCAGATTGTCATACACCACCACGTCGTGACCGGCCTCGAGCAGATGCCGCACCACGTGGCTGCCAATATAGCCGGCACCGCCAGTGACCAAGAGTTTCATGAGTCTCCTTTTTCTTCGGAATGGGCGTCTCGCCCTGGTTTCGGTCGAATAGGGGTGGAACCGCACGGCCACGGCGCTGGCTCGGCAGCAGTCCGGTAAGGATGCATGAAATCCACCCCGCCTCTCCTCGGCAGTCGGCCAGGCGCGGCTTTACTTGAGCAGGAAGCCGAGCGCGGCGCTCGCAAGATCTGAAAACACAGCCACTGAAGGACACGGACATCACGGAAAATCAGAGACATCCAGAACCTCAGCCATGAATTTAGGTGTTCTTCCGTGGCGCGCCGTTCCGTCGCCACGGGCACCGCGTATCGCCATAGTCACTCGTGTGCAGGTCCGTGCCACGCACCAAAATCCTCTCTTCGCCCGCTTGCCGGAGAGGAGCCAGGAGTGAAGGCCACGACCGGCGCTGCGTCCCTACCCCACCCCTTCCCTGTTAGCAGGGCGAGGGAGATCTTCAGGGTCGGGGGTTGCTCAGGGCCATGGCAGCCAAAACCGTTGGCGGCCACAACATCGTGGTGAACCCCGCGCACGTCTCCATCCCCAACGGCCACCCCCCGAAACCACTTGATCCGACTTTTGTGTTAATAGATTAACACTGTAGCCTGTGTGCATCCGTTACCGTGGCATGGCAGCAACATCCGCACGATGTCGCTGCCATCGCGCGCGATAACCCGGAAGCCACGCCACAACCCTGGGGGGTACCTTTGCGGATATTCGGCCACCACGTCTCCCGTGCAGCCGTCATCCTGGCCGGTGTCGAGATCCTGCTGGTCTATGTCTGCATCAAGCTCGCGCTGTTTTTCATGGCGGACGGATTCACGACGCCCTACCTCATCCACCCGGAGGTCCTGTTCGCCGCCGTTGTGATCGTTTCGGCGCTGGGGTTGCTCGGCCTCTACGAAAAATCGGCACGCACGCTCACAATCAGCATCCGCGGCCTCGCCGACTCCCTCCGCATTGCCTTTGGCATCCTGCTGGGCGCCGCCGTACTGTGGACCCTCGCGATCCCCGCCGGTGTCCTCTCCTTCGGGTCCGGAGCACTGGTGCTCGGTGCAGGCCTCGCGGTCGCAGGGCTGCTGCTGGAGCGTCTGCTGTTCTGGCGCGCGAAGCGGCTTGATGTCTTCAGACGCCGGATGCTGGTCATCGGAACGGGACCGCAGGCCGCCACCATCGAGAAGAGTCTCGGCCATGAGGCGCCCGCGAAGGTCGCTGCGTACATCGATACCGGGGAAGGAGAGGCCACCGCACTGCCTGCCAGCCGAGTGGCAACCTTCTCAGCCGACAGGACGCTGCTCGACATCGCCGAAGATACAGGGGCGGAGGAGATCGTGGTGGCCGTCCGCGACCGGCGCGGAAGGCTCCCCGTGAAGCAGCTGCTGGAGTGCAAGCTGCAGGGCATCGAAATCACCGACATCTCCGCATTCTTCGAGCGCGAACAGCAGAAGATCCAGCTGGAATCGCTGAACGCCAGCTGGCTGATCTTTGGCAGGGGGTTTCGCCAGCACTGGTTCGGCAACGCGGTCAAGCGCGGATTCGATATCCTCTTCAGCACCGTGCTGCTCATTGTCGCCTCCCCGGTGATGCTGGGTACCGCGGTCGCGATCCGGATGGAGGGCCCCGGCCCCATCCTCTACTGGCAGACGCGGGTCGGCCGCGGCAACGAACCCTTCGAGATCTGCAAGTTCCGCAGCATGCGGCCCGACGCCGAGAGCGACGGGCTCGCGCGCTGGGCGACGGGGGACGACGACCGCATCACCGGTGTCGGACGCGTGATCCGCAAGCTGCGCATCGACGAACTGCCGCAGGCCTACAACGTGCTGAAGGGCGAGATGTCCTTCGTCGGACCACGGCCGGAACGCCCCTTCTTCGTGGACCAGCTCAGCACCGAGATCCCCTATTTTCTCGCCCGGCACAGCATCCGCCCCGGCATCACCGGCTGGGCCCAGGTCCGCTACCGCTACGGCGCCTCGGTGGAGGATGCCGGGAACAAGCTGCAGTACGATCTGTACTACGTGAAGAACCACACGCTCTTCCTGGATCTGGTGATCATGCTGGAGACCGTGCGGGTGGTAATCTTCGGCCGCGGCGCGCGGTGAGGATGGCTGGGATAAACGGGGACAGATTTATTTTCCGAATCCGTGGGCCTGCTCAGCGAAGGCAAATTAATAAATCTGTCCCTATTCTGTTGATTGCCGCCGGTTGGCCTTTCGTGCGCGGTTTCGAACATCGGGCAAATGGCCCGACGAACTGCGTCGCGACCACAACAGTCCTCCAGGGCCGCCGCCCTGCCGCGCCACCACCACACAGGCCTGGGTGATGCCACTCACCGTCATCAGCTACCTCACCGCCGCGCTGGCCTTCCTGATCCTCGCAATCCTGATGCTGATCCTGTGGCGCGACCGGCCGGGCAGTATCTGGGTACTGGGGGCGGCGCTCGCTTCAGTCGCCTGGGCCTTTTTTCTGGCACTGGTTTCTTGGCTTGTACCCGACAGCTCTGTCATCTCCGGCAGTATCCTGGAGGTAGGCCGCAATGCGGGCTGGTTCGCGGTCCTGCTCTCCGTGCTTGCGATCGAAGGTAACAGGGGCTCCGGAAATACGCGTGCCCTGCGTACCTGGATCGCCCTGACGGCGGCCTTCCTGGTCGCGGTTTCGATCCCCATCGCCCTGCCCTCGTGGGCAGCCGAGGGCCGCTGGCACGGCCTCATCTTCCTGTTGATGGCCATCGCCGGACTGGTGCTGGTCGAGCAGGCCTACCGGAACACCCCTCCCCAGCGCCGCGCCGGCATCAAGCTCCTCGCCCTCGGCCTTGGCGCCATGTTTGCCTTCGATCTCTTCCTGTTCGCGGACATCGCTTTGTTTCAAGCCGTCAACAGTCCGACCCTGCAGGCCAGGGGATTGGTCAATGCGCTGGTGGTCCCGCTGATCGCAGCGTCGGTCAGCCGCCGCCCCGTGCATGCGGGAGTGCCCGTCGTCTCCCGGAAGCTACTCTTCTACACCGCGTCCCTGACCGGCGCAGGAGTCTATCTGCTGGCCGTCGGTGCCACGGGATACTACCTGCGCCAGGCCGGCGGTGAACTCGGCGCCCTGCTGCAGGTGACCCTGCTCTTCGGCGCCGCACTCGTATTGGCCCTGGTGCTGTTCTCCGGCACCTTCCGCGCTCGCCTGCGCGTCTACCTGGCCAAGCATCTGTTCAAGTATCGATACGACTATCGACACGAATGGCTGCGGTTTACCGCAACGCTGTCCCACAACGACCCGGCAGTGCCCTTCAGCGAGCGCGCCGTCCAGGCCATTGGAGAACTCGCCGAGAGCCCCGGGGGCCTCTTGTGGGTGCGGCAGAATGACGGCCGTCTGGCTCTCGACGGCGCGCTCAATCTCGAGTCGCCCAGCCATCCCCCGATGGAGAGCGACGCTCCGCTAGTCGGTTTCCTGGCAAGGACGGGCTGGGTGGTTGATCTCGAGGAATTCCGGCGCAGACCCGAAATCTACCGGGGGCTGGAGCTGCCCGCCTGGCTGCTTGAAGACGCCCGGTACTGGGCGGTGATTCCATTGCTGGGGGCCGACGGGCTGGTGGGCTTCGTGGTCCTGCTGCCACCGCTGGCTCCGCACCGGATCGACTGGGAGGAACGTGATCTCCTGAAGACCGCCGGGCGCCAGCTGGCCGTGTACGTCGCGCTCGTGCACACAGGCGAGGCTCTGCTCGAGGCCCGCCAGTTCGAAACACTCCACCGTCTGAGCGCCTTTCTAGTGCACGATCTGAAGAACGTCTCCGCACAGCTCTCGCTGATCTGTTCCAACGCCGCGCGCCACCGCGACAACCCCGAGTTCGTCGATGATGCGCTCCGGACCATCGCCAACGCACGCGACCGCCTGGAACGCACTCAGGCGCAACTGCGCAACGCGCAACCGCGGCAACCCGCCCCGCGCCAGATCATCCACCTACCCACCCTGCTGGACGAGGTGGTCGCCGCGAGCCAGCCGGGAAAACCGACTCCCCGCCTCGAGATCCGCGAACCCGCTGACGTGGAGGGGGACAGGGAGGGCCTGAAGAACGTGGTGCTGCATCTGGTGCGAAACGCCCAGGAGGCCACCCCCGGTTCCGGCCATATCGGGCTGGCCCTCTACACCGAAGACGACCGGGCCATTATTGTGGTAGAGGACAATGGCTCGGGCATCGACGAGGAGTTTCTTCACCAGCGTCTGTTCCGGCCCTTCCAGACGACCAAGGGCAACGCCGGAATGGGCATCGGCCTTTATGAGGCCCGTACGCAGATCGCAGGCATGGGCGGACGTATCGATGTGGAAAGCGAGGTCGGACGCGGCACGCGATTCACCATCGGATTGCCGATGCACCGGCACGGAACCTGAGGGCGAGGTACAAACAGTGGGCAACACCGCGGACTCCATGAAGCTGTTGATCGTCGAAGACGACGCGGGCCTGCAGAGCCAGCTGCGCTGGTGCTTCGAGGGCTACGAGGTCCTGCAGGCCCGGGACCGGTCGAGCGCGATGACAGAGGTCCGCCGCCACCAGCCCCAGCTCGTTACGCTGGATCTCGGTCTACCGCCCGATCCGGCGAATGCCGCCGAGGGCCTTGCGCTCCTCGAGGAGATCCTATCCGCCTCGCCGCACACCAAGATCGTTGTCGTTACCGGCAGCGACGACCGCGAAAACGCGCTCAGGGCCGTTGCCCAGGGCGCGTACGATTATTACGTCAAGCCGGTCGCCGCGGACGCGCTGCGGCTGATCGTCGATCGCGCGGCCCATCTCTATGAACTGGAAGAGGAAAACCGGCGCCTGTCGCAACGGGCGGAGCAGCCGCTCCAGGGGCTGATCACAGCCGACCCGGGCATGCTCAAGGTTTGCCGTATGGTCGAGCGCGTGGCCCCGTCCGACGCGACCGTGCTGCTGCTCGGCGACAGTGGTACCGGCAAGGAGATCCTCGCACGCGCGCTGCACGAACTGAGCCCCCGCAAGGGAGGACCCTTCGTCGCGATCAACTGCGCCGCGATCCCGGAAAACCTCCTGGAGAGCGAACTCTTCGGCTACGAAAAGGGGGCCTTCACCGGGGCCACCCGGCAGAGCATCGGCAAGATCGAGCACGCGCACAAAGGCACACTGTTCCTCGACGAGATCGGCGATCTGCCGATGAGTCTGCAGGCCAAGCTGTTGCGCTTCCTCCAGGAACACACCGTGGAGCGACTGGGCGGCCGCAAGGAGATCCCCGTGGACATCCGCGTGGTCGGCGCCACGAACCAGGACCTCGGACACTTGATGAGCGAGGGGGGCTTCCGCGAGGACCTCTATTACCGAATCAGCGAGATCGCGGTGCACATCCCGCCGCTGCGCGACCGGCAGGGCGACCGCAGCCTGATCGCCCACGCCCTGCTTGAGCGCTTCGTCCAGGATCAGAGCCGGCCGCGCCGGGGCTTCACCAGCGACGCGCTGCGCGCAGTCGAGGCCTACGACTGGCCAGGCAACGTCCGGGAGATGGAGAACGTGATACGGCGCGCGGTGATCATGGCCGACGGACCGAACGTGACCGCGGAAGACCTGGGTCTGGACGTTCCGTCCGAGCACGACGGGCCAATGGGCCTTCGCGCGGCGCGCGACGCGGCAGAGAGGGAGGCGGTCATCAACGCGATGAGCCATTGCAACGGCAACATCTCCAGCGCCGCCGACCTCCTCGGCGTCACCCGCCCCACGCTCTACAATCTGCTGGACAAATTCGGGCTGCGATAGGCAGACCACCGGCCAGATCTGTGGCCTCCTGCATGGGTGGAAGGGGGCAGGAGGCGAGTCCTGTGGCCGATCGGGGCCTTTTGTTCAGGCCTTCAGGCGGCTGCTGGACGGTCGGCGAACTCGAGGCCTACGCCTGCCTTGTTGCGGAAGACGACTGTGGCGTCCCGAA
>JAABTX010000094.1 GCA_011389655.1 Thioalkalivibrio sp.
AGCAAACCCATCAGGTCGGCCACCCAGCAAAGCCACCAGGTGTCGGAGAAGCTGAGTTCCTCGACGCTGACGGCCATCGCCCACGCGCCGGCGGTGGCCGCCAGTCCCGATGCGGCCAGGGCTCCGACCAGTAGCAGCAACAGCACATCGCGCAGGCTCTCGAAGCGCGGCGAGAAGCCGAAGCGCCGCAGGGCCCAGGCGCCGAGACCGACGCCGGCCATGGTCGCGACCACGACACCGATGGACTCCGACAGGGGTACGTCATCTCCTGCAAACTGCCACATGATCAACGCTGTCGCGATTCCGAGCGCGGGCAGCAGCCGGTATCCGTAGAGATAGATGAAGGCAAGGCCGACGCCGGTGGAGGGCCATACGAGTGGAATACCGTACGGATCCGGAGTGAAGGCGTACCCCCAGAGGCCGACCGCGTAATAGAGCGCGATCAGCATGACGCTGCGGCTCGCGAGCCACAGGGCGGAATCGGCGGGCTTGAAGGGCAGTAGCGGCCGGGTCTGGGGCAAGGGGGTAATGGGCATCGGGTTGAAGGTTTCGGTCCTGGGGTGCATTTTGGCTTCTGGCACAGTCTAGGTGATCGGCCGGTGGTCTGGGCTAAGGGTTTTTCCCTAGTATCGTTCCCCTATCGCCCCGGAGGTGGTGACGTGTTCCACTTTGCGTCGATTGTCGTGGTCGCCGCCGCACTCGTGTTTCTGCTGGCCGGCTGCGGGAGAAGCCAGTTGCAGCCCGCCGGGCCGCCGGTTCAGCAGCCGGAATTGTCCGACAGCGAAGCCGTGATGGCGGACGGCTACGTGTTGCCGGTGCATCGCTGGGAGGCCAACGACGGCCCGGAAGCCGTGGTCCTGGGCGTGCATGGCTTCGGGGACTACGGCGAGGGCTTCGCCGCGCTGTCGGACGCGCTGGCGGGATCGGGGCTCGCCAACCTGTATGCCTACGACCAGCGCGGCTTCGGGGCGACCCACCGGGCCGGGATCTGGCCCGGCGGCGACACGCTGGTCGCAGATCTGCGCAGCATGGTGAACCTGCTTCGGCGCCGCTACCCGGGCCTTCCGCTCTACCTGATTGCCGAGAGCATGGGCGGCGCGGTGGCGCTGCGGGCCCTCACCGAGCGTCCCGCACTGGATGTCGACGGGACAGTATTGCTGGCGCCCGCCGTGTGGGGCCGGGACACGATGCCGTGGTACCAGCGCCTCGCTCTCCGGTTCATGCTCAGGATCGCCCCGGGCGCAACCTTTTCCGCAGATACCGTCGTGCATCTGGGGTTCCGGCCGACGGACGATCCGGAGGTCCTGCAGGCGCTGCGGGAGGATCCGCTGGTGCAGCGGAGGGCGCGCGTGGACATGCTGCACGGCCTGACCCAGTTGATGGGGGATGCGCTGCAGCATCCGCATCGTCTCGATCGCTCGGTGCTGGTGCTCTACGGGCTGAATGACCTGGTGATCCCGCCCGGCCCGGTCTGCGCCTGGCTGCAACGGCTGGTGGAGGAGGCCGGCGCTGCGCGTCCGCGCCTTGCCCTCTACCCCGACGGCTATCACATGCTCACCCGCTACCGGGGAGCCGAGGACACCCTGACGGACATCGCGGCGTGGGTGCAGGATCCGGACACCCCGCTGCCGAGGGCCGAAGAACTGCCCCTCGAGGAGGCTCGCGACCGGGTCTGTGCGATGCCGCCCAGGGGTGACTGGACAGGTCTGTGATCGGAAATCCATGGCTCGGGGTCTGACCGCCCAGCGCGCGCCGCACCCTTGTGTGAGCGGTCTTCGGCCGTGATCGAGTGCATCGGGAGAGGCTGATCGCGGCTGGAAGCCGCTCCCACGGGTATCTCTGATCGTGGCTGGAAGTGGCTCCGACGGGTATCGCTGATCGCGGCTGGAAGTGGCTCCCACTGGCGGCGGGCTCTCTTGGCGATCGGGCCGCGTTGGGAAAACCACCCGCCAGACCTACCCATCGGGCACAAAAAAAGCCCGGTCGTTCAGAACCGGGCTTTCGCGCTGCCGGCCGGATGGGACCGGCCGGAGCGCTTCAGACTGCCTTACTCCTCGGCTTCGCCCTGGTCACCAGACTCGGGAGCGGGCGGAGCACCATACGGAGCACCGTACGGGGCGCCGTAGTAGTGGTACGGCTGATAGCCATAGCCGTAGGGATAGCCATAACCGTAGCCGTCGCCGTAGCCGCGACCATGACCCCAGCCACGGCCGGTGCCGCGTGCCGAGAAGTCGAAGTCGCTGAACATGTCGCCGAAGCCGAACATATCACCGAGACCGCGACCGTAGCCGGGACCGTAACCGTAGCCGGGACCGTAGTAGGGTCCGTAGCCGTAGCCGGGATAGCCGCCCCACTGTGCGCTGGAAGCCATGGGCACTGCGAAGGCGCCGACCAGGGCGGCGATAGCAACAACTTTCAGTGTCTTGCGCATGACAACGAATCTCCTTGGTTGATATGCCCTTGCTTCACGTACAGTCCGTACCTGGCTCGGTACTTGCTGCTGGACCCTCGGACGTGAAGGGCGCACGTCTCTGGGTGGGATTACCCGGATCAGTATTTAAGCGTCTGTAGGCGGCCTTTTTCAAGCCCCGCCCGGGCGTGCCTGCGTCCTTGCCGTTCGCCGATACTGGACAAAGAACGCGGACGAATATTGATCCGGATCAATATTCTGAAAGAAACCGATCAGGTCGTCGTGCCGTCCTGCCCGGAACAAAGGGGAATCCATTTTTTAAATCATTCCCCTATGAGAATAATTTAACGCAAAACCTAGGCAGCGGACCGGCTGTTCCCGAACACCGTACCGGTGTGTCAGGCACGGTCTGGCGGCACGTTCATCCCGGCCTCCCGAAGCCAGGCACAGAGGCGGATCAGCGGGAGTCCGACCAGCGCGGTGGGGTCGTCACCCTCCGTGCGGCGGAACAGGGACACGCCGAGACCCTCGGACTTGAAGCTCCCGGAACAGTCGTAGGGCCGCTCCAGACGCAGGTAGCGTTCGATCTCGTCTTCATCGAAATCGCGCATATGCACCGTAAACGGCACCACCCCGATCCACTCGCGTCCGGAGGCGGTGTCGATCAGGCACAGGCCGGTGTGAAACACGACCGACTGCCCGGAGAGCGCCGCCAGCTGCTCCGCCGCGCGCTGATGATCACCGGGCTTGGAGAGGACGCGCTCGCCGATCCCGGCACTCTGGTCGGAACCGATGACCAGCGCATCCGGATAACGGGCCGCGACATCGGCAGCCTTGGCGCGGGCGAGCCGCTCTGCCAGCGCCGGCGGGGTCTCTTCGGGGAGCCGGTCCTCGGCGACCCCGGGGCTCGCGGTCTCGAAGGGGATCCGCAGGCGTTCCAGGAGGCTGCGCCGATAGGGCGAGGTCGAACCCAGGACGAGGGTGCGCAATGCGGTCATTCAGGCCTCGATCTCGATCAGGGCATCATCCGGATTCGCCGCCTGGCCCTTGGTCACGTTCACCGCCTTCACCACGCCGCTGACCGGTGCCGGGATCTCCGATTCCATCTTCATGGCCTCCAGCACCAGCACGGGGGTGCCGGCCTGCACCTCCTGGCCCTCGCTCACCAGCACGTCGATCACCGTTCCGGGCATCGAGGTGGTCACGTCCCCGGGGCGCGTGGCGCGCCGCGCGGCCGGCTTGCGGGGCCTTTTCTGTCCCTCGGCTCCGGCGGCGGGACCGGGGACGACATCGATCTCCTCCAGGGTCTCGAGCAGCACCTCCTCGGGCAGTCCGTCGACGGTGACGTACAGGGGCCGGGAGTCCTCGCGCCGGTGGCCACTGCCGGTGACCTTGATGTGGTAGGACTCACCGTGGAAGGTCACGTTGAACTCGACCGGGGCAGGACACCCCGCGGCGGTAGTGGCCTGGGGCGGGTTCAGGGGCTCTGGCACCAACATTCCGTCGCGCCGCTGCTCCAGGAACTGCCTTCCGACTTCCGGGAACAGCGCGTAGGTCAGCACGTCTTCCTCGGTGCCGGCGAGTTCACCGATCTCGCTGCGCAGGGTGTCCATTTCCGGGGGCAGGCGGTCCGCAGGCCGGCATTCCAGCACTTCGGAGTTGCCGATGGCCTTGCCCCGGATGATCGGGTTCACCGGACCGGGGGTGTCCCCGTAGTGCCCCATCAGGTAGTGCTTCACCTCGTTGGTGATCACCTTGTAGCGCTCACCGGCCAGGACGTTCATCACCGCCTGCGTACCCACGATCTGCGAGGTCGGGGTGACCAGCGGTGGATAGCCGAGGTCCTCGCGCACGGTGGGGATCTCGCGGAGCACCGCGTCGAACTTGTCCAGTGCGTCCTGATCGCGCAGCTGATTCGCCAGGTTGGAGATCATGCCCCCGGGTACCTGGTTGACCTGCACGCGGGTGTCCACGCCGGTGTAGTCGCTCTCGAAGCGCGCATACTTCTTGCGCACCTCGCGAAAATAGGCGTCGATCTCCTGCAGGGCCTCCAGGTCCAGGCCCGTGTCATACCGGGTGCCGGCCAGGGCCGCGACCATGCTCTCGGTCGGCGGATGGCTGGTGCCTCCGGCGAAGGCGGATATCGCGGTCTCGATGTGCCGGCAACCCGCCTCGATCGCCTGCCAGTGACAGAGTTCGGAGAGCCCCGACGTCGCGTGGGCATGCAGATGGATGGGCACGGAGACCGCATCCACCAGCTCCGAGACCAGCTCGCGGGTGGCGCTCGGGGTCAGCAGGCCGGCCATGTCCTTGATCGCGATGCTCTGGGCCCCCATCTCGACCATCGCGCGGGCCATGCCCACGAACTGGCGCGAGGTATGCACCGGGCTTGTGGTATAGCAGATCGTGCCCTGCGCGTGACCTCCGGCCTCGCGGGTGGCCTCGATCGCGACCTGCAGATTGCGGGTGTCGTTCATCGCGTCGAAGATCCGGATGATGCTGATCCCGCCCTCGACACTGCGCTGCACGAAGCTGCGCACCACGTCGTCGGCGTAGTGACGGTAGCCGAGCAGGTTCTGTCCGCGGAGGAGCATCTGCAGCGGCGTCTTCGGCAGGGCGGTCTTGAGCCGGTGCAAGCGTTCCCAGGGGTCTTCCTTCAGGAACCGCACGCAGGCGTCGAAGGTCGCGCCACCCCAGGCCTCCAGCGAGTAGAAACCGATCTCATCCATCTGGTGGCAGATGGGCAGCATGTCCTCGATGCGCAGACGGGTCGCGATCAGGCTCTGATGCCCGTCGCGCAGGGTCAGGTCAGTGATGTGTACTCGGCTCATGAAACGATCCTAGAGGCCATGGTGGGCGGCGAGGGCGGCAGCGATGGCGACGGCGAGATTCCGGTTCGGACGGCTCTTGGGGAAATCCGTCAGCTCCGGGTGAGCGGCTATGAAGCCGGTGTCAAAGGAGCCGGATCGGAACTCCGGGTGATCCACGATCGCGAGGTGGTAGGGAATGGTGGTGCGGACGCCGAATACGCCGATATCCCGCAGGGCGCGGTCTGCCCGTTGCAGCAGCAGGTCCCAGTCGAGCGCCCAGCAGATCAGCTTGGCGCACATCGAGTCGTACTGGGGCGGGATCTGGTAGCCGGTGTAGATGGCCCCATCGGTGCGGATGCCCGGTCCGCCCGGCGCGAAATAGCGCGTGATCCGGCCGAAGCTCGGCAGGAAGTCGTTCTCCGGATCCTCGGCATTGATCCGGAACTCCATCGCGTAGCCGCGGCGGGTGATGTCTTCCTGCCGGTAGCGCAGCGGCAGTCCCGCGGCCACGCGCAGCTGCTCCTGCACGATGTCGATCCCGGTGATCATTTCGGTCACCGGGTGCTCGACCTGCAGGCGGGTGTTCATTTCCATGAAATAGAAGGAACCGTCATGGTCCAGCAGGAACTCGACGGTCCCGGCATTCTCGTAGCCGACTGCCCGTGCGGCGGTCACCGCCGCGGCTCCCACATACTCCCGCTGCGCCTCCGTCAGTTGTGGCGAGGGGGCAATCTCGACCAGCTTCTGGTGCCGGCGCTGAATGGAACAGTCGCGTTCGAACAGGTGGACCACGTTGCCGTGGCTGTCTCCCAGGATCTGTACCTCGATGTGCCGCGGATTGACGATCGCCTTTTCCAGAAAGATCTCGGTGCTGCCGAAGGCGCGGGTCGCCTCCGAGCGCACGCGCTCGAAGTTCCGGCGCAGGCTGTCCGGATCCTCGCACAGGCGGATACCCCGGCCACCACCGCCGTTGGTGGCCTTCAGCATCACCGGATAGCCGACACGTTCGGCCACCGGCAGCGCGGCTTCGGCGTCCTCCAGGTTGCCCTCGGACCCGGGTACGACCGGCACGCCCGCGGCCATCATCGCCTCGCGCGCCGCGACCTTGTCTCCCATGCGGCGGATCACCGCGGCCGAGGGGCCGACGAAGCGGATGCCCCGGGCGGCACAGGCGGCCGCGAACTCGGCATTCTCCGAGAGAAAGCCGTAACCGGGATGCACGGCGTCACAGCCCGCCGCCCGGGCCACGTTGATCAGGCGGTGCATGTTCAGATAGCCGCCCATCGTGTCCGGCCCGATGGAGTAGGCCTCGTCGGCCTTCTTCACGTGCAAGGCGTGACGATCCGCATCGGTAAAGACCGCCACCGAGGTGACGCCCATCTCCGCGCAGGCGCGGATCAGACGCACGGCGATTTCGCCGCGGTTGGCAATGAGGAGTTTGCGGATCGGAATCACGCCCGGCGGTCCTGTGTGGTTTTTGGCAGTGCAGTATCCGCAAGCGCCGGCGGGGCTGCAAGTTAAGCCTCTGTTCGCTTTGACAGAAAACCCGCGCGCGCGTATATTCCGCGCCCTTGAGATGAGCCGTCTTCCCGTTTCCCTCGACCCCTTCCAGCCGCGGGCGCTCCACCAGCAGTGGCAGGGTGAACTCGGCCGAGAGGAATTGCCGCGGCTGGCCGCGTCGGTGCCCGAGGGGATGCCGCTCAGCGTGCATGTGCTGCTCGGCCTTGAGCGCGGACTGCTCGGAGAGATCCGGCTGCAGGGCAGGATCAGCGGCGAACTGGGGCAACAGTGCCAGCGCTGTCTGCAGCCGATGACATGGACCTTCAGCCTGGAGCCCGACGTGGTCGTGGCCGGTCCGGAGGGGCTGCCCGAAGCCCTCGGAGAAGGGCAGGAGGTGCTGGAGCTGGACGAGGACGGTCTCCTGCGGCCTGCGGAGTTCGTGGAGGAGGAGATCCTGCTCTCGCTGCCGCTGTCGCCCCGGCACCCGGACTGCGGCCCGCGGTTGCAGCGCGAGTTCGAACCCGGCGCGGGCGGCGGGGAGGGCGAGAATCCCTTTGCAGTACTGAAAAAGCTGCGCAGGTCGCTCTGAACGCAGCCCGGTAGACCTTAAACAATGCGCCCGGTTTTCCGGGACCTGGCAGATTGGAGACACCACCATGGCAGTTCAGCAAGGCCGTACCACTCCGTCGAAGCGCGGCATGCGCCGCGCGCACGACGCCCTCAGGGGCGCCACGCTCTCGATCGAACCCACCACGGGTGAAGTCCATCGCCGGCACCACGTGTCTCCGGACGGTTTCTACCGCGGTCGCCAGGTGGTCCAGAAGGACGTAGCGGTCGAGGACGACGAGGATTGACGCACGCCTCCGTCGTCTGCCTCGGGGGCGAACGCCGGGCGCCGTGCGTGTGCGCGCGCTGCGGCGATCGGGCCCCGGCGGAGCCCCGTCCGAGGTAAGATAGCCCCACGGGCCGCCTGGGCGGCCCGGCATGCCGGCGTCCGTCCGTCACGGGGCGCGCGGAACCCCGGAACCGGTGATCGCTCCTCGCGACCTCCAATCGGAGTCGCGACCTGGGGCAGGCAGTGCGAAGGCAAATCGCGATCGGCATGAGTCACAGCTATTCCATTGCGCTGGACGTGATGAGCGGAGACCACGGCGCCTCCGTGATCATGCCGGCCGCGCTCCACGCGCTGCAGGCGATGAGCGACGTCCATCTCCTGCTCGTCGGCGACGAGGCGGTGGTCGCGGCGCACCTGCGGCACTGGCCGCAGTCCGTCCGTGGGCGGGTACAGGTGGTTCACGCGTCGCAGACGGTGGCGATGGAGGAGCTGCCAGCGGTCGCCCTGCGCAACAAGCGCGACTCCTCCATGCGCAAATCGATCGACCTGGTGAAGGCGGGGGACGCCTCCGCCTGCGTCAGCGCCGGCAACACCGGCGCCTTGATGGCGACTGCCCGTTACGTGCTGAAGACGCTGGCCGGCATCGACCGGCCCGCGATCGCCACGGCGCTGCCATCGCTGTTCGGGCACACCCACATGCTGGACCTCGGCGCCAATGTCGACGTGGAGGCGGCCCACCTGTACCAGTTCGCGGTGATGGGTTCGGTTCTGGTGAGCGCGATCGACGGTCTGGACACGCCCCGGGTCGGGTTGCTCAACATCGGCTCCGAGGCGATGAAGGGCAATGACCGCGTGCGCGAGGCCGCCCACCTGCTCGAGAATTCCTCGCTGAACTACATCGGCTTCGTCGAGGGCAACGACGTGTACTGCAGTGATGTCGACGTGGTCGTGTGTGACGGCTTCGTCGGCAATGTCGCACTGAAGACGAGCGAGGGTGTCGCACGCATGATTTCCGACAACATCCGGGCCGAGTTCAGGCGGACGTGGATCACGCGGCTTCGGGGCCTGGCCGCGCTGCCGGTACTCAATCGTTTTCGCAATCGCTTCGATCCCCGACGCTACAACGGCGCCTCGCTGCTGGGTCTGCAGGGGATCGTCATCAAGAGCCACGGCGGGGCGGACGAGATCGCCTTCCAGAATGCCATACGGATCGCGCGCAAGGAGGCCCAGGCCAACGTTTCGCAGCGGATCGACAAGCAGCTGGGCCGCATGTTGCGCCAGGAGGTGGAAGTGTGACCCATGCCCGCGTGACCGGAACCGGCGGCTACCTGCCGGAAGGGATTCTGACCAACGCCGACCTGGAAAGGCTGGTTGATACCACGGACGAGTGGATCGTCGAGCGCACCGGCATCCGTCTGCGTCACGTGGCGGCGCCCGGGGAGACGACCTCGGACCTGGCCCTGCAGGCCTCGCTGCAGGCGCTGGACGCGGCCGCTCTCCACGCGCACGACCTCGACATGATCCTGGTCGCGACCACCACGCCCGACCAGATCTTTCCGAGCACTGCCTGCCTGCTTCAGGCCAAGCTGGGC
>JAABTX010000095.1 GCA_011389655.1 Thioalkalivibrio sp.
AACTGACCGCACCGGGAGCACCATGGCACCGCACAATCGCCGCAGCCGCATCGTGACCGAAGGCCCTCGCCGCAGCCCCAATCGCGCGATGCTGCGCGCGGTCGGTTTCGGCGACGATGACTTCGACAGGCCCATCGTGGGCATCGCCAATGCCCACAGCACCATCACGCCCTGCAATATCGGCATCGGCGCCCTCGCCGACCGTGCCGAGCAGGCCGTGCGCGAGGCCGGCGGGATGCCCCAGGTCTTCGGCACCATCACCATCTCCGACGGTATCTCCATGGGCACCCCCGGGATGAAGTATTCGCTGGTCTCGCGCGAGGTGATCGCTGACGCGATCGAGACCGTGGTGAATGGTCAGAGCATGGACGGCATCCTGGCCACCGGTGGCTGCGACAAGAACATGCCCGGGGCGATGATCGCGCTCGCCCGCATGAATGTCCCCGGCATCTTCGTCTACGGCGGCACCATCAAGCCGGGCCACTACAAGGGACAGGAGCTGACGATCGTCAGCGCCTTCGAGGCGGTCGGGCAACACGCTGCCGGCAAGCTCTCCGACGAGGATCTGCAGGGCGTCGAGCGCAACGCCTGCCCGGGCGCCGGATCCTGTGGCGGCATGTTCACCGCCAACACCATGTCCAGCGCCTTTGAGGCGATGGGCATGAGCCTGCCCGGCTCCTCCACCCAGGCGGCGGAGGATCCCGAGAAGAGCGACTCGGCGGCGCGCTCGGCCGAGGTCCTGCTGGAGGCGATCCACGCCAACCGGCGCCCACGCGACATCATGACCCGCCAGGCATTCGAGAATGCCCTCGCCGTGGTGATGGCGGTTGGCGGCTCCACCAACGCGGTGCTCCACCTGCTGGCCATCGCCCACTCCGCCGGAGTCCCACTGGATATCGACGACGTCGAGCGGATCCGACGCAAGGTCCCCGTGCTTTGCGACCTGAAGCCGTCCGGCCAATACGTGACCACCCGCTTCCATGCGGTGGGCGGCACCCCTCAGGTGATGAAGATCCTCCTCAATGCGGGGCTGCTGCACGGCGACTGCCTGACCATCAGCGGCCAGACCCTGGCCGAGACCCTCGCCGGCGTACCGGATGCACCGCCCCCGAACCAGACCATCATCCGCCCGATCAGCGAGCCGCTCTACGCCGAGGGGCACCTGGCCGTGCTCAAGGGCAATCTTGCCTCGGAGGGTGCGGTCGCCAAGATCACCGGCCTCAAGCGCACCGCGATATCCGGCCCGGCGCGCTGCTTCGACTCCGAAGAGGCCTGCCTGGACGCCATCCTTGCAGGCGAGATCCGGGCCGGCGACATCGTGGTCATCCGCTACGAGGGCCCGCGCGGCGGCCCGGGCATGCGCGAGATGCTGGCCCCCACGGCCGCCATCATCGGAGCCGGCCTTGGCGATTCCGTCGGCCTGATCACCGACGGGCGTTTCTCCGGGGGCACCTACGGCATGGTCGTCGGGCATGTGGCACCCGAGGCGGCCCGTGGTGGTGCGATTGCCCTGGTCCGGGATGGCGACACGGTCGAGATCGACGCCAGCGAGAATCGGCTCTGGCTGCACGTCGACGACAACGAACTGGAACGCCGCCGCTCTGCCTGGGAGCCTCCGGCGCCGCGCTTCGACCGCGGGATCCTGGGCAAGTATGCCCGCACCGTGGGTTCGGCCAGCCGCGGCGCGGTCACCGACGACTTTTCCTGACCGCCTGCGCGAGCCTGGGATAATGGCCTGGTTGTGGCGCAAGGAAGGTCAGGCTCTTCCGCCGACGCACCACGTCACCGTGCGTTGGCAGGCGCCGTAGATCAGCATGAACAGCAGCACCGACGGCACTGCCCAGGCCACGGCGATGGCACCGAAGAGGTTCGGCGCCTGCATCAGCGTGGTCATCAGCGAATCCTGGTAGTAGAAGAACCACTGCTCGCCCGCCGGGAACGCCCACTCGTGCAGCAGATAGAACAGGCGCTTCGGACCGAGGAGGAACACCAGCAGGGTGGTCCCGGCCGCCACCAGCAACAGGGTCGGCGCCACCACGCGCAGAGAGGCCAGCGGCACCCCTCCGGCGCAGCGCGACCACAGGATCAGGGGCAGCAGGAGCATCAGCCCCCAGCTGAGCCAGTCGAAGCCCGTGAACAGCCGCGCCACGGACTTCAGATGGATGATCTCGGCCTCGTGCAACAGCGCGACGCTGCGCCCGTCCGGCAAGCTGTACTCAATCGCATCCAGGCCCTGGCCGCCGTCGTGGATCGCCATTCGGATCTCGCGGAACAGCACCCGGTGCTGAGCCGCATCCGTTTGCTCGAAGCCTTCCCGGAAGCGGTTCTGCGATCCGTAGTATTCGATGGTCTGTTCGATGTCGAGGAGGTGATAAAAGACCGGGTACCCGTAATCGAGATGCCGCAGCGCCAGGCCGGAGAGCCACAGGCTGGTGACCAGCACGGCCAGCACCAGGGCACTGGCGGTGAACACGCGCAGCGCCGGCCCCCAATGCCACGTGTCGCGCTTCACAGGCGCCAGAACATCTGCAGCCAGAACCTGTCGCCCTCCGCCCTGTTGCGGGCACCGGTTTCACGCTGCCACTTGCCGACGATGCCCCAGCCATCGCCCCGGTAGGCCACCTGCGGACCAATGGCGAAGACCCGCAGCCGCCGACCGTCCTCCGCGACCTGTTCGCCCCGGAGTTTGTCGTCGGTCAATTGATACTGGACGTAGCCGTTGACGCCCGCCAGCCAACGCGAACCGAAGCGCCGGTTCAGCGAATAATCCGCTCCCGACTCGACCCCGGAACGGTACCGCGTGTCCGGATTTCTGGCATTCACGGTGAGATTAACGCGCAGATTGGCGTCAAAGTGCTCTGCGAACGGGCGCGTCAGGGAATAGTAGAATGTCCCGGCAAAATGGTTGCGGCCGGGGTTGAATGCCCGAGTGGTGGAATAAGCGCCCGTCGGCAGGGTCAGATCGAGCCCCGCAATCACGTGCGAGTGGGGACGTTTCCAGCCCAGCATGATGCCCGTCGTGGTATCACCAAGCCCCCGCCGACCGTCGCCGAACGGCCCAACCTCCAGATCGCCATCGATGAACGGCTGTGCCAGCAGCCATGCCGGCCTGCCGCCAAGGATCTGCGTATCGAGGACCCCGAGATAGCGCAGCGTGTGCGCCCGCACGTCCAGCTGAAAATCCGGGACGGCATCACGGCCGTCGCCATCCACTGCGCGATCCGCCGTGTAGTAGAGGTTGTACAGATAGAGATGGTGTCCCGGCGGCGGCAGCACACCGGTTGCGACGGTGTTGAGTCCATACGGATAGACGCTGCCACCGCCTTCTGTCGCACCGGCCGAGGTAAAGGGCGCCAGTCCGATCACGAGCCCGAGCAGAAACCGACGGCGCGCCCGTCCCAGGACCCGGAGCAGAACCGTCAGGCCGGCAGCGGCAATCACGAGGTCCCGCCAAATGGACAGCAACCAGCCGATCCAACCGCAATCGCCAGCCACACCACCGGAATGACCAGCAGAAGCGCTACCGGTACGACAGCCACGGCAGGCACGATTGATCCGCCGGGCCTGTCGGCCGCACCCGCGCCTCGGGGCGGCAGGCTCCCGAGGCGCAGCAATGCCTGCAAGCCAGACAGCGTGACAACCAGTGGCGCCGCGAACTGGACCGGCGCGGAGTGCTGCGGGTGGAAGGCAATGGCTGTCGACGCCCAGGCCAACGCGAGCATCACGCCGATCACCCGGCCGGACGGTGGCGTGGGCCGCACCACGGCGACCCACTAAACCAGAACCGAGGTTCGCCGCCCCAGGCCAACGAAGCCAGAGCGCCGCCGAGCCAACGCGCACCGCCTCCGAGGCCCCCGAGCACCCTCCTGCGCATGCAACCCAATCCGCCTTTTCGAGTCATCACCGCATCCTGCCATACCCGGGTACCGCATCACATCTTACGCGGGCCAGGCTCGCCACCAAACACCATCACCGCGAGCCACAACAGCAGCATCATCACAGGAATCATCAAACCTGCCAACAGCGCCTTCCGATCCCGAAGCCCCTGTCGCCGGCTCCTTATCAACATTGACACGGTCAACAGGATCAACAGCGCACCCAAAACAATCAGGGGAAGCTTTGTGCTCATCAGTCAATCACCGCTGACCTGCGCTCTATCAGGGGAGACCCAAATGGCCACGACAAATGGTCTCGATATCGCGCCGCCAAAACACCTCATCGAGTTATTGTCAAATCTGTAGACTCGGTCATGGCGTAGCCTTCCTTTTGTTGGCTGTGATCTTGCGAGACCAGCCAGCAGGATACGCCACCCTTCCTACCCCCCCGTACACCAGATCTGAGGTTAACTCCGGAAGAGCACACCCGGGATTAGGTAATCGCGACGCTCTTTACCAGCGCATACACATCGGTCCCGGGCTGCAGCGCCAGGTGTGCGAGGGAGCGTCTGGTGATACGCGACAGCAGGGTCGAATCCCCGACAGCGAGGCGGACGAGCACGTGCCCGGGATGGGGGTCGTCCGATACGTCCAGGACTCGCGCGGGAACGCAGTTGAGGACGCTCGAATCCCGGGGCCGTGTCAGGTGGATCGCGACATCGCGCGCCATGATGCGCACGCGCACTCGTACGGAACGCTGAAGATGCTCCCGCGAGACCACGAGCTTGCCCCCGTCGAATTCGAGTTCGGTCAGGTGATGCCGGTCGTCGTGACCGGTCACGCGTGCCTCGATCACGGCCGCCGCTCCCTCCGCGTGCGCGAGCGGCAGGTCTCTGCGGGTGATCAACTCGCGCAACGCGCCCTCGGCACGGACGGCCCCGTCTTCCATGAACAGCATGTGGTCCGCCAACCGGGACACCTCGTCGATCGCGTGGCTCACATAGAGGACGGGAACGGAGAGTTCGTCATGCAGGCGTTCGAGATACGGCAGGATCTCGGCCTTGCTGATCGCGTCCAGCGCAGCAAGCGGCTCGTCCATCAACAGCACGCGCGGACTGGTGAGCAGGGCCCGGCCCATGGCCACGCGCTGGCGTTGTCCGCCCGAGATCTCGGTGACCCGGCGTTGCAACAGCGTTTCCAGGCCCAGCAGTCTCGTGACTTCCTCGGGCTGTACAACCCGTTCCGCCGCTGGGATCCGCCGGTAGCCGTAGCGCAGGTTGCCCTCTACGGACAGGTGCGGAAACAGCTGTCCCTCCTGAAACACGTATCCCAGAGGGCGCTGGTGCGCCGGGGTGAACCGGTCTGCGTCCTGCCAGGTCTCCCCGTTGACCACCAGGCGGCCGCGGACCGAGCGTTCGAGCCCTGCCACACATCGCAACAGCGTGGTCTTGCCGCAGCCGGAGCGTCCGAACAGGGCCGTCACACCGCGCCCAGGGACCTCGGTGTCAATCGTCAGGCGGAAGCCGGGCCGCTCCAGGTCAAGCCGCAGTTCGATCGTCAAAGTGGGGCCTTCCTCACGGCATCACCATCTTGATACGCCCATTGATCGCATAGAGGACGAACAGCATCAGGAACGAGAGCGCGAGCAGCAATCCCGAGAGCACATGGGCGGATGCATAGTCGACCGCTTCAACATGGTCGTAGATCGCGATGGACACGACCTGGGTTTCCCCAGGAATATTCCCCCCGATCATCAGCACGACCCCGAACTCTCCGACCGTGTGGGCGAAACCCAGCGTGATCGCGGTGAGCAAGCCACGCCGCGACAGCGGGATCACCACCGTGAAGAAGCGGTCCCAGGGTCCGGCCCGCAGGCAGGCGGCAGCCTCCAGGGCTCCGGTGCCGATGCCCGCGAATGCGTTCTGCAACGGTTGCACCACGAACGGCAGCGAGTAGACCACCGAACCGATCACCAGGCCCGTGAACGTGAATGCCAGCGAAGGGCCTCCCAGCGCCTGGATCGGCCCCTGCGAGCCCAGCAGGATCAGGATGTAGAAACCGATGACCGTCGGCGGCAGCACCAGGGGAAGGGCCACGACCGACTCCACCGCCAGCTTGAAGCGCGACCGCGTGCGCGCCAGCCAGAGGGCGAGCGGCGTTCCCAGGATCAGCAGAACCACCGTCGTCACCGCGGCCAGTTTCAGCGTGAGCCACAGGGCGGCCATGTCCTGCGGACTGATCCACTGGTGCAGCATGCCCGCGGATGCCTATCGAACGAGATCCTGGGTGACCCTCACAGACGATAGCCGTCCGCTTCGATCACCGCGTGCGCCGCGTCACTGGTTCGGACCCAATCCAGAAACGCACGCGCGGCCTCCGGATTTCGCGCAGCGGCGAGGAGCACCACCTCCTGCACGATCGGCGGATAGCTGTCGGCTTCCGGAATCCAACGCGACCCGGCGGCATCCTTCTGACGTTCGTGTGTGATGACCTGGGACAGAGCCACCAACCCGACCTCTGCGTTCCCCGTGGTGACGAAACTGAAGGCCTGACCGATGCTCTGCCCGGTCACGAGCCGGCCCGGCCCGGGATCAATGCCGAGTGCTTTCATCACTGCCTCGGCCGCGGCACCATAGGGGGCCACCCGCGGATTGGCGATCGCGAGGTGACCATAGTCCCCGCTCTTCAGAAACGCTGCGCCGTCTTCCGGGACCACTGCGGGATCCGGACTCCACAGCGCCAATACCCCTTCGGCATAGACGAAGCGGCTGTCGGCCACCGCATGGCCGCTCGCGACCAGATCCCCGGTCCGCTGATCATCGGCAGAGAAGAAGATGTCGAAGGGGGCCCCCTGACTGATCTGGGCGAAGTGCTTTCCCGATGAGCCGCTGCTGATCGCGAAAGGGACCCCGTTCTCCGGGGCGTAGGCCTCCGCAAGACGTTCCAGCGTCGCGGTGAAGTTGGCGGCAACGGCAATCCGCAATTCGGTGGCAGCCGCCGGCGCGGTCGCCAGCAGAAGCATGCAGGCAAGAATCAGACGTCTCATCTCCGGGTTGCTCCGTCAGGGAAGGTGGGTGTCTTCGAGACGATTCAGTCAGAGACGGCGAGGATCACGTGCGGGGCCTTGACCAGCGCGCAGGCGCGCCCACCCTCCTCAAGCCACCCCTCGTTCACCGCGTCCATGGTCACGATGGACGTGAGTGTCCGCCCGGCGGAGAGGTCAAGCTTAACCTCGGCGTTCACTGCCCCCGGCTGGATCCGGCTCACGGTTCCACAGAGCCGGTTGCGGGCGCTGTAGCGCATCCCGTCGACCGCCTCGCACAGGAACACGAAGGAGGCCTTGATCAGCACCTGCACCTCGCGCCCCATCCGCAGCAGGTCCAGGGAATGCGCCGCCTCGTGCGTGATCACGGCAGAGATCTCGATGCCGTCACCGATATCGACGGTGATCACGTCGTTGACGGCCCCCTCGGTGAAGCGGACAACCCTGCCCTGAAACTGGTTGCGTGCCGACGTACGCATGGTCAATCTCCGCATGAAGTTCCAGCCGTCGGGGGCATCCTTCCGGCCCAGGCGTTCCAGGTTCTGACGCATCAGGTCCATGAAGCGCTGGTACTCATGTTCCGCAGCCCGGTACTGGCGAATCACCCGTTTTCCGTACTCGGTCAGCCGCGTGCCGCCGCCGTGCCGGCCGCCGACCTGCCGGATCAGCAGGGGCTCGTCCGCAAGGTTGTTCATTGCGTCGATCGAGTCCCAGGCGGCCTTGTAGCTCATGCCCATCGCGCGGGCGGCCGCCGAGATCGAGCCCGTGGCCTCGACCTGCTCCAGCAGCTCGATGCGTCCCAGCCCCAGGAAGCCCTTGCCCTCCACATTCAGCCAAAACCGGCCATCGACGTGTGTCTTCACGATGTGTCCCTCTGAGCTGAGTCGTTATATAGCGCGGAATATAACGGTAAGCAAGCGACCGCCTTGGTTTCCGGTTTCCGTGGAAAGGGAACACGTGGAAAGGGGACAGATTTATGAGTCTGTTCCCGGAACCCTCTTATGACGCTCCCGGGGAAGGCTGCAAGGAGATGCGTGTGCTGTCCCCGGAAATACCTGCCCTTCAATGCGCCCGAGCGGGAAGACGGACCCGCAGGGTGGCGACGAAGGCGGCAAGGAAGAGCAGCAGGCAGAACAGGATCGCATTCGCCAGTCCCAGCCAGAGTTGCAGCAGGCCGATTCCCATCAGGCCGAAGATCGCCGCGCCCTTGGTGGCCAGTCCCCAGAAGCCGAACCAGCGTCCGGCCTCGCTCCCCGGCACCATCAACGCCACCAGCACGCGTCCAGCCGATTGCGCCGAACCCAGGCACAGCCCCGCCATGGCCCCAACCCCCAGAAAGACCTGCTGGGGTTGAATCGGCCGCTGCAGCAACCCGGTGAGCTGCTCCGACAGCCAGGGCGTCAGAAACAGGCCGAGCACCGCGAGCGCCCAGCACACGAGCGTAAACCGGAAGATGCGCAACGGCCCCGCGCGGTCCTGCAGCCACCCGAAGGCCAGCGCACCGATCGCGGCAGTCACTTGCGTCACGATGAACATCGCGACACGGGTCGACTCGTCCCAGCGAATGACCTGCGAACCGTAGATGAAGGTGAACGAGATCACGATGTAGATCCCGGCCATCATGAAGAACACGGAGATGAACAGGTCCCGCAGGTCGGGACGCTGCCGAAGCGTGGCCAGGCTTCGGCCAACGCGGCGTAACCCCATGGTCAGCTGGAGACGGCCCTGCACCGCGCGTCGGGGCCCGCGTTCCCGGAGCAGGATAAAGGTGGGAAGCGCGGCCACCAGAAAAAACGCCGCGGCCAGCGGCCCGACCCACCGGATTCGTTCGAAATTGTCGGCCGACACGTCCCCCAGTAGCGCCAGTGCGAAGGCCGTCGCGATCAGCCCGCCAACATAGCCGAGCGCCCATCCGAACCCCGAGATCCAGCCCAGGCGTTCCGGGGGACCGAGATCGGGCAGAAAACTCGCAATAAAGGTCTCGCCGAGCGCGTATCCGAAATTGGAGATCACGATCAGCACCATGCCGAGCACGATCAGGCCCG
>JAABTX010000011.1 GCA_011389655.1 Thioalkalivibrio sp.
AGATTCACCACCCAGAGTACGGTGTCGAGGTTGATCGTCAGCATGGGCTTTCCCCCTAGTGGGTTGTGGCCAGTTCCTGTGCCAGCACCCAGGGCGCGACCACGATTGCCCGGAAGACGGGTTCGAGACGCGCCCAAAGTCGCGCATCTTCGTCGCTGGCCCTCGCGATCGCGCCACCCTGCATCCAGGCGCCAACGCGCGCGGAGTCGTCGTCACGAAAGGCCTCGGCCACCGTGATCAGATCGAGTTCGGGGTCAACGCGCACGACAGCGCCGCGGGCGAAATGGGGTAGCAACTCGCGCCAGGCCAGTTCATCGCACTCCGCCCCAAGGCCGGATGTCTTCGTGGCTGTCGCTGTCTCGCTGCTCATTGCGATCCGGGTGTCGTCTTCAGACGAGGTTCAGGCTACGCTTTTAGTGTAATACGTGGCTGCGGGTGCTGCATGGCCGGTGCCCCTGCCCATGGATCGCGTGCGGCCTTGCCGCCCGCCGATGCCGAAGGACCCGGAGATCGAAGACATGCGCCAGGACCTGAACCGAATCCGACGTCCGGCCCGCCGCCGCGTCGTGCTGCTGGCCGCGCTGCTGCTCGTGCTGGCGACCGGTTTGCCGGTCACGGGCACGGCGGCTCCCGCCACGCTGGAAGAGGCGGTGGCACAGGTGGAGCGGACACATGGCGGGCGCATCCTGTCCGCCCGTTCCGAACAGCGCAACGGGCAGGTGGTCTACGTGATCCGCCTGCTGACCGATGCGCAGCAGGTTCGCAATCTCGAGATTCGGGGTGCGGAGGACGCGCGGCCATGAATCTTCGGGTCGCCCTGGTCGAGGACGACGACGATTTGCGGCAGAGCCTCGCCGACGCCCTCGCCGCCGGCGGCTGGCGGGTCGATCCCGCGGCGGAAGGCAGGACCGGACTGTATCTGCTCGAGGAATACGCCTGCGACGTCGCGATCGTGGACCTCGGCCTCCCCGGTCTGGATGGCCTCGAACTCGTGCGCAAGGCGCGGGCGGTGAAGCCGCGTCTGCCGATCCTTATCCTGACCGCCCGCGACCGCTGGCAGGACAAGGTGGAGGGACTCGAGGCGGGGGCCGACGACTACCTGACCAAGCCCTTCCACGTGGAGGAGCTGCAGGCCCGGCTGCGCGCGCTGGTTCGGCGCAGCCTGCAGGAGGGCCACGAGCGACTGGACTTCGGGCCGCTGGTCATCGATACCGCGACCGACACCGTCAGGCTGCGCGGCCAGCCGATCGGCCTGACCACCTTCGAGTACCGCCTGCTGCTCCAGCTCGTGCGCCAGGCCGGGCGGCCGTTGAGCAAGGACGTGCTGTCCGACTACCTCTACGAGCACGATGCAGACCGCGAGAGCAACGTGATCGAGGTTCTGATCGGACGACTGCGGCGCAAGCTGGATCCGGACGGCAGCCTCGGTGTGATCGAGACGCTGCGCGGGCGCGGTTACCGCTTCACGCTGCAACCGGTCGGGAACCCAAGCGGCGCGACATGAACGCGCCGGGGCTGAGCCTGCGGCTGCGCATCAGCCTGGTGGCGGCCGCGGTGATCGCCGTGTTCTTTGTGCTCACCGCGACGTTGCTGGAACGCGCCTTCCGGGAGAACGCGGAGGACGCCGTGACGACTCGTCTGGATGCGCAGCTGCTGTTGCTGATGGGCATCGTCGAGGTCTCCGGTGCGCGCGAGGTCCAGCTTCCGGAGATCCTGCCGGACCCGCGGCTCGCGCTGCCCGGGGGCGGGGTGTATGCCCGTATCCTGGATGCCGGCGGCGCCACGCTGTGGCGCTCCCCCTCGGCGCTCGGCACCCGGCTGGAGGACTGGGACGACGACGGGTTCTTCGAGCGCCGGATGACCGTTCAGTGGGAGCTCCCCGGACAGCTTGTGCCCCTGACCTTCCAGGTGCTCGAGGAGCGTGATGCCTACGACGCGCAGATGGAACGCTACCGGCGAACCCTCTGGGGGGCGCTCGGCCTGCTCACGATCCTGCTGATCTCGGGGCAGGCGCTTGCCCTCGGCCTGTGGGGGCTGCGGCCGCTGCGGCGCGTGCGTGCCGACCTCGACGCGTTGCGCCAGGGTGAGCACAGGCGGCTCGGGGGGCCGTACCCGCACGAGATCCAGACCCTGACCGACAGCATCAATGCGCTGCTGGAATTCGAGGGGGCCCGTCTGGAACGGCAGAAGCACGCGCTGGCGGACCTGGCGCACAGCCTCAAGACCCCCCTGTCCGCGTTGCGTCTCGGGATCGAGGGCCCGAGCGCCGAGCGCCGCGAGCTGCTGCTGCAGATCGAGCGCATGCAGGACATGATCCAGCACGAGCTGAACCAGGCGCAGCGCCTCGGTCCGTCCCCGTTCCAGCCGCCGGTGGCCGTGGCACCGGTGATCGAACGGACCGGCTCCGCGCTGCGCCGGATCGCGGACCAGCACGGGGTCGAACTGGCGATGTCGCTGCAGCCCGAGTGCACGCTGCGGATCGAGACCGGGGCGCTGTTCGAGCTGCTGGGCAACCTGCTGGACAACGCCATTCGCCACGCCCGCGCGCAGGTGCGGGTCGGCCTGACCTGTTCGGGCCGGCGCCTGGAGCTGACCGTGGACGACGACGGTCCGGGCATCGACGGGGCCCACCGGGAGGCGGTGCTGCGCCGCGGCGCGCGGCGCGATACCCGGCCGGGTGGCCAGGGTCTCGGGCTGCACATCGTGCACACGCTGGTGCGCGATCACGGCGGCGAACTGCACATCGAGCAGGCCCCGGAGCTCGGCGGGGCGCGCATTCGGATGGTGTTTACGCAGTCTTGATCGGCGTCGCGTCAGCCCGGCGGAGCGCATACAGCCGGAAACGTGGAAACGGGGACAGGTTAAAATCTGTCCCCGTCGGAGCGTGCGTCCGTCTGAACGCATGGAAAGGTGCCCTCTCCCCGACGAGGGCCGCCCCGCTCTCAGGGCAGGAACGGCTCCAGCGGCAGCGCGGGCGTGCGGCCGAGGATGCTGTCGCGCACCAGGCCTGCGGACCCGCAGGCGAAGGTCCAGCCCAGGTGGCCGGCGCCGGTGTTCAGGTACAGCCCGGGAACCGGGGTCGGGCCGAGGATCGGGGTGCCCCGCGCGCTCATCGGCCGCAGCCCGGCCCAGGGTTCCATGGTGTCGGGGTCGACGTGTTCCGGGAGCCATGGCAGGGTGCGGCGGCACTGCGCGAGCACGTTCTCCGCCCGGGAGACATTCATGCGCAGGTCCGCCCCGGTGAACTCGGCCGTCCCGGCCAGCCGCAGGCGGCTGCCCAGCGGTGTCAGCACCACCTTGTTGGCATCGTCGATGATCGGCAGTCGCAGTCGCGAGGCGCCGTTGAGGTGCAGGGTCAGTGAGTAGCCCTTGACTGGCGCCACCGGGAGCCGGATGCCGAGCCTGCGCAGGAGTCCGGGCGCGGCAAAGCCGCTGGCGAGGACGACCGCATCGGCAGCCATCGGTCCGCGCGAGGTCTCGACCCCGTTGATCCGGCCCTGGAAACGCCTCCAGCCGGTAACCGTGGTGTTCGGCCGCCAGCGCACGCCGGCGCGTTCGGCGACGGCGGTCAGTTCGCGGGTGAACGTCGCGGCATTGCCGATCGCGTCGCCCGGGAAAAACAGTGCCCCGCAAAGACGGTGCGCTATCGGCTCCAGCGCGGGTTCCTCGGCCGCGACCCGGGCCGCGTCCCAGTCCTCGAAGTGCACGCCGACGTCGGCCATCCGGCGGCTGGCATTGCGGTTCT
Source organism: Thioalkalivibrio sp. (assembly GCA_011389655.1). Taxonomy (GTDB): domain Bacteria; phylum Pseudomonadota; class Gammaproteobacteria; order Ectothiorhodospirales; family Ectothiorhodospiraceae; genus Thioalkalivibrio. The sequence continues at coordinate 3,746 of JAABTX010000011.1, forward strand.
TCTCGAGGCTCTGCGGATCCTGGAAGATCTTCAGGATGCCGGATTCGGCAAAGTCGAAATCGAGCGCCAGCTCCTGCTGCAGCGCCCGCAGTTCGCGCAGGGAGTACTCGGCGAGGCGCGCGTTCACCAGGGTGTTGCGCTCGAAGCGCCCGCCGCGGCTGTTCCACAGGAATTCGATGCCCCAGGGCACGAGGCCGGGCAGGGCGCGCGGGCGCAGCAGCAGCGGAGAGTCCGCGCGGCCGATATGGCGCAGCAGGTCCCAGCCGACGCCGGGGGCGTTCCAGGGTTCGGCATGGCTCGCATGCAGCATGCCGCCATTGGCGGCGCTCGCGCCCTGGGCAGGAAGATCGGCGGCGTCCAGCAGGGTCACCGACAGGCCGGCATCACGCAGAAACCAGGCGGTGGTGGTGCCCGTGACGCCGGCCCCGATCACGATTACGTGCATTGCGGTCAGTCCTCGTTGGTTCGCGGTGGCGTGGGCGCACTGTAACCCACGTGGAGTGCCCCTGAGGCGGTGTTGTTCCTTGTGATGTTCGGGGACAGGTTTTAAATCTGTCCCCTTTTGCCATTGCCTTGGGAGAGGGGGAAGGGTTGGGGAGGGGGGCCGCGGCGCAATTCGTCCAGCTCGCGTGAGAGGCGCTGAATCGAGACCTTTTCCCGGGTCCCGAGTTCCTGGGCGAAGACCGAAACCCGCAGCTCCTCCACGCGGTAGCGGAAACGCGTGACTCGTGGGTCCCCCGGGTGCGCGGTCAGCAGGCGCTTGGCCTCGTCCCAAATCGGCTCGATGTCCACGCGCAGGCGGCGGTCCTTGTCCGGCGCCTGTTCGAGGCGCTGCAGGCGTCTTGCGATCGCCTGCAGGTAGCGCGGCAGTTCCGGCAATACACCGGGCGGGGTCGCGAGCAGGAAGTCGGCCGGTACCAGGTATTCCAGCTGATCCCGGATGTCGCGCGCCGCCTCGATCCAGGACAGCGGCAGGTCGCCGTCCAGCCGGCGGCGCAACTGGTGCCAGTCGGCGAGGATCCGCGCGGCGAGCCGGGACAGCTCCATCGCGACGGGCGTCAGTTCGGCCCGGCCGGCCTCCAGGCGCGCCTCGAAGGTCCGGGCATCGCGCGGCCACGGTGCCTCCGCGAGGAACACGCGTTCGGCCGCGGCGGCCAGGATCTGGTTCCGGAGTGCGTCGCAGCTACCCAGCGGTGCGTAGTGCAGGCAGGCGTGCTGGATGTCGGGAAGCTGTCGCCGCAGATCGCGCACGATGCGGTGGCAGCCGAGCAGGAAGAGGCGGCGCAGACCGCTCCGCTGCAGGTGCCGGGCGCTGTCCGGATCGGGCTCCAGCCGCAGGTCGACGCTGTCGCCGGCATCGGCCAGCGCCGGGTAGGCCCGAAGCCGTGCGCCCTGGTGATCGAACTCGACGAACTCCGGCAGCGAACCGAAATCCCAGCGCGTGATGCCGGCGCGCGTGATGTCGTCCGGACGCGTGCGGTCGAAGTGCGCACCCGCGGTGTCGCCGAGGCGTGCCTTCAGCGCGGGCAGGTCGCGCCCGGACGCGGCCTCGGCGCCGTCCGGGTCCAGTACCCGGAAGCGCATGATCAGGTGCGGCTCCAGGCTGTCCGGGCGCCAGGCCTCCGGCGGCACGCGCGTGCCCGTGATCGCCTCCAGCGCCTCGCCGAGTGCCGGCAGCAGCGGCCCCTCGCGGGACGGCATCCGCTCCAGCGCAGCCCGGGCGAAGTCGGGTGCCGGGACGAAGTGGCGGCGCAGGCCCTTGGGCAGACTGCGCAGCAGCCCCACCACGCGTTCCTCCAGCAGCCCGGGTACCAGCCAGTCGCCGAGCCAGTCGGGCAGTCCGTTCAGCGCGGCGATCGGGACGGACACGGTGACCCCGTCGTCCGCCTGCCCGGGCTCGAAGCGGTAGGACAGCGGCAGGCGCAGCCCCCGGACCTCCAGCGCGTCCGGATAGGCGCCCTGCGGCAGGGCGGCCTCGGGCTCCTGCAGCAATGCGGCCCGGTCGATCTGCAGGATCTGCGGGTCGGTCTTCTCGGCCTTGCGGATCCACGCCTCGAATGTGGGTCCGTCCACCACGTCTCCGGGCAGGCGCTGATCGTAGAAGTCCCGCAGCCGGTCCTCCTCGGCCAGCAGGTCGCGGCGGCGGCCGCGGGCCTCCATCTCCGCGATCTCCGCGACGGTCGCGAGATTCGCGGCGAGGCCGCTCGAGCGCGAGCGCAGCTGGCCCTCGACCAGGCCCTGCTGGATGAACAGCCGGCGCGCCTGTGCCGGATCGTGTCGGGCGAAGTTCACCGGGGCCCGCGGCGCGACCACCAGGCCGTAGAGGGTGATCCGGTCCCGGGCGCCCACCCGGCCGGTGCGGGCCTGGAAGTGCGGCTCGTGGATGTCGTGCTTCAGCAGGTGCGGTGCCACCGCGAGGATCCAGTCCGGCTTGATCGCGGCCACCTCGCGTGCGTACACACGGGTGGTCTCGGCGATCTCCGCGCCGACGACCCATTCGGGACGGCGCTTGGCCTGGCCCGACGCCGGGTGGATCTGGAAGCGGCGGTTGCGTGTGCCCAGATAGTCGCCGCGCTCGGTCTTGCGGCCGACGTGGCTGACCAGACCCGCGAGCAGGGCCTTGTGCAGGTCCGTCGGGTCGGCGGGCAGCGTGTTCCGCTGCAGACCCCCGGAGCGGGCCAGGGTCAGCAGCTGTGCGCGCAGTTCCTGCCACTCGCGCATGCGCATGAAGGCGAGGAAGTGTTCCCGGCACCAGCGTTTGAGCGCACTGCTGCCCAGGTCTTCACGGGTCTGGTGCCAGGCCTCCCACAGGCGCAGGATGCCGAGAAAGTCCGAGCCCTCGACGTGAAATTCCCGGTGCGCCTCGTCCGCCGCCTGCCGGTGCTCGGCCGGCCGCTCCCTCGGGTCCTGCAGCGCGAGAAAGGCGGCGATGGTGACGGCTTCGGCCAGCACGGCGCGCTCGCCGCCAGCCGCGATCATCGCGGCGAGTCGGGGATCCACCGGGAAGTGGGCAAGGCGGCGCCCGGCGGGGGTGATCCGGCCCCGGGCGTCCACGGCGTGCAATTCCTCGAGCAGCCGGTAGCCGTCGCGGATCAGGCGCGTGTCCGGAGGCTCGACGAAGGGGAAGTGTTGCGGGTCCCCCAGGCCGAGCGCGGCCATCTGCAGGATCACCGCCGCGAGGTTGGAACGCAGGATCTCGGGGTCCGTGTATTCCGGCCGCAGTTCGAAGTCCTGCTCGTCGAACAGCCGGATGCAGATGCCGGGGCCCAGGCGCCCGCAGCGCCCGGCGCGCTGGGTGCAGGAGGCGCGCGACACCGGCTCCAGGGACAGGCGCTGCAGCCTGGAACGCCAGGAGTAGCGCGATATGCGGGCCAGTCCGCTGTCGATCACGAAGCGGATTCCCGGCACCGTGAGCGCGGTCTCGGCGACGTTGGTCGCGAGCACGATGCGCCGCCCGGGATGGGGCCGGAACACCCGGCTCTGCTCGGCCGCGGACAGGCGTGCGTAGAGCGGCAGGATCTCCGTGTGGGCCGGCTGTTCGCGGCGCAGGCGCTTCGCCGCGTCCCGGATCTCCCGCTCGCCCGGCAGGAAGACGAGGATGTCGCCGCTGCCGGCGCGGCAGCATTCGGCCACCGCATCCGCGACGCCGTCGAAGAGATCGCGCTCGGGTGCGGCCGCTGCCGCGCTCTCCGTCCCGGTGGCGTCCTGCAGCGGCCGGTAGCGCACCTCTACCGGCCAGGCGCGGCCCGGTACCTCGATGATCGGGGCGTCGTCGAAGAAGTGTGCCAGGCGCTCCGGGTCGAGGGTCGCGGAGGTGACGATCACGTGGAGATCGGGGCGCCGCGGCCGCAGCCGTTTCAGGTAGCCGAGCAGGAAGTCGATGTTGAGGCTGCGCTCGTGGGCCTCGTCGATGATCAGCGTGTCGTAGGCAAGCAGGTCGCGGTCCTGGCGCAGTTCCGCGAGCAGGATGCCGTCGGTCATCAGCTTGATGCGCGTGCCGGGACCGGTCTGGTCCACGAAGCGGACCTTGTGGCCGACGGTGGCGCCGGGCTCCGAGCCGAGTTCCTCGGCGACACGCGCGGCGACCGAGCGGGCGGCGATGCGGCGCGGCTGAGTGTGCCCGATCAGTCCGCGGCGTCCACGGCCGGCCTCGAGGCAGAGCTTGGGAAGCTGGGTGGTCTTGCCGGACCCGGTCTCGCCGCAGAGCACCAGCACCGGGTGTTCGCGGATGGCTGTGACGATCCGGTCCCGCTCGGCGTGGATGGGCAGGTCGCCGGCATAGCGGGGTTCGGGCAGGGTGGCCCGAAAGGATTCGGCGCGCAGGGCGCCGTCGTCGATCTGCCGGCGGGCCTGGTCGAGCAGGCGATCGGCGGGCTGGGCGCGATCCAGCCGGCGGGAGGCGCGCTGCAGCAGTTCGCGGACGGCCCGTTCGTCGTGCAGCAGCAGCGAGCCGAGCCGCGCTTCCAGCTCCCGGATCGGGGCAGGCGGGGGATTGCGGCCCATCAGAACGCGGGGAGCCGCAGCACCTCGAAGTCCTCGCGCTGCAGCCGTTCGGCCCAGCGATTGGCCACCGCCTCGTTGTCGAACGGACCCAGGTACACGCGATGGAAGGTCTGTCCGCCGACCTTGACCTCGCGGATGCTGGCCTGCAGACCCATCATCGCCAGCCGGGCCTTCATCTGGTCGGCCTGTTCGTGCCGCTGGAAGGATCCGGTCTGCAGCATCACGCGGGTCGCCGCGTCGGGCTGGGGCGCTGTCTCCGGCTCCGGTGTCGTCCGCGGCATCGGCTCCCGTGTCGGGGCCGGAGCGGGCGCGACGGTCTGGGAGGGCGGTGGCTCGGCCTCCGGGATGCGCACCTCGTCCCGGGGGAGCAGCTCGTAGAACTGGAAACGCGAACCCTCGGACGGCGCGGCGGGCGCCTGCTCCAGCGGTTGCGGGACGGGCGCGGCGGCCGGTCCCTCGTCCCGCGTCAGCCAGCCGGGATCCTGGCCCATGCGGTCGGCCCCCTGCAGGTAGAGGGCGGCCGCCACGGCCAGGCCGACGATCACCCCCGCCAGCAGCCAGACCCAGCCCGGCGTCGGGCGCCGGCGGCGGCTGGGCGCGGGTTTGCGGCGAACCTTGCGTGCCTGCGCCATCCCGGAATCCTACATGGTCTCGGGGGCGCTGACACCCAGCAGCCCCAGTCCGTTCGCCAGTACCTGCCGGATGCCCCCGACCAGTGCCAGGCGCGCCGCGACCAGTTCGGCGTCCTCCGCGTTCATGAAGGGCACCGCGTTGTAGTACGCGTGGAAGCCCGCGGCCAGGTCGCGCAGGTACTGGGCCAGCTGATGCGGTTCGCGCGCGAGGGCGGCTCCGGCGACCAGCTCCGGAAAGCGGTCCAGCTGCACCAGCAGGTCGGTCTCCGGGGGCAGCGTCAGCCGGGCGATCTCGGGCCCGTTGGCGGCCGCGGCGGTGGCCCCGCGCTCGGCAGCGGTACGCTGCACGCTGGCGATCCGTGCGTGCGCGTACTGGATGTAGTACATCGGGTTGTCGTTGGACTGGCTCTTGGCCAGCTCCAGGTCGAAGTCCAGGTGCTGGTCGCAGCGCCGCTGCACGTAGAAGAAGCGGGCGGCGTCGGAACCCACGTCCTCGCGCAATTCGCGCAGGCTCACGAAGCTGCCGGAACGGGTGGACATCTGCACCCGCTCGCTGCCGCGATAGAGGATCGCGAACTGCACCAGCAGCACGTCCAGACGGGTGTCGTCCAGCCCCAGCGCCTGCAGCGCCGCGCGCACCCGGGCAACGTAGCCGTGGTGGTCCGCGCCCCAGACGTTGATCATCCGGTCATAGCCGCGTTCGAACTTCTGGCGGTGATAGGCGATATCGGAGGCGAAGTAGGTGTATTCGCCGTTCTCGCGGCGCACCACGCGATCCTTGTCGTCGCCGTAGTCGGTGGAGCGGAACCACAGCGCGCCGTCCTTCTCGTACAGTGCGGCGCGCTCGTGCAGCCGCTCGATCGCCGCCTCGATGGCACCGGAATCGGCGAGGCTCCGCTCGGAGAACCAGCTCTGGTAGTGCACGCCGAAGGCGGCGAGGTCGTCGCGGATATCGTCGAGGATCGCGTTCAGCCCGTGGTCGAAGAACTGGCGGTACAGGGTCGGGCCCAGGAGCTCCCGGGCGCGCTCCACCAGGGCGTCGATGTAGGCCTCCTTGTCGCCGCCATCGGGTTCGTCGGGCGGCAGGCCCTCGAGCACGCGCCCGGCCGGATGGACGCCGGCGTCGCCGAGCAGCACCGCCAGATCGTCGGCAATGCCGTGCACGTATTCGCCGCGGTAGCCGTTTGCGGGAAACGGGATGTTCACGCCGCGCCGTTCGAGATAGCGCAGCCAGACGCTGGCCGCGAGGATGTTCATCTGCCGGCCGGCGTCGTTCACGTAGTATTCGCGCGTGACCTCGAAGCCACAGAAGGCCAGGAGGTCGGCCACCGTGGCGCCGTAGGCGGCACCCCGCCCGTGACCGACGTGCAGCGGTCCGGTGGGGTTCGCGGACACGAATTCCACCTGCACCTTCTGTCCGCGCCCGATCCCGGAGCGGCCGTAGTCGGCGCCTGCCTCGACGATCGTCTGCAGCACGCGGACCCGGGCGCTGTCGTCAAGCCGGAAGTTGATGAACCCGGGACCGGCGATCTCGACGGCGGCCAGCCCGGATACCGGGGGCAGCGCGGAGGTCAGCAGTTCGGCGATCTCCCGCGGCTTGCGCCGGGCGGGCCGGGCCAGCTGCATGGCCAGGTTGGCGGCGAAGTCGCCGTGCTCGCGTTCGCGGGTGCGCGTCACGCGCGCCTCCACCCCGTGGTCAGCCGGCAGGATGCCGTCGCGCACGAGCCGGGAGAGCGCCGACTCCAGCGCCTGCTCGAGGGTCTCTTTCAAGGTGGTGCAACCGGTTATAGAAGACAAGCCGGATATTCTAACCCAATGGGACGCGGGGATCGCGGCTGGAAGCCGCTCCTACGCTGCCGCGGGGGATGGCTGTGGCGGTTGTGGGGGCGGCCTCTGGTCGCGATTGGGGTGGGGGATCGCGGCTGGAAGCCGCTCCTACGCTGCCGCGGGGATGGCTGCCGGGTCAGGCCAGGGTGGCCGGGTCGACGTCGACGCTGACCCGCAGGTTGCGGGGTGGCGGATGTTGCTGCCAGCCGTCGCGGGCCACGGCGAGGGTTTGGTGCAGGGCCTTGCGGGTCGGGGAGGCGAGCAGGATCTGCTCGCGGTAGCGGCGGTTCACGCGGTGCCGCGGTGCCGGGGCCGGGCCAAGGACACGGACCCCCCGGGCGTGGCGGCGCAGCTGCCGGGCAATCTCCTCCGCCTGCCGGGCGCTGGACTCCGCGCTCGGTCCGTCGACCCGGACCAGGGCCAGGAACCCGAACGGCGGCATGCCGGCCGCGCGGCGTTCGGCGAGCAGCGGTGCCACCATCGATGCATAGTCGCCGCGCTGGAGCGCCTGCATCAGCGGGTGCTCGGGATGCCCCGTCTGTACCAGCACGATGCCGGGGTCCCCGGAGCGCCCCGCACGCCCCGCGGCCTGCTGCACCAGCTGCAGCGTCTGCTCCGCCGCACGCAGATCGACGCTGAACAGCCCCTGGTCCACGTCGATGACTCCGACCAGGCCGACGCGAGGAAAGTCGTGCCCCTTGGCGAGCATCTGGGTGCCGACGACGATGCCGGCGTCCATCTGCCGGATGGCCTCGAGGCAGCGCTCGAGCTCGCCCCGGCGACGGATGCTGTCGCGGTCGAGCCGCACCAGCGGGACTCCGGCGAAGTGGCGCGAAAGCGCGCGTTCCAGGCGCTGGGTGCCGAGTCCCTGGCGGCTGAGTAGCTGGCCGCATTCCGGGCAGTGCTCGGCGAGCGGCTGGGTGAAGCCGCAGAGGTGGCAGATCGAGCGGTGCGCGGCTGCGTGCACGGTCAGCCGCGCGTCGCAGTGCGGGCAGTCGGCCACCCAGCCGCAATGCTCGCAGGCGAGCACACGCGCGAACCCGCGCCGGTTCAGCAGCACGAAGCACTGGCGGCCGCCGGCCAGTGTGGTGCGCATTGCATCCAGCAGCGGGGTGGTGAGTCCCTCGTCGGTGCGGTGCACGCGTGTGTCGACACAGCGCACCGGGGGTGGCAGGGAGCCGTCCGGCCGCGTGCCGAGGGGCAGATGCCGATAGTGTCCGTCGCGGGCCTTCGCGAGGCTCTCGAGCGTAGGGGTGGCCGAGCCGAGGACCACCGGAACCGATTCGATGTGGCCGCGCATGATCGCCAGGTCGCGGGCGTGATAGCGCAGTCCGTCCTGCTGCTTGTATGCCGGGTCGTGCTCCTCGTCGACGATCAGCAGCCCCAGCGCCGGCAGTGGCGTGAACAGCGCGGACCGGGTCCCGAGCAGCAGCGCCCGTGCGCCGCGGCGTGCGGCATCCCAGACGCGCAGGCGTTCACCCGCAGGAAGTCCGGAGTGCAGTGCGGCGACCTGGCCGGGGAAGCGCTGGCTGACGCGCCTGACCAGTTGCGGGGTCAGTGCGATCTCCGGGACCAGCACCAGCACCTGCAGCCCCCGCGCGATCGCCGTTGCCGCAGCCTCGAGATAGACCTCGGTCTTGCCGCTGCCGGTCACGCCGTCCAGGAGGAGGGCCGCCGGGGTGCCAAGTTCCGCCTCGATCGCGGTCACTGCCTGCCGCTGGTCCGGAGTCAGCGCTACGGGAGGGCTTGCGGATGGCGGCGCCGCGGGCTCGTGGGCAACGGCCTCCACGACGCGCAGATCGGCAAGCCGCTTGAGCTCCGCCCGGCGCAGCGCCAGCCCCGTGAGGTCGGCGAGGGCATGCAGCGCCAGGGCCGTGCCGGAGGTCTCCAGGCCCTGCACGATCGCGCGCTGCCGGGGACCTAGGCGCGGATGCGCCTGGGCGGGCCGGAGCCGCCACTGCGGTTCGGCCGCCGCCGGCGAGGGCAGGGGCGCACCCTTGCGCAGGGCCGGGGGCAGGGCATTCAGCACCGTCTCGCCGATCGGGTGATGATAGTAGCGGGACGCGAAGCGCAGGAGTTCGAGGATGGGCCCGGAGAGGATCGGCCCGGGGTCGAGGATCCTCTCCAGCGGACGGATGCGCGCACGATCAACGGCAGGAGGCTGTCCGGTCTCCATCACCACGGCGGTCTGTTCGCTGCGGCCGAAGGTCACCCGGACACGCTGGCCCGGTTCAGGCAGCGGGCCGACCGGACAGGCGTAGTCGAACAGCTGGTCCAGCGGACGGTCCACGGCGACGCGGACGAGGGCTTGGTGGCGCATGGCGGGAGTGTACGCGATGGCGCCGTGAGCGACGCCTCGTCTACGCCGGGTTATCCACGGATCCTGTGGATAACTCTGTGGAAAGAGCCGGGGCAGAGACCGCAGAGGCTTGTCCCACAAGGACTTGTGTTAGCTTGGCTAAAAAATGTTCAATCTTTCTTTTTTCATTTTATTCAATGGCTTGCAGCTACTTCATTCGGGTGACGCGAAGCTATCAGGGCTAAACCACATTTTTTTGCTGCCCTCGATGCCACTTGTGCATAACACCCCGACAGGATGTGCCGCAAGTGACTGCTTCGCCGTTTGCCAGCAGTCCAGCCCCTGCCGGCTGTCAACGTGAAAGCCGCCCGTTTCTCCCCTCTCCCGCGGGGGGAGGAGGCCGCCAGGGGACGGGGACAGATCTGCAGATCTGTCCCCGGGGGTGCCGGGGGCGGACTTCGAACCGCCGCAGGCGGGCCCGAAGGGCGGAGGGCAGGATGCCGGGCGTAGCGAGGCCGGGGGGAGGGGGCTTGTTCCTTGCGGGCCGCGCGACTTGAAGGTCAGCCGAGTTCCTTCACCGCGGCGATCAGGTCGGAGGCCGCCTTCTGGCCGTCGCCGTAGAGCATGCGCGTGTTGTCGGCGTAGAACAGGTGGTTTTCGATGCCGGAGAAGCCGGCGCCGCGGCCCCGCTTGATCACGATCACGTTCTTCGCCTGATCGGCATTCAGGATCGGCATGCCGTAGATCGGGCTGTCCGGGTCCGTGCGCGCGATCGGGTTGACCACGTCGTTGGCGCCGATCACCACCGCGACGTCCGCGGTCTTGAATTCGTTGTTGATCTCGTCGAGGTCGTAGATGAGGTCGTAGGGGACGCCGGCCTCGGCGAGCAGCACGTTCATGTGCCCCGGCATGCGGCCAGCCACCGGGTGAATCGCGAACTTCACCGCGACGCCGCGATCAAGCAGCAGCTGCGTCAGTTCCCAGATCTTGTGCTGGGCCTGGGCCACCGCCATGCCGTAGCCCGGCACGATGATCACCTTGTTCGCGAAGGCCATCATGATGCCGGCGTCCGGCGCCTCGATCGGCTTCAGGCTGCCGGCCACCTCCTCGGTGGCGCCGCCCGTGCTGCCGCCGAACTGCTTGAACAGGACGTTGGACAGCTTGCGGTTCATCGCCTTGGCCATCAGCTGCGTCAGCAGCGTGCCCGCCGCCCCGACCACCACGCCGGCGATCATCAGCGCCGGGTTGTCCAGCACGAAGCCCTTGAAGCCGACGGCCAGTCCGGTCAGCGCGTTGTACAGCGAGATCACCACCGGCATGTCCGCACCGCCGATCGGGAGCGTCATCATGATCCCGAAGGCCAGTGCCAGCACGAAGAACAGCAGCAGCACCAGGCCGTTCACGTCGCCACCGCTGAGCGCGAGTGACAGGCCCAGCAGCAGGGTGACCACGAACACGCCGAGATTCGCCCATTGCTGCGCGGGGAAGTACACCGTCTTGTCCATCAGTCCCTGCAGCTTCGCGAAGGCCACCATCGAACCGGAGAAGGCCACGGAGCCGATCAGCGAGCCGAGCACCGCGATCGCGAGCACCACGTTCGAGGCGGTTTCCGGATCGGCCTGCAGCAGGTAGATCGCGCCGATGCCGGCCGCGGCGCCTCCGCCCATGCCGTTGTACAGCGCGATCATCTGCGGCATATCGGTCACCGCGACCTTCTTGCCGCTCCACCATGCGAGACCGCCGCCGATCGCGATGCCAAGGATGATCAGCAGGTAATTGACGGCCCCTTCGATCTCCGGGTGGGCGAAGGTGACCACGGTCGCGAGCACCATGCCGACGCCCGCCCACAGGATGCCGCGCCGCGCAGTGGTCGGCGACGACATCTGCTTCAGGCCGACGATGAACAGGATCGCGGCAACGAAGTACGCGATATTGATGAGGGTCATGACCGCACCCATCACTTGTCTCCCCGGCTGGTCTTGAACATCTCCAGCATGCGTTCGGTCACCACGTAGCCGCCCACCGCATTGCCGGCGGCGAGGATCACCGCCACGAAGCCGACCAGCTGCTCGAGGGGGGTCGTCGCGTGGCCCAGCGCGACCATGGTGCCGACCAGCACGATGCCGTGGATGAAGTTGGAGCCGGACATCAGCGGGGTATGCAGGATCACCGGTACCTTGGAGATCACCTCATAGCCGGTGAAGGCCGCGAGCATGAAGATGTACAGCGCGACGAAACCCTCGATCATGACGCGTCTCCCTCGATCGCTTCGCGGGTGGGGCCGTGGACGATACCGCCGTCGCGGGTCAGGCAGCTCTTCGCGATCACCTCGTCGTCCCAGTCGGGCGCGAACTCGCCGTCCTTCAGCGTCGGGGTCAGAAAATTCAGCAGGTTCTTCGCATACATCTCTGATGCATGCAGTGCAACCTGCGAAGGTATGTTCAGTGGACCGTGAACGATCACGCTGCCGTGCTCGACCGTCTCGCCGGGACGGGTCAGTTCGCAGTTACCGCCCCCCTCGGCGGCGAGATCGACGATTACCGCACCCGCCTTCATGCCCTCCACCATCGCGGCCGGGACCAGCTGTGGCGCCGGGCGTCCCGGAATCGCGGCGGTGGTGATCAGCACATCCGCCTTGGCGATGAATCCGGCCAGCGCCTCCTGCTGACGCCTTTTCTCGTCTTCGGTGAGCTCGCGGGCGTAACCGCCTTCGCCCTCGGCCTTCACGCCCAGGTCAAGGAACTTCGCGCCCAGGGACTCCACCTGCTCCTTGGTTGCCGAGCGCACGTCGTAGGCCTCGACCATCGCGCCGAGGCGGCGCGCGGTCGCGATCGCCTGCAGGCCGGCGACGCCGGCGCCGATCACGATCACCTTCGATGGGCGGATGGTGCCGGCGGCGGTGGTCAGCATCGGAAAGAATCGGCAGGACAGGTCGGCACCCATCAGCGCCGCCTTATAGCCCGCGACGGCCGCCTGCGAGGACAGCGCATCCATGCTCTGGGCGCGGGAGATGCGCGGAATCAGTTCCATCGCGAAGGACAGGATCCGGCGTTCCTTCAGCGCCGCCACCACCTCCGGGGTGCGATGGGCGTGGAAGAAGCCCACCAGGGTCGCGCCCTCGGGCAGACTGCGGATCTCCTCGACCGTTGGCGGCGCAACCCGGACCATGATGTCGGTCTGGCGATAGAGTTCCGCGGTGTCCAGCAGTTGCGCATCGCCGTAGGCGCCGTCGGGGAACCGCGCCGCGTCGCCGGCACTCTTTTCGACCTGGACGGACACGCCCATCTGGCTGAACCGCGAGACGGTCGAGGGGTCCAGTGCCACCCGGCGTTCGCCGCTCGCGCTCTCCCTCGGGACCGACAATCTGACTGGCATGCACTCTCTCCCCGGGCCCGGCGATCGTTGTCTGAAGCAGGGCCGCGTTGGCGGATCGATTCCATGGATGGCCGCCGCACAGGGCTGGCGCGACACGACCTGAAAGTGTAGCCGAATCGGTACAGGCCATAAACCCGAAAGCGGGGATCGCGGGTGGAGCCCGCTCCTTGTGGGAGCGGCCTCCGGCCGCGATGGGGTGTGGCTTTGGGAGATCGCGGCTGGAAGCCGCTCCCACTGGAAGCCGATCCTTGTGGGAGCGGCCTCTGGCCGCGATGGGGTGTGGCTTTGGGAGATCGCGGCTGGAAGCCGCTCCCACTGGAAGCCGCTCCCACTGGAAGCCGCTCCTACGCGGGGCGATTGCGTTCTCGACGCTCCCTGATTATTGTCCAGCGAGTTCGGGTTACACCGGGAGCCGCTCGATGGTACCGCTGCAACAGCAGGTCCTGCGCACGGACGCCTCCGGAATGCCGCTGGAGTGGATCGATTACCAGCAGGCCGTGCGTCTGTATCACGGCGGACAGGTGGCCTATACCTGCGGCACGCTGCTGTACCGGATTCGTGGCGGCGTCAGCGCCCGCACCGGCCGCCGGTCGCTGGTGGAGGTCAATTCGATCATCGCCACGCAGGGAACGAACCGGACGCTGCACAGGGGCTATGTCCCGCCGCTGAACAACGACACCCTGTTCCGCCGCGACGCGCACATGTGCCTGTACTGCGGCAAACGTTTCGAGGTTCGGGACCTGTCGCGCGATCATGTGACGCCGCTGAGCCAGCACGGCAGCGACACCTGGGTCAACGTCGTCACCGCGTGCAAGCGCTGCAACAACCACAAGGCCGGGCGCACCCCGGAGCAGGCAGGGATGCAGCTTCTGGCGATCCCGTTTCGTCCTACCCATGCGGAGTACGTCTACCTCAAGGGCCGGCGCGTGCTCGCGGACCAGATGGAGTTCCTCCAGGCCCATTTCCCGCGCAGCAGCCCGCTGCGGGATCGCCTGCTCCGCAGCTGAGGGCAGGTGCGGGTCGCAGCCGTAGCGAACCGCCTCCATCTGTCCGGGTCCACTTTCCGGACAGCCCTCCAGAGACCCCCGACTCATCCGCGCGAGGAACCAGCGTGAAATACCAAGGCGAACCCGATTACCAGCATGGCAGCCCCGAATACGTCGGAGTGCTGGTCACCAATCTGGGCACCCCGGATGCCCCGACGCCGCGGGCGCTGCGCCGCTACCTGAAGGAATTCCTCTGGGACCCGCGTGTGGTCGAGGTGCCGCGGCCGCTGTGGTGGCTGATCCTGAACGGCGTGATCCTGAACATCCGGCCTCGGCGGAGCGCGGCAAAATACGCAAGCGTCTGGACCAACGAGGGTTCGCCGCTGCTGGTGATCGCGCAGCGCCAGGCGGAGGGGATCCGCAAGCGCCTCGCGAGGCTGGCGAGTGGACCGATCCCGGTCGCGGTGGGAATGCGCTACGGCAACCCGTCCATTCCCGATGCACTGAACGAACTGCGCCAGCAGGGCGTGCGCAAGCTGGTGGTGCTTCCGCTCTATCCCCAGTTCTCCGCGAGCACGACCGCCTCCACCCTGGATGCGGTATCGGGGGAGCTGCGCGCCTGGCGCTGGACGCCGCATCTGCACTTCATCTCCGGCTACGAACGGGAGCCCGGCTACATCAACGCGCTGGCCGCCAGCGTGCAGGAGCACTGGGAACAGAACGGACGCGCGGAGCGGCTGATCATGTCCTTTCACGGCGTGCCGAAGCGCTATCTGCTGGCGGGGGATCCGTATCACTGCCTGTGCCACGCAACCGGCTTCCAGCTTGCCCAGACCCTGGGGCTGGAGCAGGGGCAGTGGCAGGTCACCTTCCAGTCCCGGTTCGGGCGCGCGGAGTGGCTGCGGCCCTACACGGACGAGACCCTGAAGTCCCTGCCGGACCAGGGCGTGAAGAGCGTCGACGTGATCTGCCCGGGCTTCTCTGCCGACTGCCTGGAGACCATCGAGGAGATCGGGGACGAGAACCGCGAGATCTTCCTCGAGGCCGGCGGCCAGCACTTCAGCTACATCCCGGCCCTGAACGACCGTCCGGACCACCTGGACTTCCTCACCGACCTGCTGCTCCGGCACGCAGGCGTCTGGCTCGAGCAGCTGGATAACGAGCCGGAACGGCGCTCGCGCGCGCGCGAGCGGGCTGTCGCGCTGGGTGCCGCGCAATAGATCGGCAGGGATGATGGGCCGGGTCGAGATCGGTGCGGTAATCATTGGCGACGAGATCCTGAGCGGCAAGCGCCGCGATCGGCACCAGGCCGCGCTGATCGATTCACTGGCGGCGCAGGGCCTGGAGCTGGCATGGCTGCGCATCGTCGGCGACGATGCGCAGCTGCTCACCGGCACCTTCCGCGAGACCCTGCAGCGGGACGCCTTCGTCTTCAGTTTCGGTGGCATCGGGGCGACCCCGGACGACCGGACCCGCGCCTGCATCGCCCGTGCGCTGGGGCGACCGCTGGTCCGGAATCCGGAGTTCGTCGCCCTGCTCGAGGCGCGCTTCGGCGAGGAGGCCTATCCCAACCGGGTGCGCATGGCCGAACTCCCCGAGGGCTCCACGCTGATTCCCAACCCGGTGAACGGCATCCCCGGATTCGCCTGCGAGCGGCACTTCTGTGTACCGGGGTTCCCGGCGATGGCCGAGCCGATGGTGCGCTGGGTGCTGCACTCGCACCTGGCCGGCGTCGCCCCGGCGCAGCGGCCGGCGGAGATGAACCTGCGCCTGTCCGGGGTGCCCGAAAGCCGTTTGGTGCCGCTGCTCGAGATGATGGAGGCCCGCTATCCGGACCTGCGGATCTCGAGTCTGCCGGGGTTCCACGACGGAAGGCCGCGGGTGGAACTGGGCGTTCGGGGGGAGGCCAGTCGTGCCGCGACGGCCTTCCAGATGCTGCAGCGCCACCTGCTGGAGGCCGGCCTCATCGCGCGGCCCGAGGATCTCGAGATCCTGCCCCCACGCGCCATGGCCGGCGCGACCAGGGTCTCCGGGACCGGGAACGCGGTATAGTGGCGGCTGGACGACCGCCGAGCGCGGCTGATCCAGCCCGCTCCTTTCCCGTTCCGGAGAACCCCGCGTGGAAGCGTCCGCGTACCTCCCGGTGCCCAGTCATCTCGATGCCCTGGCCAGTTCCGGCCTGGCGGTCCTGCCGGATTACCTGGACGCGACGCTGGTCGACGCGCTGCGCAGGGAGCTTCACGCCGCGCGTACGGCGGCGGGACTGTACCGGGCGCGTGTCGGCCGGGGACACCGGCGCCGCCTGGCCGCTGCGGTTCGGGGTGACTGGATCCGCTGGCTGGACGGGTCGACCGAGGTCCAGCGACTCTTTCTTGCCCGGCTGGAGGAAATCCGGGAGCAGGTCAACCGTTCCCTGATGCTCGGCCTGTTCGAGGTCGAGGCCCACTTCGCGCTGTACCCGCCGGGTGCCGGCTATCACCGGCACGTGGACGCCTTCCAGCAGGACAACCCGCGGCGGCTGTCGGCGGTCCTGTACCTGAACCGCCACTGGCGCCGGGTCCAGGGCGGCGAGCTGGCGATCTACGACGCATCCGGTGGTGAGGTGCTGCGCATCCTTCCGGAGGCCGGCACGCTGGTGCTCTTTCTCAGCCAGGGCGTCCCCCACGCGGTGCTGCCGACCCGCCGCTGGCGTGCCAGCATCGCCGCCTGGTTCCGCGTCCGTCAGGCGGACAATCCGCTGGCCGGCCTGGCACGGCTGCAACCGGATGACCTTGCCTGATCGCCGCGAACACCGGCTCGGGCGGTCTGGGTGAACAGGGCGGATTGTGAGAGGATCGGGATAGCCGCGGGCGGGACGCCTGCGAGCCATGATCGGCGGGGGGCACAGCTTGGTTGACGGGGCTGGTAAGGCAGTGAATGCCCATGAGCGCGATCCGGTGGCACCGGCCGGCGTCGCGGCTGCCGATGGCATGCCCTGGCTGCCGCTCGTCCGGTATCACCGCGAGATCCTGAACCGGATCCAGGCCGCGGCCGCGACTCCCGATTCCGCCGATCCCGGCCGCGAAGCGGTCGAGGGGCTGCTCGAGGAGTACCGGCGGCTCGAATCCCTGCTCAGCGATAATCCCGCGGAGTGCGGCGGCCTGCGGCTGATGGCGGGTCCCGCGCGGCCGGGTGCCTCCGAAGCGGCCTTGTGCGGCGATGATGCCCCGCCGATGCTGTCGGCGGTGCCACTGGACGATTCGCAGCGGCGGGCGGTTCGCAGGGTCCTGGGAGGCGCCGGTCTGACCGTGATCGAGGGCGGCCCCGGATCCGGCAAGACCGAGGTTCTGCTGGCGGTACTGCTGACCGCCTGGTCGACGGGCCGCACGGCGCTGCTGGTCGGTGCCGGCGGGCGGTCGGCCGCCGTCGCCGCCGACCGGCTCCAGGACCTGCACCTCCCGGTTCCCGTCGCTGCCACCGTCACGGCGGATCGCCACGAGGCCCTCCCCGCGATGCTGCGCGATCTGCTTCGGCTCGCGGGTGCCAAAGGCGGGGAAGTCTCCGGCCTGCCGGATGCCGATGCCCTCGCGACCGCACGAAGGTCGCTGCAGCGTGAACGTGCATCGCTGGCGACGGCGCTGCACTCGGACCTCTCCGATCGGTTGCTGGCCGCGGCCCGCTCGGTGCTTTCGGCCGGGACACAGGCGCGTGAGCGGCTCGCCGCGCTGGAAACGGAGGCGGCCGGTCTGCGGACGGAACAGCGGCGGCTGGGGCTAGAAGCCCTGGATCCGGAGGCGGTCGAGCCGGCGCTGACCGCAACCCGCCGCTGGCTCGACCGGGTGGCCGATTACCAGCGGCTGGCGGGCGAGGACGCGGAGCGCCGTTCGCGGCTGGACGCAGCTATCCGGGGCCAGGAACAGCAGCGGGACCGGGTGCTGGAGGTGGCCGGTCTGGCCGCCGGCACTGAGGAAGACAGAGGCTGGCTGGTCGAGCCGGAATGGGCGGCGCTGATCGAGGACTGGGGCCGGCGGTTCGCACGGCTGCTCGGTCAGTCGCCGGAGGCGGCCCTGGCACCCATCGGCTGGCGCCCGGAGTACGGACGCTGGAGGTCCGGGGCCGAGGCGGAGTCGTGGGCCGAACGGGTCCGGGTACTGGCCGGATCGCTGCAACAGCTGGCGGGGGAGCTGGAGCAGGCGCTGGAGCGCAATGGGGACCGGCGGCAGGATATGGAGAAGCAGCGGGTGAAGATCCGCGGCCTCGGCCTCCCCGAGGACTTCGATCCAAAGGCCGAGGTGATTCCGGACTGGCTGGCGGCCTACCGCGAACTGCAGGGGCGCCGGCCCCGTGCGCTGGATGTCTTGCCCTGGTCCGACTGTGCGCGGCTGCGGCGACGCATGCGGCGCCTGGAACGGCAGCTGCTGCCGCTGCTGCCACCTGCGATTCACGTCAGCGTGGGTGCGCTGGACCCGCGCGGACGGGCGCGCCTCGCCTCGGTGCTCGAGGCCGCGCATCGCTGGACCGCGATGCAGGCGGCGCAACGGCGGATCCGGGCGGAGACCGAGCCGCAGCGGGAGGCGCTGGAGCCTCTGCGCCGGGAGGCCGAAGGACTGGGCCTCGCGGCCCTGCCGTCAGGGGAAGACCCGCAGGCCCAGGCGCGCGCGGCCTCCCGCATGGAGGAGGAGGCGGTGCTCGGGATGCAGGCTTCGCAGGCGTGGCACAGGCGGGAGGCCAGGGAACGTGCGACCGAGGCGCTTCGGGAGATCGCCCGGGAATGGGCGTGGCTGACCCCCGGGGTCCCATTGCTGGAGGCATGGCGCCACGGACCTGGGCGGGACCTCGACCGTGCGGTGCGCATACTCGCGGTGCAGGCGGATGCGCCCAGCATTGCCGTGGCCCGTGATGCGATCGCCGGAGGGCTGCTGTCCCGCCTTCAGCAGAGCTGGAGGAGTGCCTCGAATCACGAACACTCGGCCCGCCGCCTGCGGGCGGAGCGGGAAGCCGTTCCGGGGATCGCGACGCGCCGTACCGAATGGCTGAAGGAGCGTCCTGCGGACAGCCTGCTGGACGCGACCGAGATCGGTGACGGCGCCTGGCCCGATGCCGATGAGGCACTCGCGCGGCTGGACGCGGTTGCGGACTGGTGTGTGCGCTGGCGATTCTTCCGGCAGGAGGACGAGCCGATCGCCCGGCAGGAGGTGACGGGCCGGCTCAACGACGCGACGGCATCGATGGAAGCCCTGATCCGGCAACTGCCGCCCGGTCCGGAGGTGAACCGGCTGTTTGGCCTGATGGCAGACGCTCGGGGCCGTCCTGGGGAGACGCTACCCGAGGCGGCGCTGCTGGAGGCCTGCTCCGCGTTCAGCCCCGACGGCCTGCGGGGGCGAATCGAGGCGATCGATCGGGAGCTGGAGCGGGGTCTGCTCCAGTCCGCCCAGGCACGGCATCTGCAGTGGCTGCGGGCCGATGCGGGGGTGCAGCGCGTGTTGGCATCCACGCTGGAACGTGCCGGGTCATCGGGAGCAGGCATGGCACGGGCGCCGCTCGAGGATTTTCGGGAACTGCTGCGCGCGCTTCCGGTGTGGATCACCGATGTCCGCGGTCTGGACAACCTGCCGATGGCGCCCGGTCTGTTCGATCTGGTGGTCATCGACGATGCCCCGCGGGCAACCCTGACGGGTCTGTTGCCGGCCATATTTCGGGGTCGGTCGCTGGCCGTGACGGGTGATCCGCGGACCACTTCGGCGCACCCGGGCATGCACGCGGCCGGGGCCTCGGTGCCGCGCGACCGTTTTGGTGTGGAGGGGTGTCCGCCGCGCCTGACATGCGCCGGGGGCGACCTGTTCCGCGCGACGCTGGAGTCCCTCGCACATCCACCGCAGGATCGGCTCGTGCTCGCACGCAGCTATCGTGGGCACCCCGCGATCCTTGCGCTGTGGAGCCGGCTGCTCTGCCCCTACCAGCCCGTGCGCCCTGTCCCGGGGGCGGGGAGCCGGCGCGACGATGGCGTGCGCATTGTCGACGTGCCGGCGACGGCCGAACCCGCGCCGCCCGGAAGCAACTGGTGCAACCTCGCCGAGATCGCGAAGGTGGTCGAGCAGGTCCGGGATCTTCGGCGGCGCTCCCCCGAGTCGAGCCTCGGTGTGATCACGCCGTTTCCCGCCCAGCGCGACCGCTTGCGGGCCGAGTTGCAGGATCTGCAACCGGACGGACGCTTGACCATCGACCTGCCCGCTGTCTTTCAGGGCGGGGAGTGGGATGTGATCGTGTTCAGTCCCGCGGTCGCCCGGGGTATGCCCGCCGATGCGAGACGCGAGGTGGATGCCTCGCCCGATCTGTTCGCCATCGCACTGACCCGCGCCAGGGAAGCGCTGCATCTGGTCGGAGACGTGGAGTTCTGTCTGGAGCAGGAATATCTGCTCCGGGAACTCGCGGTGCACTGCCAGGACCTGTGTCGACTGCGACAGGACATCCCGGACGCGGAGGAGCTGTTCACCTCCATGATACTCGAGGGCTGGGTACCGAAGGTGCAACCCTGTATCGGCGACCTCCGTGTCGATCTGGCATTCGAAGGCGGGCCGGGCCGGCAGGTCGCGATCGAAATCGAGGTCGATGGCGGGGCGTCGCGTGGTGGCGCCGCCCGCGCCAGGGCGCGCGAGGCCTACCTCGAGTGCATGGACTTCCGGCTGCTGCGGCTGGCGGCAGCGCCGCTGCGGGAGGACCCGTCATCGGCCATCGACCGGATCCGGTCGGTGCTTGGCTGAGGGCATCCGTGGAGGGTAGGGTGGGCAAAACGAAGTGTGCCCACCAGAAGGGCCTGCCGTTCGGCCGACGATTGCGCGCGAATCCTCCCGGGCGGGGCCTAACGTCGGCCGAGCACGGCGAGCGCGAGCTGGCCGAGGACCAGGGGTACGAGGCTGCCGGCGAGGATCACGATCCACTCCGCCGGATTGGGCGGCGTCACCTGCAGCAGCGCCGCGAGCGGCGGTACGTAGACTGCCGCGGCGAGGAGCGCGGCGCAGAGCGCGATGGCACCCCATACCCAGAGGTTCATCACCAGATCGTTGCGCAGCATCGGTGAGCCCGGGGCACGCATGTTGAAGACGTGCCACAGGCGCGCGAGGCCGTAGGTGAGGAAGGCCATGGTCACCGCCGTGCCGGTGTCCACCTTCATCACCAGCAGCGCCCAGGCGAACACCCCCAGCAGCGCTGCGGCCATGAGCAGCCCGAAGCCCCCTATGCCAAGCCAGTGGCCCCGGGTGAGGATGGGCTCGTCCGGGTCGCGGGGCGGCTGGCGCATGATGTCCGCGCTGCCCCGGCTCACCCCAATGGCGAGCGCCGGGAACACGTCCAGCAGCAGGTTGAGGAAGAGGATCTGCAGGGGCAGCAGGGGCAGGGGCGCATTCACCAGGGCCGCGGCGGAGACGCCCACGATCTGCCCCAGGTTGCCCGAGAGCAGGAACACGATGAAGCGGCGGATGTTTTCGAAGATCGCCCGGCCCTGGTCGATGGCCGTGACGATGGTTTCGAAGGCGTCGTCCTTGAGGACGATGTCGCTGGTCTCGCGCGCCACCTCGGTGCCGCGCCGGCCCATGGCGATGCCGATGTCCGCCTTCTTCAGCGCCGGGGCGTCGTTGACCCCGTCTCCGGTCATCCCGACCACCTCGCCGCGGTCCTGGTAGGCGCCAACAAGAGAGAGCTTCTGCTCGGGCGAGACCCGCGCGAACACGGCGGTCTCGTGCACCTTCTCCGCACGCTCCGGGTCGCCCTCGCCGAGGTCGCCCAGCTCATGCCCGCCCATCGGCGCTGACTCGTCATCCGCGCCCACGATGCCGATGGCGCGGGCGATGTTGGCCGCGGTGGCGGATTGATCGCCGGTAACCATCACCACCCGGATTCCGGCCTCCTGGCAGGTGCGGATGGCCTCTTTCACGCTTTCCCGCGGTGGATCGTAGAGTCCCACGAGCCCGAGCAGGGTGAGACCCGCGTAGGGTGCCTCGTCGGCGCGCGCCGCCCGTTTCTCGGCCACCGCCAGCACCCGCAGGCCGTCGCCTGCCAGGGCCTCGTTGCGCTTGACCCAGACTTCGCGCCCGGCATCGTCGAGCTCCGTTTCCTCGCCGTCTTCCAGCACCCGGGTGCACACGTCGAGTACCGCCTCAGGCGCACCCTTGACGGCCACCAAAAAGCCATCCTCTAGCCGATGGAAGGTGGCCATCTTGTTGGTCTCGGTGTCGAAGCTCTCCTCGCGTTCCTCAGGCAGTTCACGGAGCAGATCGGGACGGCGCAGACCGGCCCGCGCGCCCGCCTCCACCAGCGCCACCTCCGTCGGATCCCCCGAGGCACCGCCCCCGTCCTCGAGCTCCGCGTTGGAGCACAGCACGCCGACACGCAACGCGCGGCGCAGGTCGTCTTGCTTCTGCGGGTCGACGTCCTCGTCATCCAGCCGGAAGCGCGCGTCGCCATCCTCCCGGGAGACCTCCGTATCCCCGGCGGCGAGCGCGACGCGCCGGAGCACCATGCGGTTTTCGGTGAGGGTCCCGGTCTTGTCGGAGAAGATGACCGTGGTGGCGCCCAGGGTCTCCACGGCAGCAAGCCGCTTGACCAGGGCATTGCGCCGTGCCATGCGCCACATTCCCCGTCCCAGGGCCACGGTGGCCACGATCGGCAGCCCCTCGGGCACCGCAGCGATGGCGAGCACGATGGCGGTCTCCACCATGATCAGGAGATCCTTGCCCGCCACGATCCCGGAGGCCGCCACCCCGATGCCGACCACAATCACGAGGTAGATGAGGCGCTTGCCAAGACCCTCCAGGCGCCGCTCCAGGGGCGTGGTCTCCTCCTCCGCCTCCTCGACCATCGCCGAGATCCGGCCGATCTCGGTGTCCATGCCGGTGGCCACCACGACCCCCTCGGCACCCCCCCGGGACACCGCGGTGCCGCTGAAGACCATGTTCTCGCGCTCCGCGAGGGGAGTCTCCGGATCCTCAAGAGGATCGGTGGTCTTGGACACCGGCACCGACTCGCCCGTGAGGGCGGCCTCGTTGCACTGGAGGTTTTCGACTTCGACCAGGCGAAGATCCGCCGGCACCATTTCCCCCTCGCCCAGGAGCACGACGTCCCCCGGCACCAGTTCGCTGGACGGAACCTCCCGCTCCTCCCCGTCCCGGCGGACCCGGGCGGACATCTGCCCCATGCGCCTCAGGGCCTCCATGGACTGGAGCGCCTTCCACTCGGTCACGAAGCCGATGACCGCATTGATGACCAGCGCCGCCGCGATGGCCACCGCTTCCACCAGTTGGCCGAACACGGCCGCGATGGCCGCGGCGACCAGCAGCAGGATCACCACCAGGCTCTTGAACTGGTCGAGGGCGACCCGCCACCAGGGCTTCCGGCCGCTCTTGCGAAGGCGGTTGGGCCCGGTCTCCTCCAGCCGGCGGCTGGCCGTGCCCGCCGAGAGACCCCGCTCCCGCGCCACCTCGAGAGAATCCAGGAGCTCGTCGACCGGACGCAGAAAGGGCGGGCGGGACGCGTCGTTATCAAGGCTCACGAGGGCGATCTCCCGGATGGATACTGGAAATCATGCCAATGCTGGGGCGAGAGCGCCCGGTACGGGCAGACGACGGGGATCAGCTTGCGCAGACCAGCACGGCCGGCCGCGCTGTCGAACCGCAAGGACAGCGCAGACACAAGTTACGCACTTCCCCGGGAAGACGGCAAGCATGGCCCACTAGTCGCTGCCCCGGCCCTGTACGGGCAATGGTGGGGTGGCGCGCGAGGAGACGCTGAGCGCGGTCACCGTGACGAGGATCAGGCCCATCCCGAGAATCTGAACCAGGGCCAGGCTTTCATGCAGGATCATCACACCGAACAGCGTCGCGGTCACGGGTTCGATCATCGCCACGATGGAGGCGGCGGCCGGCGCGGTATGCCGGAGCCCGTTGATATAGAGGGCAAACGACAGCCCCGCCCCGAACACGCCCAGTGCCGCAAACAGCGGCCAGTCCGTTGAGCTCAATACGGCCACCATCTGAGCGTTATCCCCGGGCAACATGAGGAGCAGGACCAGGACCCCGAAGGCAATCGAGAGAACCGCCTGCGGGCTGCCATGCGAGCCGGCGTACTTGAAGCCGAAGATGAACACCGCGTAGGACAGACCGGCGAGCAACCCCGCGCCGGCACCAATGAGCGTGACCCCGCCCGCGCCGATATCGTAGATCCGGGTGAGCAGCACGATGCCGACCATCACCACCGCGATCGCCACCAGCTTGAGCGGGGTGGGGCTTTCCAGCTTCAGGGTGAAGGAAACGAGGTAGACAAACACCGGCGCGCAGTACATCAGCGTGGCCGCCACCGCCACGCTTCCGTGTGCGATGCTCACGAAGTAGAACGCGAAGTTGCCGGCGACGCCCAGGCCGGCCACGGCTGACCAGAACCACAGCCGACCGCTCGCAAGCCCGCTGCCGCGCGGCCGCAAGGCGAGCCAGGCGAGCACGAAGGCAAGACCAATGGCACCCCGGTAGAACGAGACCACGAAGGCGTCCCAGCCATCGGCCATCAGGATACCGCCGATCCCGCCCGACAAGCCCCAGAAGAAGGCCGCCAGCACCACAAGCCCCGCGCCCAGGCCCATCGATCGCTCCCCTTGTCGTTATCCGGAGCCTACTGCGACGTGTGAGGGAGCATCGCTCGCCGGCACCGCAGGAAGGCGGAGGTTACCGTCGGTTCGAGACCGGGCCGCAGATCATACATAGAGGTGGTCGAGCGAGCCAGACTGGAAAGCAGTCGCCTGCAGGGGCGACCCGGGCCCTGACCGGTCAGGCGTGCCGCCTCGCCGGCAGTGACAACCGGCGCGGTTTCCGGGGGACGGCAGCAATCGATTCCGCGTGTCCGGGTTGGCTTACAATTGCCCCGCAGGCACGGCTACTCCGGGAATGAGACATGGAAATCGCGTATATCCTCGCGGCGTTTGTGGGTGGAATGGGGGCGATGCTGCTGCGGCTCCCGCCACTGGTCGGGTTTCTGGTCGCGGGGTTCGCGCTGAACTTCCTGGGCTACTCGCTGACCCCCACCCTGGAGACGCTCGCGAACCTCGGGGTCACGCTGCTGCTGTTCACCATCGGCCTCAAACTCAACATACGGACGCTTTTGCGCGGCGAGGTCTGGGCCGGGGCGACGTTGCATATGGTCGCCTCCAGCGGGTTGCTGATCCTGTTGCTGTCGCTGTTCAAGTTCACCGGCATCGCCCTGCTGCAGGAGAGCGGTTGGCGGACCCTGCTGCTGCTGTCCTTTGCGCTCTCGTTTTCGAGCACGGTGTTCGCGGTCAAGATTCTCGAGGAGCGAAGCGAATCCCGGTCGTTCTATGGCCGGCTCGCGATCGGCGTGCTGATCATGCAGGACATCTTCGCGGTGCTTTTCCTGACTGCGTCGACCGGATCGATTCCCAGCCCCTGGGCGTTGCTGCTGTTTCTTCTGCTGCCGGCAGCTCCCCTGCTACGAAGCCTGCTGGACCGGGTCGGTCACGGCGAAATGCAGATCCTGTACGGAATCCTGCTGGCGCTGGTGCTCGGCTACGGCCTGTTCGATGCGCTCGGCGTGAAGGGTGATCTGGGGGCGCTGATCATCGGGATGCTGCTCGCGCCGCACGCGGCATCGCATCACCTTGCGCGGTCGCTTTTCCACCTGAAGGAACTGTTTCTGGTCGGTTTCTTTCTCTCCATCGGGCTGCTGGCTCTCCCCACCTGGGAGCTGATGGGGCTCTCGCTGCTTCTTCTGTTCCTGGTGCCCGTCAAGAGCATCCTGTTCCTCCTGATCTTCAGCGGCTTTCGCCTGCGCAGCCGGACCTCGGCCCTCGCCACACTGAGCCTCAGCAACTATTCGGAGTTTGGCTTGATCGTCGCCGCACTCGCGGTGGCCCAGGGTTGGTTTGCGCCCGAGTGGCTGGTAGTCCTGTCGCTGACCGTGGCCATCAGTTTCGTGCTGGCATCGCCCCTGAACAGCGCCAGCGAGGCGGTCTATCACTGGCTGGACCGGTTTCTGCCGACCTGGCCGTCGGAGCGACTGCATCCGGCCGACCGACCCATCGAGATCGGCGATGCCCAGGCCGTGGTGATGGGTATGGGCAAGATCGGTCGCGGTGCCTACCAGCGTCTTCAGGACGAATACGGCCTGCGCGTGCTGGGCATCGACAACGATGAGGCAAAGGTCGCTCGTCTCAGAGCGGATGGCTATGAAGTCATCGCCGGGGACGCCGTGGATTCCGACTTCTGGGAGAAGATGATCACCTGCGCCCAGGTGCGGACCATCCTGCTCGCCATGCCCAGCCATCACGGCAACCTGTATGCCCTGGAGCAACTCCGCCATCGCGCGTTTCCCGGCAAGATCGCGGCGATCGTGGAATACCCGGAAGAAATCCCGATTCTGCGGGAAAACGGTGCCGACGTGGTGTTCCACGTATACGAGGAGGCTGGTCTAGGTCTGGCCGACAGCGCCGCGGAGGTCGCGGGCCTCCGGGGCTAGCGCGCGCGGCTACGGGGCCGCGCAGAAGAAACGTGGCCTGACGCCGTTCACCGGGCGACGCCTGCAGGAGTGGCGCAGCAGAGGTTTCGCCGGCGACGCAGAACGCCCAGCCTCCTGCAGGTCGCCGCCATGGAGCTGTTGCGTCCCCGGACCGCGAAGGAATAGAATGAGAACCAGTCGCGATAACGCGCGACAGCCAGCCAGGCCAGCGGATCGCCTACGCAGCAGTGATCGCTTCCCGAGCCAGCCGACAACCCCCTGTGATCACGCTACTGCGTGGGTGTTGGTGAATGCGGCATCTCTTCGGAACACTTCCCTACCTGTCGGATCCGCGGCCTGCACGGGCCGGTGCGATCCCCGAGGGCCTCCCATACGTCCTGCGGCCTCGTCAGGCTGCCGCGGAACCGGTGCCGGATGTCTGATGAACAACCCCTACACCCCCTACGCACCCTTTCCCCTGGCCACGGCACAGGAGGGCGAACCGCTGCGCATCCATCTGTTGCGCGGAGGCAAGAACCTGGAGATGCGCCTCACCGCGCTCGGTCTCAACGTGGGCAGCGAGTTGACCGTGAGCCAGCGCTCCGGGGGGAGCCTGGTGGTGCTGCGCGGCGAGACCCGCATCGCGCTTGGAGCAGGCATGGCGCACAAGATCATGGTGGTCCGTCAGCACCGGGAATGAATGCAAGGGAGCCAGAACAATGTCACTCAGCCTTAGAGACATGGCGGTCGGCGACACCGGCCGCGTGATCGGATTCGGTGACGGCAGCTCGGCCTATCGTCGCAAGCTGCTATCGATGGGATTGACCCCGGGGGTCGAGTTCAGCGTGACGCGGCACGCCCCGATGGGTGATCCGGTCGAGATCCGGGTGCGCGGTTTCAGCCTCAGCCTGCGCAAGGGCGAGGCCGCGTCGCTGCTGGTCGAGAGGGCGATGCCATGAGCGAGAAGTTCACCATCGGTGTGGTCGGCAACCCGAACTGCGGCAAGACCACCCTGTTCAACGCCCTGACCGGCTCCAGGCAGCGGGTCGGCAACTGGCCCGGCGTCACCGTCGAGCGCAAGATCGGGCACTACGTCTTCGAGGGCGCCGAGTTCGAACTGGTCGACCTGCCCGGCACCTATTCGCTCGATGTCTCCGCCGGCGAGGTCTCGCTGGACGAGCAGATCGCCCGCGATTACGTCGCCGCGCGCGAGGCCGATCTCATCATCAACATCGTCGATGCCTCCAACCTGGAACGCAACCTCTACCTGACCGCGCAGCTGATCGAGATGCGCGTGCCGGTGGTGGTCGCGCTGAACATGATGGACGCCGCGCGTCAGCACGGTCTGGCCATCGACGTGGCCGGCCTCGCCCAACGCCTCGGCTGCCCGGTGATCCCGGTGGTGGCCACGTCCGGCGAGGGCATCGCCGAGCTGCGCTCGGCCGTTCTCGCGGGGGCGCGCGATCCCCGGCCAGCCTCCGCGGCCATCCGGTATGCATCCCCGATCGAGGCCGCGATCAGCGAACTGATGCCGCAGATCGCGGCCCAGGCGGCGGACACGCGGGTCGACCCTCACTGGCTTGGGCTCCGCCTGCTCGAGGGCGACGATCTGGCCGAGGACATGGCCGAAAGGGTTGCCAAACCCGCGCTGGACGCGCTGCGCGGCCGGACCGCCGAGAGGCTCGGCGACGACATCGACATCAGTATCGCCGACGCCCGCTACGGCTTCGTGAACCAGGTCACCTCGGCCACGGTGAAACGCAGGAATCAGGTCCGGCGCAGCACTTCGGACAGGATCGACCGGATCATACTCAACCGCGCGCTCGGTATCCCGATCTTCCTGCTTGCGATGTACCTGATGTTCCTGTTCACCATCAATATCGGTGGCGCGTTCATCGACTTCTTCGATCTCTTCACCGGCACCCTCCTGGTCGACGGGCTCGGCCGCTGGCTGGCCGGGCTCGGCACGCCGGACTGGCTGGTACTCGTGCTCGCCGATGGCCTCGGCGGCGGTGTGCAGGTGGTCGCGACCTTCATTCCGGTGATCGCCTTCCTGTACCTGTTCCTGTCGGCGCTGGAGGACTCCGGCTACATGGCCCGCGCCGCGTTTGTGATGGATCGCGCCATGCGTGCGATCGGTCTGCCGGGCAAGGCCTTCGTGCCCCTGATCGTCGGTTTCGGCTGCAATGTGCCCGCGATCATGGCGACGCGGACCCTGGAACAGCAGCGCGACCGGCTGATGACCATCGTCATGGCGCCGTTCATGTCCTGCGGTGCGCGCCTGCCGGTGTACGTGCTGTTCGCTGCCGCCTTCTTTCCGGTCGGGGGACAGAACGTCGTGTTCGGACTCTACCTGATCGGCATCGCGGTCGCGGTCCTGACCGGGTTGATCATGAAGAACACGCTGCTGCGTGGCCAGACGGCCCCGTTCGTGATGGAGCTGCCGCCGTATCATCTGCCCACCGTGCGGGGAATCCTGCTGCGCAGCTGGGAACGGACCCGCAGCTTCATGTTTCGCGCCGGCAAGATCATCGTGCCGATGGTGCTGGTACTGAACGTGCTCAACGCGGTCGGCACCGACGGCAGCTTCGGCAACGAGGACAGCGACCAGTCCGTGCTGAGCGAGATCGGGCGCGGCATCACGCCGGCCTTCGCGCCGATGGGCATGACCGAGGACAACTGGCCGGCCGCGGTCGGCCTGTTCACCGGCGTGCTCGCCAAGGAGGCGGTGGTCGGTACCCTGGACGCCCTGTACAGCGATCTCGCCGTTGCCGACGCTGCGGCGGCGGGCATCGAGACGCAAGAGGAGGGCGCGTTCAGCCTGGCCGGCGGCCTCGGCGCGGCCTTTGCCTCGATCCCGGCGAACCTGGCCGATGCGTTGGGCACCTGGACCGACCCGCTGGGTCTGGCAGTGGGCGACCTCAGCGACACCGGGGGCGTGGCCGAGCAGCAGGGCGTGGCCACCGGCACCTTCGGCGCCATGGCCGCGCGCTTTGACGGGGCCGCCGGCGCCTTCGCCTATCTGTTGCTGATCCTGCTGTATTTCCCCTGCACCGCCGCGCTGGCCGCAGTGTACCGGGAGACCAACATGCGCTGGACCGTATTCGTCGCCGCCTGGACTACCGGCGTCGGCTACATCGCGGCCACGGTCTTCTATCAGGCCGCGATCTTCAGTCGCAGCCCGGCGACCTCCGCCGCCTGGATCGCGGCCATGCTGGGCATCTTCCTGGCGGTGACCCTGGTGCTGCGGGCCCACGGTGGACCACGAGGCGCGGGAGCACCCGCCCGACAGCAGGCTTGAGGATGGCGCGATGATTCTGTCCAGCATCCGTGACTACCTGCAGGCAAACGGACCTGCCTCACTGCGGGACATGTCCAACCGCTTCGACATCGACCCTGAGGCCCTGCGCGGCATGCTCGGCCAATGGGTTGCTCGCGGCCGCGTGGTGTGCGAGCCACCGGGCGGTCAATGCGACGGGTGTTGCAAGTGCGATTCAGCGGTACTGGAGGTCTATCGATGGCGCGGCTGATCGCGGACGGGGCGCCGCGGTGGCCAGGGGCTGAGACCGGCGACCGGCGGTTCCGGAAGGACGCACGGGTCAGCCGCCGGCTTCGTCGCCCCAGATTTCTTCGAGGCGATCGTCGCGACCGCAGCGCCAGCGATAGTACTTGTAGCGCACCGGGTGTTTCCGGTAGTAGCCCTGATGGTATTCCTCGGCGGCATAGAAGTTCTCGAACTCGAGGATCGGCGTGACGATGGCTTGGTCGAAACGCCCGGACTGTTCGAAGCCTTCGAGCGACTTACGGGCCTTGTGCATCTGCTCATCGCCATGGGCGAAGATCGCGGTACGGTAGGCGTCGCCGCGGTCGCAGAACTGGCCGCCATCATCGAAAGGGTCGACGTTTCGCCAGAACACGTGAAGCAGCTCGGCGTAGTCGACGACCTCGGGGTCGAAGACCACCTGCACGGCCTCCCGATGCCCGGTGCCGCCGCTGACCACGTCATTGTAGGCCGGGTTCGATGCATGCCCGCCGCTGAAGCCCGACAGGGTCTCGACCACGCCATCGAGGTCGTCGTAGGGCGGCTCCATACACCAGAAGCAGCCGCCGGCAAAGGTCGCCCGCGCCAGATCATCCTCGGCGTCGCCTGCGGCGGCGGCAGGAGACACTGCCAGGAGCAGTGAGCCGGCGAGGGCGGCCAGCACAATGGCTCGATGGCCGAAGCGAATGGTTGGGAGATGAAACGGTGTCGGCCTCATTACCAGTTCTCGACGCAGGTTGATGTCCGTTGCGGATGGGGCGGCAGGCGCCTTCCGGAGCGCGCGGCGCCAGCGTCCTCAGGCCTCGCGAAGCTCCGGCAGGGGCTGGCCCTCGGGAACGAAGCTCAGCGCCACGCCGTTGTTGCACCAGCGCTGCCCGGTCGGCTCGGGCCCGTCGCTGAAGACATGGCCCTGGTGACCGCCGCAACGCACGCAATGATACTCGGTGCGCGGAATGACCAGCTTGAAATCACGCTTGGTGCCAAGATGCCCGTCGTTGATCGGCTGCCAGAAACTCGGCCAGCCAGTGCCGGAATCATACTTGTGAGCGCTGGCGAACAGCGCCAGGTTGCAGCCGGCGCACACGTAGGTGCCGTCGCTCCACTCCCTGTCCAGCGGGCTGGAGAAGGCCGGTTCGGTGCCGTCGCGACGCAGTATGCGGTACTGCTCCGGGCCAAGGATCTCGCGCCATTGGCCTTCGCTCAGATCCAGCGGCTCGAAGAGTCCGTTGTCCTGCACGCCGGCCGACTCGCTTCGACAGCCGCCCAACCACAAGGCCGGCAGGGCCAGTGACAGGCCTGCCAGCAGGCGGCGACGCGACAATACAGATTCAAGGTTTGCCATACCCCTGTTGGAGCGCCTTTCGCGCTATTGGTTCGCGAACGCAGACGCCAGGCCGGGCCCATCAGACCTCGATCTAGGGCAGGTTGCCTGGTTCCGGATGACGGAGGGAGGCCCCCTGTGGCCCGGATGAAACCCACGGAATCGAAATTTCGCTCCCATTCAAGTCGTGGATAAAAGGGGGAATTTCGACGGAGGCTCCAGAAAAACCCGAAAAGCACTATCAATTAGGAGCGGTTTGTGCGGATAATGCAGTGCAGGTAACGGTAACAGGCTCCAAATAGCGCCAAGCGACACCCCGCAAGGGGCGTTCAGATTCGCAGTTCCGGCCCCCAGCGGGGCCGCCGAGAATCACGATCAAGTTCCACCGTCGTTCGGTTGCCCTCCAGTCTCCCGCCCTGGAAATCCCCATCTACTATGAAGAAGCAGAGGTAACCGTAATGGCTACAGGTACAGTGAAGTGGTTCAGCGACGAAAAAGGCTTTGGCTTTATTACGCCGTCTGATGGTTCCAAGGACGTGTTCGTCCATCACAGCGCCATTCAGGGTAGCGGCTTCAAGTCGCTGGCCGAAGGCCAAAGCGTCTCGTTTGACGTGGAGCAGGGCCAGAAGGGCCCGGCCGCCGCGAACGTCGAAGCGCAGTAAGACAGCCCCGGCGCACAAGTGCCAGGTTGAGGGGCCCCGCTTGCGGGGCCCTTTTTTTTGGTGCGCCCAGCATGGGCGCACTCCTGCGGCCGGTTCTCCAGACACGAACGGCTTGTTTGGCTCTGAACCCGATTGCGGCGCGCGGTCGTTCTTGCTCCCGGGCCTGCGTAACACCGCCTTCAATCCGCGTAGATCATCCGCTTGGTCATGCCCCCATCGACCGTCCACGCCTGCCCGGTGATGAAGCCGGCCTGCGGACCGAGCAGGAATGCAGCAAGGGCAGCGATATCCGCTGGCTCGCCCACGCGGCCCGCCGGATG
Source organism: Thioalkalivibrio sp. (assembly GCA_011389655.1). Lineage (GTDB taxonomy): Bacteria > Pseudomonadota > Gammaproteobacteria > Ectothiorhodospirales > Ectothiorhodospiraceae > Thioalkalivibrio. Next base: position 35,683 of record JAABTX010000011.1, read on the forward strand.
TTGCTGGTGGTCGAGCTCACGCAATGGCTCGGCCTTCTTCGTCGACGCGGGGCGGGTATCGATCCAGCCGGGATTGATGCAGTTGACTCGGACCTCGGGGCCGACGCTGACCGAGAGCGCGTGCGTGAACGCCACCAGTCCGCCCTTGCTGGCTGCATAGGCCTCGGTGTCCGGTTCCGACTGCAGGGCCCGGGTGGAGCCGATATTGACGATGGCGCCGCGCTGCTTGCGCAGCAGCGGCAGGGCATGTTTGCACATCAGGAATGCTCCGGTCAGGTTGGTCGCGAGCCAGCGGTTCCAGTCCTCCAGGCCGAGCGACTCGACCGGGCCGCAATGCGGGTCGCTGATTCCCGCGTTATTGATCAGTGCATCCAGACGCCCCTGGTGTTGGCGCACCTGCGCGAGCAGCGCGCGGATGCCGGACTCGTCACGGACATCCAGGATCGCCGCATCGGCGGCGGGCCCCAGATGATCGGTAGCCGAACGGACGCCCGCTGCATCGCGGTCGGCAAGGATCACCCGCCAGCCGTCTAGAATCAGGCGTTGCGCAATACCGAAGCCGATGCCACGGGCCGCGCCGGTGACCAGGGCAACAGGGGTGTCAGTCACGGGGCCTCCACTGGGTTCAGATGCGATGGGCAGTGATCGGTATCTGCCGCGTCCCGCACTCTACGTCAACGCCGACCGGGCGGTACAGGGGCAGCTGGACCTGCGGGAAGACCGCCTTGCGGCCTCCCCGCGGATTCCTCGGCGGCGCCGCCCGTTTGCGGTTCAATCTGTGCGCTCGCTTCGCCATCGGTCGGTGCCGGAGATTCCGCGCCCGTCTTGCCTGAGCCGGTCGCTGGTGCCGCCGGCGTGCAATTACCCACTTGACGCATGATCGCAGAGCTGCGGTAGTGTGGAGGCTGTGGGCACCCTCAAGAATGCAGCGCCTGCAACTCCTGATCACGCCCGGGTCCGCCTTCGATGCCGTTGCGCCGTAGCCTTGTAGTTGCCCTCACCATCACCCTGCTGTTGCTGGCAGGCCTGGGTGCCGCCGTCTATTGGCTGGCGGAGGAAAGGCCCGCGAGTTTCCGGGCCTTGATTCAGGGCATCACCGGGGATCCCGTCCTTCCTGAGGGTTTCGCCAGCAGCAACGGCCGCGTCGAGGCGACCGAGGTGGACGTGGCCAGCAAACTGGCCGGCCGACTCACGGATGTGCTGGTGCGCGAGGGCGACCAGGTCGAGGCCGGCAGCGTGGTCGCGCGGCTGGACACCGAGAGCCTCGACGCCCAGTTGCGCCAGGCGCGGGCCGAACTGGCCCGGGCCCAGGCGGAGCGCGATCATGCCGAGGCGCTGGTGGCCCAGCGCGAGAGCGAGCTCGAGTTCGCGCGCGACGAACTCGAACGGATGCAGCGGCTCGCCACCCAGGGCCAGTTCGTTTCCGAGGAGTCCGTCGACCAGGCGCGCACGTCGATGCGCAGCTCGGAGGCGGCGATGCGCGCGGCACGGGTCCGGGTCACCGCCACCGCCGCAGCGATCGACGCGGCCGAGGCCGGCATTGAGCGGATACGGGTGGAGATCCGCGACACCGAACTGCGTGCCCCGCGCAGCGGCCGTGTGCTGTACCGCCTTGCCGAGCCCGGCGAGGTTGTCGGCGTCGGTGGCAAGGTGCTGACCCTGCTCGACCTCAATGACGTCTACATGGTGATCTACCTGCCGACCACTGTAGTCGGGCGGGTGCCGCTGAATGCCGAGGCCCGTATCGTATTCGACGCCGCGCCCGATTACGTGATTCCTGCCCATGTCTCCTTCGTCGCCGCACAGGCCCAGTTCACGCCCAAGCAGGTTGAGACCGAGAGTGCCCGTGAGCGCCTGTCCTTCCGGGTCAAGGTGCAGATCGACTCCGACCTGCTCGCCCGCTACCAGCCGCTGGTCAAGGCCGGGCTGCCCGGCGTGGCCTACGTGCGCCTCGATTCGGAGGCCGCCTGGCCGGAGTCCCTGCAAACCCGGCTGCCGCAATGGAACAGCGATCCCGCCCCGCCGTCATCGAACTGAGCGGGGTCTCTCACCGCTACGGTGATTCCCGGGCGCTGGACGACGTCACCCTGCGTCTCCCGGCCGGGCGCATCAGCGGGCTGGTCGGTGCGGACGGCGCTGGCAAGTCGACCCTGCTGGGCCTTGCGGCCGGCGTGCGCCGAGCGCAGCAGGGTCAGTTGCAGGTGCTCGGTGCGGACCTGCGCGAGCCGGGGCAGCGCAAGGGTGTCGGCTGGCGCATCGCCTACATGCCTCAAGGCCTCGGGCGCAACCTGTATGCCACCCTGTCGGTGCGCGAGAACCTGGACTTTTTCGGCCGCCTGTTCGGGCAGGACCGGCAGACCCGGTCGGCACGCATCGCGGAACTGACCGAAGCCACGGGCCTGGCCGAGTTCGTCGAGCGGCCGGTGATGCAATTGTCCGGTGGCATGAAGCAGAAGCTGGGTCTGTGCTGCGCCCTGATCCATGACCCGGACCTCGTGATCCTGGACGAACCCACCACCGGGGTCGACCCGCTCTCACGCAGACGCTTCTGGGATTTCATCGACCGCCTGCGCCAGCGCCGCCCGGGGATGAGCATCGTCATCGCGACCGCCTACATGGAGGAGGCAGACCGCTTCGACCATCTGGTCGCGATGGACGGCGGGCGCGTCCTCGCGGCCGACACCCCCGACGCGCTCAGGGAAAAGACCGGCGCAGACGCCATGGAGCAGGTCTTCATCCGCCTGCTGCCCGAGGGGCGCGGGTCCGAAGGGCGGCAACAGTCCGGACCGCCCGGCCAACCCGAAGAGGCCGGCTCGCCCGCCATCGAGGCGCGCGGCCTGACCCGCCGCTTCGGCGACTTCACGGCCGTTGATCGGGTCAGCCTGACGATCAGGAAAGGCGAGATCTTCGGCTTCGTCGGCTCCAACGGCAGCGGCAAGACCACCACCATGAGAATGCTGACCGGCCTCTTGCCGGCCTCGGCCGGAGAGGCCTTCGTGTTCGGCAAACCGGTGGACCAACGGGACAGCTCGCTGCGCCATCGGCTCGGCTTCATGTCGCAGTCTTTCTCCCTGTACGATGAACTGACGGTAGGCCAGAACCTCGACCTGCACGCGCGCCTGTACGGATTGAACTCGCCCCGGCGGTCTCAGCGCATCCAACGGCTTGCCGAGCGTTTCGACCTCGAGCCGTACATGAACCAGCGCGCCGAGCAGCTGCCGCTGGGTCTGCGGCAGCGCCTGTCGCTGGCCGTCGCCATGATCCACGAGCCCGAACTGCTGATCCTGGACGAGCCCACCTCGGGGGTCGGTCCGGATGCCCGCGACGATTTCTGGGCCCTGCTTACTGAGCTGTCACGCGACCACGGGGTCACGCTGTTCGTGTCGACCCACTTCATGAACGAAGCGGAGCGCTGCGACCGGATCTCTCTGATGCATGCGGGCCGCGTGCTCGCGCAGGGTAGCCCGGCCGAGCTCTGTGCGGCGCAGGATACCGACTCGCTGGACGACGCCTTCATCACCTACATCGAGCAGGAAACGGGCGAAGAGAAGTCGGCTGAACGGGAGACTGGCGGGTACACTTCGCGCAAGGCCAATTCGATGCCACCTGCGTCCGATGATCGAGCCGGGGAGCGGCCCCGATCGGATCAGCAGACCGGAAAAGGCCTCTCGCCGGGCCGCCTGTGGGCCTACACCCGACGCGAGGCGGTGGAGTTGCGCCGGGAACCGATCCGGCTCGCCTTTGCCCTGCTCGGCCCGCTGCTGCTGATGATCGCGATGGGTTACGGGATCTCGTTCGACGTCGAGGACATCCGGTACGCGGTGCTCGATTACGACCGCAGTCCGGCCAGCCGGCACTACCTGGACGGCTTCGCCGGCTCGACCTATTTCGAGCGGCAACCCGAGATCGGCGACCATGCCGAGCTGACCCGCAGGCTGGTCGCCGGCGATGTCACCCTGGCGATCGAGATACCGCCCGGCTTCGGCCGTGCCCTGGCCGGCGGTGACCCGACCGAGGTCGGCGTCTGGATCGACGGCTCCGTCCCGATGCGCGGCGACACGATTCGAGGCTATGTCGAGGGCGTGCACCGCCACTTCGTCGACTCCACGGACAACATCGGCCTCGCAGCGGCGACCCGGGCACCGGTAGAGATCGAGACCCGGTTCCGCTACAACCAGTCGTTCGAGAGCATCTACGCCATGGTGCCAGCGATCATGATGCTGCTGTTGATCATGATCCCCGCGACCATGACCGCGGTCGGCGTGGTGCGCGAAAAGGAGCTGGGCTCAATCACCAACTACTACGCCACCCCGACCCGCGGCATCGAATTCCTGCTCGGCAAACAGCTGCCCTACGTTGGGCTGGCCCTGCTCGGTTTCGTGCTCCTGCTGCTGCAGGCGCTGCTGCTTTTCCGGCTGCCACTGCAAGGCAGCCTTGCCGCCCTGTCCTTGGGCGCCCTGCTGTTCGTGTTCGCCAGCACCGGCCTGGGGCTGTTGATGTCGACCTTCATGCGCAGCCAGATCGCGGCCATCTTCGCCACCGCCATTGTGAGCACCATCCCGACCATCCTGTTCTCCGGCATGCTGGTCCCCGTGTCATCGCTCACCGGCCCGGCGCATTATATGGGTCTGGGTTTTCCCAGCGCCTGGTTCCACCACGTCAGCGTCGGCACCTTCACCAAAGGTCTCGGGCTCCACGAGTTGTGGCCCGATTTCCTCGTGCTGGCGGCCTTCGGGATCGGCTTCGTCGTGCTTGGGCGCCTGCTGCTGCGGGGCCAGGAGCGCTGAGATGCGTTGGCGCAGCGTCTACCGGCTCGGCCTCAAGGAGATGATCAGCCTGCGCCACGACCCAGTGATGGTGTTGCTCATCCTGTACGCCTTCACTTTTGCGATTGTGGCCCCGGCCCGCGGGGTCAAGCTGGAGCTGGAAAACGCCTCCATCGCGGTGGTCGACCAGGACCGTTCATCACTCTCCCGGCAGATGGTCGAGGTGCTGCGGCCACCCTATTTCCAGCCACCGGCGGAGATCGACATGGACCAGGTGAATCCGGCCATGGACGCCGCCCGTTACACCTTTGTGCTGGACATCCCGGCCGGCCTCGAGTCGGATCTGATCGAGGGCAAGCATCCCGCGATCCAGCTCAATATCGACGCCACCGCGATGGCCCAGGCGGGGGCCGGCGCGCGCTACCTCGAGCAGGCATTGGTGCTGGAGGCCGAGAACTACCTCGCCGCAGGCGCGTCCCGCGAACCGGTTCCGGTGGAGGCGGTCACCCGGCTGGCGTTCAATCCGAACGGGAACTCGAGCTGGTTCATGTCGGTGATGCAGCTGGTCAACATGAGCACCCTGCTCGGGATCTTGCTGTCCGGTGCGGCGCTGATTCGCGAGCGCGAACACGGCACGCTCGAGCACCTGCTGATCATGCCGCTCAACGCCGGCGAGATCATGCTGGCCAAGGTCTGGTCCAATGCCCTGGTGATCCTGGTGGCGGCGACGCTATCGCTACTGATCGTCATCCGCGGCTTTCTCGGTGTTCCGCTGGCCGGCTCCGTGGCCCTGTTCGTCTTCGGTTTGACGTGCTACCTCGCCGCGCTGACCGCGATCGGGATTCTGCTCGCCACGGTGGCGCGCACCATGCCGCAGTTCGGTCTGCTGTCGATCCCGGTGTTCCTGGTCATGTACATGCTGTCCGGCGCCAACACGCCGCTCGACGCCATGCCGGAGTTCCTGCAGCGCGTGATGCTGGTTTCACCGACCACTCACTTCGTCGCGTTCAGTCAGGCCGTGCTGTTCCGCGGCGCCGGATTCGCGGACGTCTGGCAACCGCTGCTGGCGACTGCAGCGATCGGGTCACTGGCGTTCGTCGCCGCGCTGGCCCGCTTCCGGCGCACTGTGACCTTGAGCCGGCTATAGCGCCCCCGACCACCTCTCGCCACCACCAGTGAATAAGCGGTTGACCCTTCCTGAAAAGGGTGTTTATCTTTCCTGTACCCGAATAATGAAGATTGTCAGCATTCAACTTGCCACTTGCCACTTGCCACTTGCCACTTGCCACTTGCCACTTGCCACCTGGAACCCTTGGTGTTGCCGGTGGCGGAGGGAGAAGCTTTGATCTTGGCACCAGGGTGACCGACTCGTGGCCCGACTGTTCCGCGTACAGGACAACAACGGCACCGAGGTGCCCCGGCCGAGGTGGACGAGGCCTTCTATGGCGACTGATCACGCATGCCAGTGTGCGAACCGGCGTGATTGTATGCTGATTCGCGACGCCGGGTGCTCGATTCTCTTTCACTGCTTGTCCCGTTATCGACGTAGCGCAGCATGCCGCTGGGATCTGTCGATCGCGGTCATCAAGCATCGACCGCTCCGAGCCAAAGGCCGATGCGAAGCGCTTTTGCAAGAAGGCGCCGCTATGATCCGATCCAAATACCCCACGGCATACGCCGTCTCCTGGAGGAACCCATGAGCACCACCATCACTGCGGCGCCGATGCAGTATCTGGACAAGGCCATGAATACGCTGCACGACTTGGGTCTGGCACCCACCGAGGCGAGCAGCGCCGAGGACCCGATGATCCCTTTGCTGAACCGGATCTCAGGGCTGGACGAGGCGCGGGTCACGGCCATTGCCAGGACGCTGAGTCAGGCCAGCACGTTCAACGAGGTCGTGCGCGAACAGGTGCGGGCGATGGACGTCGGCACCCGCTACGAGGATATCACCAATGCCTTCAACAGCATCCGCGATGACGCCAAGGCCATGGTCGATCAGCTGGAGGATGGCAAGCTCGATACCTTCGAGCGGATCTCGAACGTCTGGATGAAGGCCACCCGTGGCGACATCGCCAGTCGCTTCGACAAGATCAAGGACACCTACCTCGACGTCACCGCGAGCACCCAGAACCAGGTCCAGCGCGAACAGCGCATCTTGGATGCCTACCAGGACTTCCGCGGCGCGATGAAGCAGTCGGAGGTGCTGGCCCTGGAGGTGCTGCAGAAGGCCGAGGGCGCGCTCGATGCGGCCCGCGGCGAGGTGGATAAGGCGATGAAGGCCGTCGATGCCTTCGCCGGCGAGGATGCCGCAGCGCGTGCCCGCCTGGAGATGAGCCGTGACGAACGAGTGCGCGAGCTGCAAGACGTCGAGAAGCGCTACCAGATCGCCAAGGACCTGTCCGACAACCTGACTGTCTCCTACAACACCTCCGAAGTGGTCATGGCGCGGTTGCTGCAAACCACGAACGCCAAGGAGCGCCTCTATCAGCAGGCCATCAGCTTCTTCTCCACGAACGAGACCGTGCTGACTGCCCTGACGGCCTCGTTCACGGGTCTGTTCGGTCTGGCGGAGACCACCGAGACGGTCAATGCGATGAAGGAGGGGGTCAGCCAATCGCTGGAGGTGCTTGCCGATATCGGCGGCAAGGTGCAGGAGGCCGCGGTCGAGGCCGGCTATGGCCCCAGTATTCGGGCGGATTCGGTCAAGAAGCTGGTCGACTCCGTGGTGAGTTATCAGACCCATTCCCGGGAGATCATCGAGGAGATGCGCAAGGCCTCCACGCGAAATGCCGAGGAGATCCGTGACGCGGTCGAGGAGGGCAAGCAGCGCATGGCGCGGCTTGCCGAGCAGGGCAAGGAACTGGCCGCTGAGCAGCCCTGATGACCACGCCCGGCCCAGGCGGGGCAGGGGAGGCGACGAAGCCGCCACTCGATGACGTGATGCTGGCCATGGATGTGGTCGACACCTTGCGGCGCAAAAGACGCTTGGTGGAGAAGGAGCTCGACGTGGCCGGACGTGAGCTGGACCTGAAGGACCGGCTGCGGCGGATCTATACCGCCCAGGGCATCGAGGTCAGCGACGCGGTCCTCGAGGAGGGCGTGCAGGCCCTCAAACAGGACCGGTTCGTCTACAGGCCGCCTCCCGAGAGTCTCGGCGTGCGGCTGGCGCAGCTGTATGTGACGCGCGGCCTGTGGGGAAAGTGGGTCATGGGGGCCTTGGCGCTGGTGGCCGTCGGCGTCATCGCCTGGATCCTGCTGGTGGTCGGGCCACGTGGCGACTTGCCCCAGACGCTGCAAAATGCTCACGCCGACGTCGTTGAGCTGGCCCGCGACGCTGCCGTCGATCAGCAGGCCGACCAATTGCTGGCATCGGCACGTAATGCGCTGCGCGCCGACGACATCAGGGCCGCGCGGGCGGCATTGGCCGATCTGCAGCAGCTGCGGGATCAGCTCGCGGCCGCCTACCGCGTGCAGGTAGTCAACCGGCCCGGAGAGCCGACTGGTGTCTGGCGGGTGCCCGATGTCAACCAGACCGCCCGCAACTATTACATCATCGTCGAGGCCGTCGGCCCCGGTGATCGCCCGCTGGAGGTGCTGATCACCAGCGAAGAGACGGGTCGAACCGAGCCTGTGCGTCAGTGGGGCCTGCGCGTCGACCGAAGCACGTTCGAGCGCATCGCCGCGGACAAGAGCGACGACGGCATCATCCAGAACGATGTCTTGGGCCGCAAACGACCGGGCCTGCTGGAGCCCGAGTATCAGGTTGAGACCAGCGGTGCGGCGATCACCGACTGGTGATGCGCATCGCGGTTGCGGTTGACCAGCACCACCAGGGGACAGCGATGATCAGTGGACGTGATGCACTAGGCCGGATCGTCGGCGCCCGACGCGACCAACAGGACGGGCTGGCTGGCATGGATCAGAAGCTTGATGAGCTTGGTCGTGCATTGGTCGATATTCAGCAGCGCCGCGCCGAGGATTTGAAGGCCTTGGCGCGGGTACGGGTCGACCTGGTCGATGACGGTGAGCTCACCGGCGCCCTCGATGCCGCGGAGCGCCAGGTGTCCGCCCTGCTGGCCCGGCGCGATGGCGAGCTCGATGCGCTCAAGCAGCAGATCAACGACGCTCAGGTTGCCCGCAATGCGCTCGATGCCGAGCGCGAGGCGCAGGGTGACCGGCTGGAGGATGCCAATGAGGCGTTGGATACCGCCGAGGCTGCCACACAGGCACGGCTCGACGGCGATCCCGACTACCAACTCCAGCGCGAGCGCGCCCGCGAGGCCGAGCGCATCGCGATGCACGCCAGCGAAAAGGCCGATGCCAGAGAGCAGGAGAAGGGCGACAAGGGCGTCAGCTACCGGACCGATCCGTTGTTCATGTACCTGTGGAAGCGGGGTTACGGCACCGACGAGTATCGCTCCCAGGGGCCGATACGCTGGCTCGATGGGAAGGTTGCAGGCCTGATTGGCTACCAGGATGCACGTGTCAATTTCGCGCGGCTATTAGAGATTCCGGCGCGGCTGCGGGAGCATGCCAATGCTGTCGCTGAGCAGGCCGAGGCCGAATTCGCCAAGCTGCGGGCACTCGATCAGGCTGCCCGCAAGGCGGACGGCATCCCTGCGCTGGAGCAGTCGCGGGACGCCGAGCAGCAGGCCCTGACCGCTATCGATGAACGTATCGTGGAGGCCGAAGCCGCGTTGGAGGCGTTGCTCACGCGCGAGGCCCGCTTCGCTGCCGGTGAGGACGATCATACCCGCCAGGCCGTGGATTATCTGGCCGGCGAGCTGGCGCGCGAGGAGCTCATGGATCTGCGCCGGGAGGCCCTGAAGACGCCGTTTCCCGATGACGACCAGATCGTCAATCGGATGCTGGAGTCTGAGCAGGAACAGCGGCGTCTGAACTTAACCCTCGACAATTTCAAGCAGACCCGCGCCAAGCAGCAGCAGAAGCTCGATGAGCTCGCGCGATTGGAGCACGACTTTCGTCGCCAGCGGATGGACCGCGGCGACTCCGGCTTCGCCGATGGGGCGATGCTCGCGATGATGCTGACTAACTTCATCGACGGCATGCTCGACCGGGATGCGCTGATGCGGGTCTTGAAAGAGCAGCAACGTCGTCCGCAGCGCCGGGCCGATCCCACCTTCGGCTCGGGCGGCTTCGGCCGCGGGACGCCTTGGGGCGGCGGTGGGCTTGGAGGACTGGGCGGCGGCTTTGGACGGGGAGGCCGCCGCAGTGGGGGCGGTTTTCGTACCGGCGGCGGTTTCTGATCGGACCGGACCGCTGACGGGGTCTTGAAACCCTCCACAAAAAGGGGCCCCTCACTCAGGGACATATATGGACGCCTCCCTCTTTGAGAGGTGGTCGGGTTTGCCGATGCGGCCGGTTAGGACAAGAACGTGATTCTCCTTCCCTCAGAGTTCCCGATTCGACCAGGTGCGCGCACAGCGGTGGAGCCCACCGGTCGGTGGCCTGGTGGTCGCTGGCAGGGTGGCGGCCATCGGGCTGGGTTCCCGCGACGGAGACGTGAGTCGACCGTGAACGTCCATTCCGCGAGGATGACGCGAACTCCGGGACATCCACGTACCAAACCGGCTAAAGACGCTGGAGATCCAAGCTCTTCGCTTCGCTACGGCTGGGATAACGAAATGGGTCGGAGTACAATAAGCACACGTTGTGGCACCCTTCAGCCATGAAACCGATTGCTTGGAAGCCCGAGAAGAACAAGCAACTTCAGCGCGAGAGGCAGGTTTCATTCGAGGACATCGTCTACCACATGATGGCCGGCGGAATCCTGGACACTTTGGAACACCCGAATCAGGAACGTTATCCGGGACAAAGAATCCATGTGGTCGATGTGGAGGGCTATGCCTATCTCGTACCGTTCGTGGAGTCGGAAGAGGAGGTGTTTCTGAAGACGATTATTCCGAGTCGCAAGGCTACCAAGACCTATCTGGGAGGTGCCGAATGAGTAGACTGGACAAAGACGAGCAGGAGATTCTTGAGGCGTTCGAGGCCGGAAAGCTGGAGCGCTCGCCGGATCGTGCGGATTTGCAGAAGCGGCACCAGGATTACGCGGAAGCGATGTTCCGCAAGGATGCGCGGATCAATATCCGCCTGTCTTCGCGGGACCTCCGGGGGTTGCAGAAGAAGGCGCTGGCCGAAGGAATCCCCTACCAGACACTGGTATCCAGCATCCTCCACAAGTATGTGGAAGGGCGCCTGCGCGAGGAGCCATGACCGGCGTTCCAGGCAAAGGGTTGGTGTGCCATCAAACGCCGATCACACGTTCCTCCACGACATACCCGCCTTCCGTAGATCGGTAAACAGGGACAGATTCATTTCTGGGTTGGTGGGAGGCCAGCCCCCGGGGCGACACATTATCCGGCGCCGGATCACCGAGAGGGCTCGCCCCCCCACGTGAAAGCCCCTCGCGACAACTCTGGGCCGGAACGCCGTGCGCCTGTAGGCGCGCGGCTGGGATAGTCCGCCGAGGTCCAGCGCGACCGAAGGGAGTGGTGGGCCCGGCAGGGTGGAGGCCGGTCGCGGAGCGACGCGAAGCATGGCTTCGCGAGG
>JAABTX010000096.1 GCA_011389655.1 Thioalkalivibrio sp.
CCAGCCGCGATGCGGCGTTGTGTTGGGTGCCCGGGGCCATCGCGGCCAGAGGCCGCTCCCACGGAGACCGCTCCCACAGCGGCCGCTCCCACGGGAAATCGGCCCGCCCCTTGTGGGAGCGGCTTCCAGCCGCGATGCGGCGTTGTGTTGGGTGCCCAGGGCCATCGCGGCCAGAGGCCGCTCCCACGGAGACCGCTCCCACGGAGGCCGCTCCCAGCGAGGGTCCGGACCGGCCGGGATTCAGAGGACCAGCAGGAGGAGGTGGTAGGCCAGTCCGCCGACAATGGCGCTGATGAAGAAGAAGCGGCCCACCGGGAACAGGGCGATGGGGATGGCGATCACCATGCCAAGCATCAGCCGGGGCCAGACCAGCTGCGATGCGAGGACGGTCAGCAGGGACCAGTCCTTGAACAGCATGATCACGGTGCCGCCGCCGAGGGTTACGAGCCCGCTCAGGGCAAGCCACCCGAAGTATCGGGCGAGGAAGGCGGGGAGGCCTCTGAGGATGCGGCCCGGGGCCGTTAGGAGGCGGGACATGGATCTGTTCCTGGTGCCGGCGATTGGCGCCAGGATTGTGCCACGGAGCGTCACCGGGCGCGCAGGCCGCTATCCTGTTTCAGGAAGCGACCATTGTTTTCCGGGTCTGGACGTCGTTTCGGCGTCCGGCCTGCCGCAGGGGCCTTCGCTATACTGATGACCCGGGTGCACCGTCAATCGGAGATCCGTTGCCCATGCGATTTCCACCCAGGAGCGTCGCCATCCGGATGCTGCTGCTCACGGGCGTGATCGTTGCCACGGCCGGGTGCGCCGTGCTCGGTCCCGCACCGCCGCCGAACCAGGACAACCTCTGCGAGATCTTTCGCAAGGAGCCCCGCTGGTACGACTATGCGCTGGAGTCCGAGCGCGAGTGGGGCACACCCATTGCCACCCAGATGGCCTTCATCCAGCAGGAGTCCTCGTTTCGCGGCCGCGTGCGACCGCCCCGCGAGCGGCTGCTGGGAATCATCCCCTGGCGCCGCCCTTCCTCCGCGTACGGCTATGCCCAGGCCCAGGATCCCGTCTGGGGTGAATATCGGGACGAGGCCGGCAGCCTCTTCGCGCGCCGCACGCACATGAAGCACGCGACCGATTTCGTGGGCTGGTACAACGCGCGCACGCAGCGCATGACCGGGGTCTCGCTGCAGAATCCGGAACACCTCTACCTCGCCTATCACGAGGGCCAGGGCGGTTACAGCCGTGGCACGTGGCGGAGCAAGCCCGGCGTACAGCAGTCAGCGCGCCGGGTCGCCGAGCGCGCCGCCCGTTACCAGAGCCAGCTCGCCTCCTGCGAATCCGAGTTCCGCTGCCGCCGCTTCTACCAGTTCGGTCCGTTCTGCCACTAGAAGCTGCAGGCCCGTGCGGTTCCGGCAAGGCTTCCGCAAGCGCTCAGGCAGCGACATCGGTCTGCACGGCGTAGTAGCTCACCGCCAGGAGCGTGGCGTTGTAGACGCCGTGGATGACCGCCGGCACCGCGATGTTGCCGGTACGCTCGTACGCGAGCCCGAAGACCAGGCTCGGCAGGACGAGCACGGCGACCGTGGCGATGCGTGCAGCGAGCGGACCGGTGAGTGCGAGCAGGTGCAGTGACGCAAACGTCACGGCTGCGAGACCGATGGCGGCGCCGGCACCGAATGCCTGGCGCAGGCGCCCCTGGACCACGCCGCGAAACAGGAGCTCTTCGCACGGGCCGATCAGCAGGAGCGAGAGCGGGATCAGCAGCAGGAAGATTTCCGGAGCGTCCACTCCGATGTTCTGGATCTGATGTTCGCCGACGTCGAGACCGACAAGCGACACCACGAGCCAGCCGGCAATCAGCGCCGCCAGCGCGAGCGCCGAGCCCCCGATCATCCAGTTCAGATCGGCGGCCGTTGGCCACCGCAGCGGGACCCGCAGCCCGCCGCGCCGGAGCGCGAGGTACAGCAGCGCCACGCCACCGAAGCTCACGCCCTGGGTGAGCACGATCGAGAGTGCGATGACAAGCGACGGATTGAGTTCGACGCCCGTGGCCGCCAGGCTGCCGAGCACCGCCAGCGGCAGCACGATCGCCACCCCCGTCGCCACGAACAGGACCCCGGCCGCTCCGCCAAGCGCGCTTGCCTTTGCTGCCCGTTCACTCATCACGGCACCGTCAGCATCCACAGGAGGCTCATTCTGCGTTCAGTGTACCTTTCGACCGCTTCGCTTTCTGTCGGTGCGCTGGCTGTGGGAGGGGCAAAACGCAAGACCTGTCCCCGTTGTTCGAAATTGATTCGGGCCGGTGGAGGGGGCAGAGTGTCCGCGGAGTCTCTTGCAGGTCACGGGCAGATTCGGCCGGAGTGTGCAGATGACGGGTTTCGAGGGATGGCAGGGCGCGGCGCCGTGCGGGGATCCGGAGGATCCGCGGACGCTGTACGGAGCCGGGTACTCGAACTGCGGTGTGGGGGTGGTGGCCCATCTGGACGGCAGACGGAGCCATCGGCTGGTGCAGGACGGCATCGAGTGCCTGGAGAATCTCGACCACCGGGGCGCCCGGGGGGCCGAGGAGAACACCGGCGACGGGGCCGGCATGCTCCTGCAGAAACCGCACGCCTTCTTCCAGGAGGAGGTCTCCGGGCTGGGCGAGCCGGACAGCTACGGGGTCGGGCAGGTATTCATGCCCCGGGACGCCGACCAGCGGGCCGCGCTGCGTTCCATGATCGAGACCCGCTGCAGGGCGCGGGGCTTCGAGCTGGTCGCCTGGCGTGACGTGCCCACGGACAACCGCGAGCTCGGCAAGACCGCGCTCGAGAGCGAGCCGCTCAGCCAGCAGTTCTTCGTCCAGCCCCGCGAGCCAATGGAGCCCGCGGAGATGGATATCGAGCTGTACGTGCTGCGGCGCGAGATCGAGAACGAGGCCCGCTTCCGGCAGCTGGTCGGGTTCGGCGACCAGGTCTTTTACATCTGCTCGCTGTCGCGGACCACGGTCGTCTACAAGGGTCTGCTGACCTGCCCCCAGCTCAGGCCCTATTACCCCGACCTGTCCGATCCGCGCGTCACCTCGGCGATGGTTCTGGTGCACGCGCGTTTCTCCACCAACACCCTCGGGGCCTGGGATCTCGCGCACCCGTACCGCTATCTCGTGCACAACGGCGAGATCAACACCCTGCGCGGCAACCAGAACTGGATGCGGGCGCGCGAGGCGGCGCTGGCGTCGCCGCGCTTCGGGGCCGAAATCGAGAAGATCAAGCCGCTGACGGCAGACGGGCTCAGTGACAGCGCGCAACTGGACAACGTGCTGGAGCTTCTCGTGGTCGCCGGCCGCAGCCTGCCCCACGCCCTGCGCATGCTGATCCCGGAGGCGTGGGAGCAGAATCCCCACATGGATCCGGATCGGCGGGCCTTCTACGCCTATCACAGCGCGCTGATGGAGCCCTGGGACGGGCCGGCCCTGGTGGTGGCGACGGACGGCGAACGGCTCGCGGGTGTGCTGGACCGCAACGGTCTTCGGCCCTGCCGCTACACCATCACTCGCGACCGGCGCCTGATCATGGCCAGCGAGACCGGGGTGCTCGAAGTGCCCGCGCGCGACGCGGCCGCCCGGGGGCGGCTGAAACCGGGGGCATTGTTCGTGCTCGACCCCGCCCGCGGCGGCATCGTGCCGGAGGACGAGGTCTTCGCAGAGCTCTCGGGGCGCCCCTACGGCGACTGGCTGCAGGCCGGGCGCGTGGCGCTGGAAGACCTTGTCGATCCCGCGGATACGGCGCTGTCCGCGGACGCGCTGGAGCGCCCGCTGACCGAATACCAGCGCGCCTTCGGTCACACCATGGAGTCGCTGCGGGTCCTGGTGCAGCCGATGGCGGCGGGAGGGGCGGATCCGATCGGGGCCATGGGCAACGACACGCCGCCGGCCGTACTGTCTTCACGACCGCGGCCGCTCAGTCACTATTTCCTGCAGCAGTTCGCGCAGGTCTCGAACCCGCCGCTGGACTACATCCGCGAGGCCCTGGTCACGTCCCTTGGCGACGCGATCGGTCCGCGCGGGAACCTCCTCGCGGAGACCCCCGGCCACTGCCGGCAGCTCTACCTCGAGTCACCGGTTCTGAGCAGCCCGCAGGCGCGCGCCATCGAGCGCATCGACCGCGAGGGCCTGCGCAGCCGCCGGATCGACATCGCCTACGCGAAGGACGGCGGGATGCCTGCGGCGATCAGGGCGATGCGCGAGGCGGCGGAGCGGGCGATCGAGGCCGGCTGCGGGATCCTGTTCCTCACCGATCGCGCGGTCGGACCCGGACGGGTCGCGATCCCGAGCCTGCTGGCGGTTTCCGCGCTGCATCATCACCTCGTGCGCAACGGCCTGAGGACCCGGGTGGCGATCGTGCTGGATGGCGCCGAGCCGCACACGGTGCACGATTTCTGCACCCTGATCGGCTATGGGGCGGATGCGGTGCACCCGTGGCTCGCCTACCGCGGCATCGCCGACATGGCGGCGCGCGGCTACCTCGAGGGCGACATCGGACACGGCCTGACGCAGTACCAGCGGGCCCTCGAGCGCGGCATCCTGAAGGTGATGTCGAAGATGGGGATCTCCACGCTGCAGGGCTACAAGGGCGCGCAGATCTTCGAGACGATGGGACTGGATCACGAGTTTGTCGACGAGTTCTTCGCCGGCACCACGGCCCATGTCCCCGGGATGGGCCTCGAGGAGCTGGAGCGGGAGACGCTGCAGGCGCACGAGATCGCGTTCGCCACCCCGATCGTCGGCAGCCTGCCGCTCGATCCCGGCGGGCATCTGTACTGGCGCCGCGACGGCGAGCGGCACCACTGGAACCCGTACACCATCGGCAAGCTGCAGCAGGCCGCGCGCGGCAACGATGCCGAGGCCTACCGGGACTTCGCCCGTCACGCCAACCAGCAGGGCGGCGGGCTCCTCAACCTTCGGGGTCTGCTGGAGTTCGCGCGCGACGAGGCCTCCGCGCTCCCGCTCGATGCGGTGGAACCGATCGAGGCGATCATGAGGCGCTTCTCCACCGGCTCGATGTCCTTCGGCGCCCTGAGCCAGGAGGTGCACGAGGCACTCGCGATCGCGATGAACCGGGTCGGCGGCAAGTCCGGCACGGGAGAGGGCGGCGAGCAGGTCGAGCGCTTTGGCACCGAACGCGAGTGCTCGATGAAGCAGGTGGCGAGCGGGCGCTTCGGGGTCACCGCGCACTACCTCGCCCAGGCGAAACAGATCGAGATCAAGATGGCCCAGGGCTCCAAGCCCGGGGAGGGTGGCGAGCTGCCTGGCGGCAAGGTGGACGACGGCATCGCGCGGGTGCGATTCACGGTGCCGGGGGTGGGCCTGATCTCGCCGCCGCCGCATCACGACATCTATTCCATCGAGGACCTCCAGCAGCTGATCCACGATCTGAAGTGCGCCAATCCCACCGCCGAGATCCACGTGAAGCTGGTCTCGAAGGCCAACGTCGGCACCATCGCCGCCGGCGTGGCGAAGGCCCGTGCCGACGCCGTGCTGATCAGCGGTGACTCCGGAGGCACCGGGGCCTCGCTGAAGACCTCGATCAAGCATGCCGGCGCGCCCTGGGAGTTCGGGCTCGCAGAGACGCAGCGGGTGTTGAGGACGAACCGCCTGCGCTCGCGCATCACCGTGCGCGCGGACGGCGGGCTGCTGACCGGCCGCGACGTGGTGATCGCGGCCCTGCTCGGGGCCGAGGAGTACGGCCTGGGCACCGCGCCGCTGGTGGCCCTTGGCTGCATCATGCTGCGCAAGTGCCACTGCAACACCTGCTCGGTCGGGATCGCCACACAGGACCCGCGCCTGCGCGCGCGCTTCCAGGGACGCGCGGAGCACGTCGTGAACTACATGCGCTTCGTCGCCGAAGAGGTGCGCGAGCACATGGCCGCCCTCGGCTTCCGCACCATGGATGAGATGATCGGCCGGGTCGAGCGGCTGCGGCCGCAGCGGATTGTGCACCCGAAGGGCTTCCGCCCGGACGTCTCGGAGCTGCTGCGGCGCGTGCAGTCCGAGGATGCACCGCGCCGGACCCGCGCGCAGAACCACGGCCTGGACACGAAGATCGACCACAAGGTGATCGGGCAGGCCCGGCCGGCGCTGGACGAGGCGCGGCCGGTGGAGGTCGAGATCGGGCTGAGCAACCGCGACCGGACCTTCGGCACGCTGCTGAGCTACGAGGTCACCCGCCGCTACGGCGCCGAGGGCCTGCCGGCGGGCACCATCGCGGTGCGCTGCAGCGGCACGGCGGGGCAGAGTTTCGGCGCCTTCCTGTGCCGCGGGATCGCGCTGCATCTGGTCGGCGATGCGAACGACTACGCCGGCAAGGGGCTCTCGGGCGGGCTGATCACCGTCCGCACGCCGCCGGACGCCGGCTACCCGGCCGCGGAGAACTCGATCGTGGGCAACGTCACGCTGTTTGGCGCGACTGGAGGCGAGGCCTACTTCAATGGTCGCGGGTCCGAGCGCTTCTGCGTGCGCAACTCCGGCGCGCTGAGCGTGGTCGAGGGGGTGGGCGACCACGCCTGCGAGTACATGACCGGCGGGGTGGCGGTGATCCTCGGGCCCATCGGCCGGAACTTCGGGGCCGGCATGAGCGGCGGCGAGGCGTACATCTTCGACGCGGAGGGGCTCGCCGGGCGGCACCTGAACCCGGACGGCCGCCGGATCGAACCGGTGCGGGACGCGCGCGACCGCGAGCTGCTGCGGCGGCTGCTGGAGAACCACCTCAGCTACACCGGCAGCCATCTGGCCGCCCGGATCCTGGGGGACTGGGAGCGATCACTGGAGACCTTCGTGAAGGTGGTGCCCGACGCCTACGCCGATGCAGTGGCCCGGCACCTGGCCACCGGGCGGGATATCCGCGTGACACCGCCGCCACGGGCTGCATGAGGACGCGAGCCATGTCAGAAAATCATCCCGACGGATTTCTGCTCCACCCGCGGCGCACGATCGGCTACCGCGACGCCCGCGCGCGCACGCGCGACTATCAGCAGATCTACGCCTTCGAATGGGACAGCAAGGAGCTGGGCAACCAGGGCCAGCGCTGCATGGACTGCGGTGTGCCGACCTGCATGGGCGGCTGCCCGATCGGGAATCTCATCCCGGAGTGGAACGACCTCGTCTACCGCGGTCTCTGGGAGGAGGCGCTGGCGCGGCTGCACGCGACCAACAACTTTCCCGAGTTCACGGGCTACACCTGTCCGGCGCCCTGTGAACCGGCCTGCACGCTCGCCAGCAACGACGACGCGGTGACCATCAAGGACATCGAGCGCGCCATCGTCGACATGGGCTGGGAGAGGGGCTGGATCGTGCCGTGTCCGCCGACGCAGCGGACCGGAAAGCGGGTGGCGATCGTCGGCAGCGGCCCGGCGGGGCTCGCTGCCGCCCAGCAGCTCAATCGCGCCGGACACGCGGTCACCGTGTTCGAGCGCGACGACGTGATCGGCGGACTGATGGTCTACGGCATCCCCGACTTCAAGTTCGCCAAGCACATGGTGGCGCGCCGTGTGCGGCAGTTGCGCGACGAGGGCATCGAATTCCGCGCCGGCGTGAATGTTGGCGCCGATCTGCCGCTCGCGGAGCTGCAGGAGGGCTTCGACGCGGTGTGCCTGGCGATCGGTGCGCTGCGGCCACGCGACGTGCCGGTGCCAGGGCGCGACCTGAAGGGCATCCTGTTCGGAATGGAGTATCTCACCGCCGAGAACCGGCGCCAGGCCGGGCGGCCGGTGGACGGCGTCACCGACGCCCGCGGCAAGCGGGTGGTCGTGCTCGGTGGCGGCGACACCGGGGCCGACTGCGTTGCCACCGCGCATCGTCAGGGTGCGCGCGAGGTGGTGCAGGTCAGCATCAATCCTCGCCCGCCGGAGGAGCGGCCGGAGGACAACCCGTGGCCGCAGCAGCCGCAGACCTACCGCCGGACGTATGCCATCGAGGAGGGGGGGGAGGAGGCCTTCAGCCTGAACGTCGCCGGTTTTGTCGACACGGACGGGGACGGACGCGTGGACCGGATCGACTTCGAGCGGGTCGACTGGGAGCGCGACCGGCACGGCCGTCGGACCGAGAAGATCGTGCGCGAGAGCGGGATCCAACGGCCGGCCGATCTCGTGCTGATCGCGATCGGCTTCGAGGGACCGGAGGTCGACCCGCTGCAGGAAAGCCGCCTGACGGTCACGGAGCGCAAGGTGCTGGAGACCGACGCGCGGAAGATGTCATCGATTCCCGGGGTGTTCGTGGCCGGAGACGCGAGCCGCGGCCAGTCGATCGTCGTCTGGGCCATCGGCGAGGGCCGCGACGTCGCCCGCCGGATCGATGCCTGGCTGATGGGGACGTCCCGACTTCCTCCCAGCCTGCAGACCCCGAACCCCCCGAGCCCACCGCGCGGCCTCTGACACCGCTTTTCCAGGGGGCAGTCCACCCATTTCCACGGGGTCGCCCGGGTGGCGTGATCTGCGGGAATCGCAAGCGACGGCTCGGTTGGCTCGCGTTCATTCCGGGGTAGCCGCGGTTATCGGTGTACTGTCCCCGAATAACCCAAAATCCGGTTTTTATTCTCTATACTCCGTGCACACCCTTACTGGAGACCCTGGATGCCGAGATTCCTTCGTTCCGGATGCAATGGCCTTCTGACCGCCGGCCTGCTGCTGGCGGGCCTGTTCGGCCTTGCCACCATGGCCGCGGCCGACGATGCGCTGCGACCGTTTATCCTGGCACCGGACGACGCGGCCGCTCCGGACGTCCGTCTGGACCAGGCGCGCGGCGCCCTGGAAGAGGCCGGCTTCGAGGTCGTTGGCGAATACACCCCCCATGCCGAGGCCCGGGTGCTGGTGGTCACCAGCGAGGAATTGCTGCAGGCGGCCGCCGCCACGGATTCC
>JAABTX010000097.1 GCA_011389655.1 Thioalkalivibrio sp.
GAGCCGGACAGGTGGATCTCGATCGCCGCCGCCGCGCCTTCCTTGATCACCAGCTCGCCTTCCCCGAGTTGGATCCGGGTGTTGGTCGGATAGGCGATGGCCAGCCACGGCGTGAACATGCGGCCGAGCCCGGCGGCGAGGAAGGGTCCGTGGAGGATCGCGAGCACGACCAGCACCGCGGCGATGCCGAGGCCGATCCGGAGCGGACGCTTGAGGTCGCGCAGGGTCACGACCTCCCGCGGCGGGATCTCTTGCGCGGCCGCTTCGGCCTTGCGCTGCGTCAGCTCCCACATCGCCGGCGAAGTGCCGGGCGCCGCCCCGCTGCGCTGGAACTGCACCGCCGTGACCAGCAGGCTGTCCATGTCGCCCCGGTGGCTTTCGATCGTCCGCGCGGTGCGGGTGGCGTCGAAGCGCCGCAGGCGCGACCAGCCGTGACGCCACGCCTGGCGCAGCGACACCACCAGCATGACCAGCGCCACCAGCGCCCGCGCCCAGCCGGGCAGGAAGGTGTAGCGGTCAATGATGATCGCGATCAGGAAAAGCGGCACGACCCAGCGGGCGAAGGCCAGCAGGCCGCCGACGAGGTGCTTCCGCTGCGTGCGCTGCCAAACCGCGCGCAGGCAGTGATTCAAGGCGCTGTGGGTCGTTTCGCTCATCAGGTCAAATCGTGTCGTCTCCGCAGAATCCATTCCATTCCCAACAGGCCGACCAGCAGGGACGCCATCAGGCCGTTGTCCCACAACGGGCGTTCGGAGCGGACGGTGGTGGTGATCGGCTCGGCGTTCACCAGCGTTTCGAGTTTCGCAAGGTCGCGCACGCCCAAGGTGGTGCCGCCGGTGAGCCGGGCGAGGCGCTGCAGGCCCGCGAGGTCCATGTTGGTGTCGGCGAGTTCCTCATTCACCACCGCCACCTGGAACTCGGTGGTGTTGGAGACCTCCCGGTCATCCTCGTTGGCCTCGAGGCGGTAGCGGCCCGGCACCGGCGCGGTGAAGTATCCTTCGTAGAGGCCCGGCGAGGTGCGGTCGGCCTGGAGGCTCACGCGTTCCCGCAGCGCGTTGTCACCCACGCCGTTGACGGTGATTTCAAAGGACGGCTGGACGACCGGCTCGAAGTCCTCGTCGAGCACGTGGGCGTAGAGGCGCGCCCGCTCGCCGTCGCGGTAGATCGAGCGGTCGGTCTCGAGCCGGATGCGCTGGTGCTCCCCCATCAGGCGCGAGAGCGTGAGGAACTGGATGCTCTGCGACCACACGCGCCAGTGGTACTTGTCGCCGGTCTTGAAGCGCAGCCGCCAGAGCCGGTCAGTGGCCAGCGACAGGCACTTGCCGGTGCCGTAGCGGTGCCAGGCCACCAGCGGGTAGCGCTGCGAGCCGCCGCTGGCATCGGAAAGGGTGGCCAGCACCGTGGCGCCGGGTTTCGCGCCGAACAGCGGCGGCAGGTGGTCGAGTGGCGCGACACGGCTCCAGATGCGGTCGTTTTCCTCGGTCTCGTTTTCGAGCAGCATCACCATGCTGCTGCGTCCCTCGGGGGTCAGCACCGGGTAGACCGATTCGTTGGTGAGCTCCCACTCGCTGTCGGCATCGAAACGCACCGGCAGCATCGTCTCGATCGGCGTGCCGGCGTAGGAGGCGGGGGTGTGCATCGGACCACAAAGGACGAGCAAGGAGCCGCCGCGGTCGCGGATCAGTTCCTCGAGCAGGACCAGTTCCTCGGGCGTGAAGAACTCGGAATCGACGTCGCCGAGAATGACGAGGTCATACTGGAACGCGTCATCGCGCTTCGACGGGAAGCGCTCGATGTGCTCGGGCGAGTTGCGCGCGAACTCGGGTCCGGCCGACGAGGAGATGAAGGTGGTGTCGAGCCGCGGATCGCGCTTGAGGATCGCGGATAGGTAGCGGAACTCCCAGCGGTTGTTGCCCTCGATGTAGAGCACCTTCACCTTTTCGTTGACCACTCGGATGCTGCGCTCGACGAGGTTGTTGGCCACCGAGACCTCGTCGTCGAAAGGCTCGATCGCCACCTCGATCCGGGCCGCGCCCTTTTCATAGATATCGACATTGAAATCGATGTCCTCGAACTGCAGGCCGCCCTCGAAGCGCACCCGGCGCTGCGAGACCTGGCGGTCGTTGAGCCTGACGGTGAGCATGGCGGTGCGCTTCTCGTAGCCCTTTGACTGGAGTTGCACCTTCACCGGCACGCGGTCGCCGGAGAAGGCGACCTCCTGCATGACGAGGTTGCGGATCGCGACGTCGTCGGGTTCCTCAAGGCCGATGGGCACCGGGAAAACCGGAATGCCCCGGGCGCCGAGGTCGCGAAGGACGTCCTCGGTGCGTTGCGAGGAGGCGTTGTCGATGCCGTCGGTGAGCATCACGATGCCGGCCGGGGGGGTGGTGCCCGACCTGGCGACGGTCTCCAGCGAGGCGGCGATGGACGTGGCCGGTTCCGAGGCGCTGAGCCCGGCGAGGTCCTTTTCCGTGACGGTGTTGGCATCGCTGACGACCTGGGGCGAACCCCCGAAAGCGTGGTAGCTGACGTCGAGCAATCCGCCCAGCTTTTCGAAGACCGGACGCGCCGATTCGGTGAGGATGCCGCGGGCGAGGTCGAGCCGCGAGGAGGACAGAATCCTCTGCCGCTGGCCGGCATCCAGCAACATCGCCACGTGGTCCGGATCGGGTTCCCCGTCGCCGACCATCCCCAGCGCGGCCGCGGCGTCGGCGACGTCCTCGGAACTCTTGCGCGGGTCCTTCATCGACATGCTCTCGGAGACGTCGATCAGGACCGGCAGGGTGCGGGCTTGGGTGTGGGTCTCGCGGACCACGCCGGTCGGCTCGAAGAGCGAGGCGACCACCAGCGCGAGCGCAATCAGGCGGGCCGTGCCCAGCAGGATCCGCAGCCACGGCGGCAGTCCCCAGGCGCGGCGGTAGAGGAACAGGCTGAGCAGCACCACCGCGGCGAAGGCCGCGACCATGAGCGGCGTCGCCAGCGGGCGGGCCCAGAAGAAATCGTCGAATCCGGAGGCAAGGATCATGGCTTCAGGCCTGCTGCGGCACGGGGTTAACGGGTTGATCCCGCCGGCGACCGCGCGTCAGCAGGCGGTTGGCGAACAGGGCTTCGAGAACGAGGAACGCGAGGGCGGCTATCATGAAGAATCGCCACGCGGAGCGGCCGGTGCGGGTCGATGCGATCGCCGCGGCGAGTTCGGCGTCGCCCGCGGTCACGTCGAGGCCGAGTCCCTCGAGGTTGGCGCGGAGTTCGGCCTCGGGCAGGCGGGCGACCTGCGACTCGCGCGGATCGACATTCACCGCGATCGGCAGGCCGGGCGCCTGGACGCTGACGCGGGCGGTGTAGTAGCCGGCCTCGGGCGCCTCCTCCAGGAGCGCGACGAACTGCCCGCCGACCTCGCGCACCGGCACGGCGATCGTTTCCCCGGAGGGCGTGTCGAAGACCGCGTCGCTGGCATCGGGCTGCTCGACGTAGGTGAGCGTAAGCGAGTCGCCGACCAGCCGCTGGCGCTCGAACTCGCGGCCTGATAGATAGGTCACGATCTGCTGCATCACCATCGGGAAAACCGGCGTGAGAGCCATGTTGTTCCACGTGGTTTCGGCGGTGGTGGTGAACATGAACACCTGGCCGCGGCCGAGCGAGTGCTCGAGGAGCACGGGCAGGCCGCTGCCGGCCAGGCGCAGCAGCGGGAAGGCCGAGGGCCGCGGCTCGACCTCGAACTGACGCAGGAAGCGGGTCTCGTTGAAAAGATCCTCCGGCAGCGAAAGCAGCGGCAGGCACACGGTGTGGTCGGGCATCTCCGGGTCGAGCGGCTTGCCGGCGCCGAGCGCGTCGCTGGTGTCGATGCGGCGGCCGAGGATCGCGGGCAGCAGCGGGTTGGCGCCGCTGGCGGCGCGCTCATTCCACGCACCGGGCTTGACGTTGTCGCCGGCGAACCAGACGAGGCCGTTGCCCTTGCGGACGAAGCGTTCGAGCTGGACCGCCTGCTCCCCGGTGATCTCAGGCACGTCGGTGAAGATGATCACGTCCACCTCGTCGAGGTTTTCGGCGGGCAACGACAGCCACGGCACCGCGCGGACCACGTAATCCTCGCTTTGCCCGCCATCGGCCCGGGCCAGCAGGGCGGAGACCACGAGACGTCCGGCATCGCCCTGGGAGCCGTCCACGCACAGCACCGAGACCCGGTCGCGTACGACGGCCACCGTACGCCGCACGTTGTCGGCCGCGAGGCCATCGCCGGTGATCTCCGCAGTGATGCGGGTCGCGCCGGGATTGTGGAAGGGGACGAAGAGCGACACCGTTTCGGAGGCGCCGGGCTCGATCAGCGGGATCGTCTTGCTGTCGATCTGCACGTCATCGACGCGGCATTGCACCGCGATGTTGGCGGCGGCCGCCGGACCGCAGTTGCGCACCGTGGCCTGGTAGCGGGCGGTGGTCCCTTTGCGCAGCACGCCGGAGACCAGCTCGAGCTCGGTCACGGCGAGGTTGGCGGCGTCGCCCGGCACCGGCACGACGAAGACCTGCGCCTGCGAGCCGAGGTCGGCGAGAGCCTCCCGGAGCTGGGCGGAAGGCTGCTTCCAATCCGTCGCCTGGCCGTCGGTGATCAGATAAACCTCCTTCTGCGGCGCTTCCATGTCCGCGACGAGGTCGGCGAGGAATTTCGGCGCGCTGCCGAGGTCGAGCGCCCCGGGGCCGGCCTCCAGGTCGCGGAGCGCCTCCTCGAAGCGCTCCTCATCGTAGGCCATGTTGCGCAGCACCACGCGGTGCTCGTCGCCGAGCAGCACCAGCGTGACCGGGTCACCGGGTTGCATCCGGTCGCGGATCACCTCGACGCGCTTCAGCGCCTCGTCGAAGCGGGCCGCGCCCTCGCCGCCTTCGCCCATGCTGAACGACGAGTCGATCGCGATCACCACCCCGGCGCGCCGTTCGCCCGGCAGCCACGAGGCATCGCCGGTCCATGCCGGTCGGGAGAGCGCCAGCACGAGCAGCAGCAGCGCCACGCAGCGCAGGATGAGCAGCAGCAGGTCGCGCAGGCGGATCTGGCGCGAGCGCACCCGGACGTTGCGGTTGAGGAAACGCATCGCCGCCCAGTCGGTGCGCTTGACCTTCTGGCGGTTGAGCAGGTGGGCGAGGATCGGCAGCGCGATGCCCAGCGCGCCTAACAACAGCAGGGGATTCAGAAAACTCATGATCGATCCGCGGAGCCTCCGCTCATGGTGGTTTCGCGCTGGTGGAAGAATTCGCTGAGGAAGGCGTCGAGCGGACGCGAGGTATCCACGCGGGCGTAGTCGATGTGGCTGGCGACGCACCCGGCCCGCAGGGCTTCGCCGTGCTCGTTGAATCGGGCGAGGTATTCTTCCCGGATCCGGTCCGGTTGGGTGGTCACCGGTTCCTCCTGCTCGAGGCCGTCGAAACGCCAGAGTCCGTCGAAGGGGAAGTTGATCTCGTAGGGATCGAGCGTGTGGAGGACGAGCACGTTGTGGCCGTCGAAGCGCAGGTGGTCGAGCCCGCGCAAGACGTCCTCCACGTCGGCCAGGAAATCCGAGATCACGATCACGAAGGACCGGCGTTTCATCATCAGCGCGATGTCGTGAAGCTGCTTCGCCAGCGTCGTCCGCGGCACCGGCTTGGTCTCGCGCAGCAGGCGGTCGATCTGGACCAGGATGCCCATGGTCGATTTCGGCGGCAGGTAGGCGCGGACCTCGGTGTCGAAGACCGACAGCCCGACCGAGTCGCGCTGCTTGAGCACGATGTAGGCGAGCGAGGCGGCGAGGAATTTCGCATACTCGAGTTTGCTGACCTTTCCCGAGGCGTAGTTCATCGACGCGCTGGCGTCGATGAGCAGGTGGCAGTCGAAGTTCGTCTCCGCCTCGTAGAGCTTGGTGTAGTAGCGCTCGGTGCGGCCGAAAACCCGCCAGTCGATGTCGCGGATCGGGTCTCCCGGCGCATACTGCCGGTGGTGCGCGAACTCGGTGCTGAAACCCTTCAGCGGGCTGCGGTGGCTGCCCACCCGCAGGCCCTCGACGACTTCGCGCGCGATCAACTCGAGATCCCCCAGGCTCTGGAGGGTCTCGGGATCGAGGTAGTGGGTTTCGGGAAGGTGTTCCATGTCAGGGGTCGGGAGTCGGGCGGCGGGTATCAGGAAGCTGCGCGCGACGCGGTCGCACCACATCGCCTCCCCATGCTTGCTAGCCCGCCTTGCGTTGTGCTACGGCGGTCGCCGATACCTCTCCGAGCAGCCTTTCGATCAACGTGTCGGAGGTCATGCCTTCCGAGCGCGCCGCGAAGCTGGGAATCACGCGGTGGCGCAGGATCGGCAGACACAGCTCGCGGATATCCTCCTCCGAGACGCGGCAGCGTCCGCGCAGGGCGGCCCGCGCCTTGCCCGCGAGGATCAGGTTCAGCGAGGCCCGCGGACCGGCGCCCCAGGACATCAGCTTTTTCACGAACTCCGGAGCATCCGGCTCGCTCGGGCGGGTGGCGCGCACCAGCCGGGCGGCGTATTCAAAGACGTGATCGGCCACTGGGATGCGGCGCACGACGTGCTGGAACTCGAGGATCGCGGCGGCATCGACGACCTTCTTCACCTCGGGTTCCACGTCGCTGGTGACGCTCTTCATGATGTCGAGTTCCTCCGCGTGGCTCGGATACTTGACCCGGATGTTGAATAGGAAACGGTCGAGCTGGGCCTCGGGCAGCGGATAGGTGCCCTCCTGCTCGATCGGGTTCTGGGTCGCCAGCACGAAGAACGGCGCGTCGAGCTTGTATTCCTCGCCGCCCGACGAGACGCGCTTTTCCTGCATCGCCTCGAGCAGCGCGGCCTGGGTCTTCGGCGGGGTGCGGTTGATCTCGTCGGCCAACAGCAGGTTGGTGAAAACCGGGCCCTTCTGGAACTTGAAACTCCGTTGGTGCGTCTCCGGATCGTCCTGCAGCAGCTCGGTGCCGGTGATGTCCGAGGGCATCAGGTCCGGCGTGAACTGGATCCGCTTGAAGCCGAGCGACATCGTCTCGGCCAGCGAGCTGACCAGCAGCGTCTTCGCCAGACCCGGCACGCCGACCAGCAGGCAGTGGCCGCGGGCGAAGATGGAGATCATCATCTGGTCGATCACCTCGTCCATTCCGACGATCGTTTTCCGCAGCTCGGTCACGATCACGTCGCGGGCCTCGCCGAGTTTCTCCACGGCCTTTACATCATCAGTTTCTTTGTTCATCGGTTTTTCAAGTGGTTATCGAGTGAATCCTCGCGCCGCCGTCCGTTGCCGCGCGACCGCCCCCTCGCCATCCGGGCCGGCACGGAATCCGATGATGCAACTCATCCCGGGAACCCGGCGGGAGTCTGGAGCTGAAAACAGGCGGGGATGCATCGGACTTGACAGACGGTCTCGGAAGTGAGGAGCGGACCCGGAGGCAGTTCAACGCATGCCCTCTCGGACCTCTTTCATGCGGCGTTCCTTTTTCCGAAAACTGACCACCGTGGCCCGCGATTCCGCCGCCATCGAAACCAAACGGCGGGCACCGCGTCGGTTCGCCGTCGGCAGAGAAACTCGTTGCCCCGCGTCTCCCATCCCCTTCGCTTGATCGCCCCTCGTCCGAACCGTTCCCCCGGCTTTCCGCACGGGGGCGGGGCCATCGGGCTTTCGGGAGTCCGAACCCGGCGACCAGCCCGAAGTTCTCGGAGACCGAGCCCGGAAACGCCGTTCCCCGCCGAATTTCTTCGCCTCCCCGCCGCCCCGGCGCTTCCTTCTCCCCACCGATGCCCCGCCCGCCGAAAAAATTCCACCCCCACCCGTTCGCCTATCACGAAGAACTCGAACTCCCCATCGAGTCGCTCAGCAACCTCGGCGACGGCATCGCCCGCGTCCCGGTCCCGGCGACGGAGTCCCCGGAAAATCCCGACGCCGACCCCTCCCCCTGGGTCGTCTTCGTGCCCTTCTGCCTGCCCGGCGAGCGCGTGCGCGCGCGGATTTTCCGCAACGACAAAAACCACTCGCGCGCCGACCTCCTCGAGGTTCTCGAGCCCTCGCCCGACCGCACCGATCCGGTCTGTCCGCTTTTCGGCGAATGCGGCGGCTGCCAATACCAGCACATGGATTATCAGGCCCAGCTCGACTGGAAAACCCGCCAGGTCGGCGAACTCCTGCGCCACATGGCCGACATCGATCACCCGGTGGAACCCTGTCATCCGTCCCCCCGCACCACCGGCTATCGCTCGAAACTCACCCCGCACTTCGCGCGCCCCGGCCGCGACGGCATCGGCGACATCGGCTTCCTTCCCAACGGCCGCCGCTCGGGGCTCGTCGACGTCCCGCAATGCCCGATCGCCATGGACGAAATCAATGCCGCGCTGCCCGGCATCC
>JAABTX010000098.1 GCA_011389655.1 Thioalkalivibrio sp.
ATTTCAAACTTGCCCAACGCAGCGCCGGCGCTTCTGGCGAAGCGATCTGGTACCGAACTTTCCGCATGGCCCACTAGCCAGCACCCCCCCAGGGCAGCATCGCGCGCGCGGCCCCGTGCAGTGTCGGGTTGGCGGCCGCCAGCACGTCCCGGGTGTCGAGTCCCGGTTCGCCGCCGGCCAGATCGGTGAAGACGCCGCCGGCCTCCCTCACGATGACCGCCAGCGCAGCGATGTCCAGGATGTTCACATCCGACTCCACGACCAGGTCAATGCATCCGCTGGCCAGCAGGTGGTAGTGGTAGAAGTCCCCGTAGCCGCGCACGCGGTTCACGCGCGCGACCAGTGCGCCGAGGTCCGGCCATCGCGTGCTCTCCGCGATCGACTTCAGATTGCCGGTGGACAGCGTGGCCTCCTGCAGGTCCAGGGTCGGCGCCACGGCGATCCGCTGGTCGTTCATGAAGGCCCCCTGCCCGGCTTCGGCCCAGGCGCGCTCGCCGAACAGCGGCGCGTTTGACAGCCCGAGCACCAGTTCTCCCCGGTGCATCAGCGCGATCTGGGTGGAAAAGAAGGGGTAGCGGCGCACGAAGCTCTTGGTCCCGTCGATCGGGTCGATCAGCCAGACATATTCGGCATCGATGTCCTGCCTCCCGGTCTCCTCGCCGAAGAACCCGTGGTCCGGAAAGCGTTCGCGGATGATGCCCCGGATGGCCTGCTCGCTCTCCACGTCGGCACGGGTCACCGGGGTCGCGTCCGCCTTGAGCTCGATGTCCACGCCGGCCTCGTAGTAATGGAGGATCACCGCCTCCGCAGCATCGGCGGCGGCGTGGGCGGCAGCCAGGAAGGGGCTTTGGGTCATCTGTGCGGCTCCATTCGCGAAAGCCGCGAGTGTACTGCCTCGGCGTCCAACCCGCATCCGGCGCAGGGCCCGCCCGGAGGCGCGAGGTCAATCCCGGCGATTGGTGAATCCGACCCGCCAGCCCCGCTCCGGGTCGTGACGGATCTGGCTCACGCTCGCGTACTCGCAGTCCAGTCCGAAGAGGCGCTGATCCGGGACGCCCATCACCCAGCCCACCAGCGAGCGGATCACGCCGCCGTGGGTGACTACCAGAAACCGTCCGTTCGCGACCGTCTCGAGTTCGGCAAGCAGTGCCCGTTCCACCCGTCGGCGAAAATCCGCAAGAGGCTCCGCGTCGCGTGGACGGTTGGCCACCGGATCGGCATAGAAGGCCCGGTACTCCTCCGCCCGGCTGACACGGACCGCGTCGAGGGTCAGCCCCTCCCAGCCACCGAAACCCACCTCGCGCAGGTCGTCGATCACGCGCAGCGGCGTCGGTTTGCGCGAGCACAGGGCCTCGGCGAAATCCCGGCAGCGGACCAGTGGCGAGGTCAGGACCGCATCCCACGGCCAGTGCACGGACTCCCCGACCGCCTGCCACATCTGCCGCCAGCCCTGCTCGCTAAGCGGATCGTCGCAGCCGTTGCCCCGGAAGCGCACACCGCCCCGGGGCTCGCCGTGGCGAAGAAGGTCGATGGTGATCACGGCTGGTATTCCTCCGCCAGGCACGCCTGCAGGCGATGCCAGTCGAAATGGGGACCCGGATCGGTCTTGCGACCGGGCGCGATATCCGAGTGGCCGGCAATGGCCCCCGCGCGGCCGAGCGCGGGGTACCGTGCTGCCAGCCAGCGGATCAGCCGCGCCAGCGTCGCGTACTGCACCGCCGCGAACGGGCGGCTGTCGCAGCCCTCGAGTTCAACCCCGATGGAGAAGTCGTTGCAGCGCGCGCGCCCCTGCCAGCTGGAGACCCCGGCGTGCCACGCACGCTCCTCGAAGGGCACGAACTGGATGGCGCGACCGTTGCGGTCGATCAGCGCGTGCGCCGAGACCCTGAGCTGCGCGATTTGCGCGAAATACGGGTGCGCCGCAGTATCGAGCGTGTTGCGGAAGAACTGCTCGATGAACGGCCCGCCGAACTCCCCCGGCGGCAGGCTGATGGCATGGATGACGAGCAGTTCCGGCTCGAGTCCGGGCGGCCTCGCATCCCGGTTGGGACTTGGGCAGACATTGGCGTCGGGCCACCAAAGTCCGCCGGTTGCGCCAGCATCACCCACGGATTCGCGACCCCGCGCATGCGGGCGCCCACTCCAGGAGTCGATGCATCGCTGCCGCGACGTCCGGTCAGTTGCCGTCGTTGCGATCTGCCGCTTCCTCGACGGCCTCGCCCCCTTTCTGCACGTCCCTGCCGAAGCCTTCAATGGTGCCGCAGCCACTCAGACCGCTGATGGTCAGGGCAAGCAGCCCCAGCACGAGGACTCCGAAAAGCCTGATTCGCTGCATGTTCCTCTCCTCCAGTTACTGGATCGATACCCAACCGACCACCTGGCGGGACAGGAGTGCCCCAACCCGGGACCTGTCCCAGGCATCACCACGACTGACCCCGGGTCATCCAATCTTTCCCTTATCATAGTAGATTCTGCCACGACCCTGATGGGGGCGCGCGCCGTCCTCCCCGAACCGGTACTTCCACTTGCCTCAGCTGAACCCCCAGCAACGCGCCGCGGTCACCACCACCGACCGCCCCCTGCTCGTACTCGCCGGCGCCGGCTCCGGCAAGACCCGCGTGATCACGGAAAAGATCGCCCACCTGATCGAGGTGCGCCACATCCCGCCGCGATCGATCGTGGCCATCACCTTCACCAACAAGGCAGCGCGGGAGATGCGCGAGCGCATCCGCGAACGCCTGGACCGGGAGCGCGCACGCGGCCTGAGGGTATCCACCTTCCACACCCTCGGACTGGACTTCCTGCGTCGCGAACCGCAGGTCTCGGGGCTGCGCAGCGGCTTTTCCCTGCTCGACCCGTCCGACTGCCGCCAGCTGCTGCGCGAGATCACCCATCGCGATGAGGATCCGGCCGAGACGGAAACGCTGCTGGCACGGATCAGCCGGTGGAAGAACGAGCTGCTGGCCCCGGAACAGGCGCTGGCGCAGTCCGGCGAGCCGGCCGAACACCACGCGGCACGGGTCTACCAGCGCTACGAGCAGGCGCTCAGCGCCTACAACGCGGTGGACTTCGACGACCTGATCAAGCGGCCGGTGGACATCCTGTCCCGGGAACCGGAGCTGCGCGCGCGCTGGCAGAACCGGATCCGTCACCTGCTCGTGGACGAGTATCAGGACACCAACGGCGCGCAGTACCGCCTCGTGCAGCTGCTGGTCGGCCTGAATCCCGGCCTGACCGTGGTCGGAGACGATGACCAGTCGATCTACGCCTGGCGCGGCGCCCGGCCGGAAAACCTCGCGCGGCTCCGGGAGGACATCCCCCGCCTCGAGATCATCAAGCTGGAGCAGAACTACCGCTCCACCAACCGGATCCTCACGGTGGCCAACCGGCTGATCGCGAACAACCCGCACCTGTTCGAGAAGCGGCTCTGGAGCGCGCTCGGCGAGGGCGAACCCATCCGCGTGATCCGCTGCGCCGACGCCGAGGCCGAGACCGCGCGCCTGGTCTCCGAGCTGATGCGCATGCGCTTTCGGCTGCGGGCGGCGTGGTCCGACTTCGCGGTCCTGTACCGCAGCAACCACCAGTCCCGGCTGTTCGAGAAGCTCCTGCGCGAGCAGGGCATTCCCTATCGCATCAGTGGCGGCCAGTCCTTCTTCGAGCGGCCGGAAATCCGCGACCTCGCGGCCTACCTGCGGCTGCTGGTCAATCCCGACGACAATCCCGCCTTCCTGCGCGTGATCAATGTCCCCCGCCGCGAGATCGGGCCCGCCACGCTGGAGAAGCTCGGACGCCACGCCCATGCCCGCGGCTGCTCCCTGCTGCGCGCGGCCTCCGGTATCGGTCTCGCGGAAACCGTCGGCGCGCGCGGTCAGGCGCGGCTCTCGCGCTTCGCCGACTGGGCCGAAGAAATGCGGCGGCAGGCGGCGGATGAAGCGCCGGAGCGCGTGCTGGCCAGACTGGTCGAGGACATCGACTACGAATCCTGGCTGCTCGACAACAGCCCCAGTCCCCGGGCCGCCGGGCGGCGCATGGACGCGGTGCGCGAATTCATCGACTGGATCGGACGCATCTCCCGGACCACGACCGGTGAGGAACAGGCATTGACGCTGGAGGAGGTCGTCAGCCGCATCAGCCTGATGGACGTGCTCGACCGCCAGCGCGCCAACAGCGAGGAAGACGCGGTCCAGCTGCTGACCCTTCACACCGCCAAGGGGCTGGAGTTTCCTCACGTCTTCCTCGTCGGCTTCGAGGAAGACCTGCTGCCGCACCGGGTCAGCCTGGAGGAGGAGAACGTCGAGGAAGAACGCCGGCTGGCCTACGTGGGCCTCACGCGCGCCCAGCTGACCCTGACCATCACCTACGCCGCGCAGCGCACCCGCTACGGCGAGACCGCCGAATGCCTGCCCTCCCGCTTCCTCGACGAGCTGCCGCCCGAGCACATCGAGTGGCCCGACGCGAAGCCGCCGGACCCCGAGACCCAGCAGCTCACCGCCCGCGCCCACCTCGCCGGCCTCAAGGCGATGCTCAAGAGCGGCACCTGACCAAGCCTCGCCTCCCGCAAAAGCCCGAGAAGCACCCTGAGAGGCCAGCCTCCTGCGCGACCCTCCCCGACGCCGAATCGCCGGGCGAACCTACAGCGATTCATTGCCGCCGCCCCGAAGACGGTTGAAGCCAGAGGGCCGTATGCCCGCCCGCGCGGTGTCGGCAGCAGGGATGCTGGCATCAAAGCCTACAGGGAAGCATTCACGGCGTCCCGCGGGCGGGTATACGACCCTCTGCCATGCCGCCCGGCCATTCCCCCCTGCCGGCCCCCCGGCTCAGAGCAGCTTCAAACCGACCCGCGTGATGCGGGCGCCCTCCATCTCCCGGACCACCAGCCGCACCCGGTCGAGATCCACCGCGTCGCCGACCACCGGCTCGACCGGCAGTTGTGCACGCAGGAACTCCTCCAGCGTCAGCCCCTGGTCCTCCGGCGGCACGGTGGCGCCGTAGGCCATCGCGACCGCACCCAGCTGCGCGGTGCCGTTCAGCGCGAACTCGCCGAAGACGCTGCGCTCGCTGAGCCGTTCCGGGACCTCGGCGGCAACGAACAGCCGGTCCAGGTCCGGCAGGTCCGCGGGCGAGACCATGATGTACAGGTGATCCCCGGAGCGCAGGTCGAGGATCTCCAGCGTCTCCAGCAGTCGTCCGCCGCGCAGGTGAGCCACCAGCCGCGCGGTCGCCGGCAGTCGGAAACTCGACCAGGCCTCGCGCACCACCGGCGTGTTCTCCGCCAGCCGATAGCCCACCAGCTCCATTTCCTGCTGTCCGGGAATGTCGAGCTCGGTTCGCTGTACCCGGGCCGTGGCCGGGGGCAGTTCCAGCTGCAGCCAGCGCGCGACCGGGGCCACCGTCCAGCCCTGCACCAGCAGCGAGATCAGCACCACGAAGAAGACCACGTGGAAGAAGTACCCGGCCAGCTCGAGCCCCGCAAGCAGCGGAAACAGCGCAAGGATGATCGGCACCGCGCCGCGCAGGCCGACCCACGCAATGAACAGCTGCTCGCGCCAGGGAAAGCGAAACGGGAGGAGGCAGACTCCCACCGCCAGCGGCCGTGCCACCAGGATCAGCACCGCCGCGAGCAGGCCGGCGTCCAGCGCCACCGGCGGCAGCTCGGACGGGGTAACGATCACGCCAAGCATCAGGAACATCCCGATCTGCGCCAGCGAGGCCACGCCATCGTGAAAGCGCTTGATGTTCTGCCCGGCCTCCAGCGGCCGGTTGCCCACCACCAGGCCGGCAAGGTAGACCGCGAGGAAGCCGCTGCCGCCGAGCAGCCCGGTGAGCCCGAAGACGCACAGGGCTCCGGCCAGCGCTGCCAGCGGATAGAAGCCGGCAGCCATCGGCAGGCGATTGATCAG
The DNA here is from genome assembly GCA_011389655.1 of Thioalkalivibrio sp. GTDB lineage: Bacteria > Pseudomonadota > Gammaproteobacteria > Ectothiorhodospirales > Ectothiorhodospiraceae > Thioalkalivibrio. The sequence continues at coordinate 5,901 of JAABTX010000098.1, forward strand.
CCACAGCAGCCCCAGCCCGCCAAGCACACCGAGCAACGCTCCGAGGCCCATCTGCTGCACGAACTGGCCCAGCACCATCAGACCGAGGGAACGGTCCGGAAGCAGCAGGAGCTCGATCAGTACGATGGTGAGGAAGATCGCCATCGGGTCGTTGCTGCCCGACTCGATCTCCAGGGTTGCGCCCACGCGGCTCTTCAGCTCGAGTCCCCGCGAGTGCAGCAGCGAAAAGACCGCCGCGGCGTCGGTGGAGCCGACGATCGCGCCAAGGAGCAGGGCCTCGAGCCAGGACAGGCCCAGCCACCACCAGGCGAAGAGCCCGGTGAGCCCGGAGGTCAGCATCACGCCGATGGTCGCCAGCCCCAGCGCGGGCCTCAGGCCAATCCGGAAGTTGCGCACCGGGGTGCGCAGCCCGCCGTCGAACAGGATCACTGCCAGCGCCGCGGACCCGATCAGGTGCGCGAGCGGGATGTTCTCGAAGACCAGCCCGCCCGGGCCCTCCGGACCCAGGAGCATCCCGATGCCGAGAAAGACCAGCAGCAGCGGCACGCCCAGGCGCGAGGTGACCACGCTGGCCAGGATGCTGGCCAGGATCACCAGTGCGCCGAAGAAGATGACCTGATGTGCCCAGTCCATGCCCGGCATGGTAGCCGAAGCCGACATCCCGGCAGCCGGGCGGTCACGTTTTTTCGCCGGCAGATGTCAATCCGTTAAAGTGTGCCGGCACACACCAACCCCGGCGGAGCGCAGACCGGACCAAGGAGCCACCCGTGAAGGGACTGACCCGCACCTTTCTGACCGGCCTCGCGGCCATCCTCCCGATCGTGATCACGCTCGCGCTGCTGTGGTGGCTGGGCACCACCGCCGAGGAGCTGCTCGGTGCACTGCTGCAGGCCGTCCTTCCCGAAATGCTCTACTTTCCCGGACTCGGCCTGATCGTGACCCTGGCGGTGATCTTCGGGATCGGGGTGCTGCTTCGCGCCTATGTGGTGCAGTGGCTGTTTGCCTGGGTGGAGGGGCTGATGGAGCGGATACCCGTCGTGAAGACCATTCATGGGACCGTTCGGGACATGATGAACCTGGTTTCCGGCGACCTCGAGAACAAGTTCGGGGACGCGGTGCTGGTGACGCTGCCGGGAACGGACTACCGCCTGGTCGGCTTCATCACCCGGCAGGACTTCGCCGGACTTCCCGACGAACTCGGCACCGAGAAGACCATTGCCGTCTACCTCCCCATGAGCTACCAGATCGGAGGCTACACGCTGATGCTGCCGCGCGAGCAGTTGCAACCGCTGCACATGTCGCTGGAGGACGCGATGCGGTACACGCTGACCGCAGGCGTGTCCGCGCGCAAGGAGAAGTGACGACCCCGCCTGCCGGCACCAGGGTTTCTTTTCGGCCCGGAATCGGGGTGCGAGAATCGGGAGCAATGACATCGAAATCGGTCCCGGAGGCCCGCGAAACATGTTGCGTTATCCACTTCTACTGCTGCTGAGCCTGTTTATGAGTGCTGCCAACGCCGAGGAACTTCAGATCAACGTGCTGCAACCGGGCGAGGGACCGGAGGCGGTCTCCGGATCGGAGGTGACCGTGCACTACACGGGGTGGTTGATGGACGGCACCAAATTCGACTCCAGTCGTGACCGTGGCGAGCCGTTCAGTCTGACCCTCGGTGAAGGCCGGGTGATTCCCGGCTGGGAGCAGGGACTGGAAGGGATGCGCACCGGCGAGGTACGGGAGCTGATCATCCCCCCAGGCCTTGCCTACGGGGCCCGCGGCGCCGGGGGCGTGATCCCGCCCGACGCGACACTGCGCTTCGAGGTGGAGCTGCTCGACGTGAAGACGCCGCCGTTTTCCGAGCTGGACAACCGCGGGCTGGCCGAGATGATGGAGAAGGGCGTGAAGGTGGTCGACATCCGGCGCCCGGAGGAGTGGCACCAGACCGGCGTGGTCGCGGGCAGCCACCTGCTCACCGCCTTTGACCGCCATGGACGCATCGAGCCCGACTTCGTGGGCGAGTTCCAGGAGCTGGTAGCCCGGGACGAACCCGTGGTGCTCATCTGCCGCACCGGATCACGGACCGCGGCGCTCGCCCGGGCACTTGCCGAACAGCTCGAGTACCAGCAGGTCTACAACGTGACCGATGGCATCACCCGCTGGATCGCTGAAGGGCAGGTGGTGCAGACCGACATCCCGGTCGGATCGGGCGGACGCGGCTGATCCTCGGGCGTATCAGGACGGCGGCGGACGGAGGCGGGCACGCCGCGTAGCGGGTGTCGGCAGCAGGGATGCTGCCGTCAAGCCTACAGGGATGTATCCACGGCGTCCCGCT
>JAABTX010000099.1 GCA_011389655.1 Thioalkalivibrio sp.
ACCGGCGGTGGTCGCGCCTGCGGCGCGTTCGCGAGCAGGGCTCGCTCCTACAGGGGGACGGGGCTATCAACCAGCGCGGGCAGGCACTTCGGCGGCGAGCAGGATCCTCGTGGCTTGCCTTGAAGTGGGTTTTTTGTGTACAAATTATGTGTACACATTGGGTCTTGGGGCAACATGAAAGAGGTCAGCGTCCGCGACGCGCGCGAACAGCTTTCCAGCATCCTGAAAGCCGTGGAGCGGGGCGAGGAAGTCTGCATCCTGCGTCGGGGGCGGCCCGTCGCGCGCGTGGTGCGGCCCGTGGGGAATCCCCCGGGGTTTCGTTCCCGTGCGGACTTGCGGCAGAGCCTGCCGGCCATGCGGGAGGCGGCCGTCGATACGGTCCGCGCACTGCGGGAGACCGAACGCTACTGATGTTCTACGCGGACACCAGTGCAGTCCTGCCGTTTTACCGCAGCGAACCCGCCAGCGATACCATCGAGCAGCTCTTTCTCGCGCAGCGCCAGCCGCCCGTTATTAGTGAGCTGGTGCGTGTTGAATTTGCTTCGGCACTGGCCCGGTGGGTCCGCCTGGGTGAACTGGACGAGGCTCAGGCCAACCGGATCGAGTCGGCCTTTCACGAAGACGTTCGCGAGGGGCGTTTCCGCCTCGTTGCGCTGGACCCAGGCGTGTTTGAGCGAGCCATGCACTGGCTGCTCACGCGTCGTACAAGCCTGAGGACGCTGGACGCCCTGCATCTGGCATGCGCCGAGGCCAGCGAGGCCCCATTGCTAACCCTCGATCAGTCACTCCTGGCGTCAGCGGAATTTTTCGGCGTCGCCACATTCTCCGATCCCAAGCCCGAGTAGCGCTCGCGAGCTGGCTCGCGCCTGCGGGGGGCCGGGGCTGGCGTTGTAGGGGGAAACGAGGACGGAAACGGGGACGCGGAAACGGGGACGGATTTATTTCGTGGTATGTGTGGTGCCCAGGGCCAATCGCGGCCAGAGGCCGCTCCCACAAGGCCCGCTCCCACAAGGCCCGCTCCCACAAGGCCCGCTCCCACAAGGCCCGGGGTGGCCTCGGCTCGTAGGAGCGGCTTCCAGCCGCGATTCAGTGTTAAGGGGGGTGCCCAGGGCCATCGCGGCCGGAGGCCGCTCCCACAAGGGCCGCTCCCACAAGGGCCGGGGTGGTCCTGGCTCGTAGGAGCGGCTTCCAGCCGCGATTCAGCGTTAAGGGCGGTGCCCAGGGCCAATCGCGGCCAGAGGCCGCTCCTACGAGCCCCTGGATAACTGCTATGCTGTTTTACAAATCTGAACACGCCCTCGGGAGTCCCCTCCGCATGCACCTGCCTCGTCTTCGACGGCTGCCGCTTCTGGCATTCGCCGTTCTCGCCGTGTTCACGCTCGCCGCCTGTTTCGACATGGAGTCCCGCATGGAGCGGCACTTCGAGCGGGGCGTGGAACTCTTCGAGGCGGGCGACGACGTGCGGGCCCGGCTCGAGTTCCGCAACGTGCTGCAGATCGACGACCGCCATGCGGCCGGCTGGTACTGGCTGGGCAAGGTCGAGGAGCGCCGGGGCGAATACCCGAGGGCCTTCTCGCACTACGAGCGCGCGGTCGAACTGGATGAGTCGCTGCTGCCGGCGCGCGTGCGTCGCGGGCAGATCTACCTGCTGGGCGGCGATATCGACGCGGCGGAGCGGGACAGCAACATCGCCATGGCGGTGGCGCCGGAGGATCCGGACGTGCTGATGCTCCGGGCCGGCGTGCGCATGCGCACCGGGGACCCGGCCGGCGCCGAGCAGGATGCGCGCGCGGCGCTGGAGCGGCAGCCGGGACACCCCGCGGCCTCGGTGCTGTTGGCGGAGAACCGGATGCAGCGCGGCGATCTGGATGGCGCGGTGGCACTGCTGGAACGCGCGATCGAGCACAATCCGCATGCCCCGGAGCTGCGCCTGATCCTGGGCGGCCACCTGGATGACGAGGGGGACGTCGACGGGGCCGTGGCCGTGCTGCGCGCGCTGTCGGAGGCCTTCCCGGAGAGCATCGATTACCGCAACCGTCTGGCCGGCTACCTGGTGGAGCACGGGCGTGAGGAGGCGGCGGAGCAGGCGCTGCGCGAGGTGCTCGCCCAGACGCCGGAAGACTTCGCGCGGCAGGAGGCACTGGTCGAGTTCGTCGGCGGGTTGCGCGGGCTGGAGGGGGCTCTGGCCGAGGTCGCTGCCCTGCGCGAGGCGTGGCCGGACAGCCTGGACCTGCGCCTGCTGGAGGCGCGGCTGCTCGCGTCCGGGCAGCGCACGGAGGAGGCCGAGGCCGCCTACCGCGCGGTGATCGAGGCGGCCGAGGGTCGGGGCTCCGCCGCGATCCGGGCCCGCACGGTGCTGGCCGGGATGCTGGCGCCGACGCGCGAGGACGAGGCCGCGGAACTGATCGCGAAGGTGCTCGAGGAGAGTGCGGCCGAGCCGGACGCCCTCCAGATCCATGCGGCGCTGGCCCTGCGCAACAACGAACCGGACCAGGCGATCCGGGACCTGCGCACGGTGTTGCGCGAGTTCCCCGACCGCGTCGCCGCGCGGCGGCTGCTGGGGCAGGCGCACGCGGCCAAGGGTGAGCCGGCGCTGGCGGAGGACGCCTTCGAGCGCACCATCGACATGGCGCCCACGGACCCGCGCGCCTATCTGCAGCTGGCCGAACTGCGGGTGCGCAACGGCGACAACGAGGGCGCGCTGGTGGTGCTGGAGAACCTGCTCGCGCGGACGCCGGAGAACGAGGCGGCGCAGCAGGCGATCGCTCGGATCCAGTTCTCCAGCGAGGACTGGGATGCACTCGGCGAGACCGCCGAGCGGATCCAGGAGACCCGTCCCGAGCACGCGCTGGGGTTCTACCTGAACGGCCTGGTGCTGCAACGCCGGGGCGAGCACGAGGCGGCTCTGGCCGCGCTGGAAGAGGCGCTGGAGCGCGCGCCCGATGCCTTGGAGGCGGTGATCGCCGTGGCGCGCAGCCAGCTGGCGCTGGGACGCACCGCGGCGGCCGCGCAGCGGGTGCAGGGGGTGCTGGACCGCAACCCGAACAACGTGGTGGCGATGAACCTGCTGGCCGACGTCTACCTGAGTGCCGGGCAGCTGGAGCCGGCGCGCGCCGGCTACCGGGAGGCGATCCGCTTTCACCCGAGCTCGCCGCGGGCGTACCGCCGGCTGGCGCTGCTGGAGCAGTCGCAGGGGGACAGCGCGGCGGCGGTGGAGGTGCTCGAGCGTGGCGCGCGCGAGACCGGGCGCAACGCGGTCATCGTGTTCCACCTGGCGATGGCGCAGGAGCGCAGGGGTGACCTCGACGGCGCGATCGCGGCCTACGAGGAGGTGCTGCGCGAGCAGCCGCAGGCGGAGGTGGTGGCCAACAACCTGGCCTTCCTGCTGGCGACCCATCGTGGCGAGCCCGAGGATCTCGAGCGCGCTCACGAGCTGGCCGCGGGCTTGGCCGATTCCGAGGTGCCGGAGTTCCTGGACACCCTCGGGTGGATCGAATACCTGCGCGGCGAGTACGCGGCCGCGCAGCCGCTGCTTGAGCGCGCGGTGGCGCTGCGCCCCGACGCGGGCGAGCTGCGCTATCACCTGGGCATGACCTACGCGGGACTCGGCCAAGTGGAGGACGCCCGCGAGCATCTGGCGATCGCGGCCGCGGCCGAGGATTTCCCGAACCGCGCCGCCGCCGACGAGGCCCTGCAGGCCCTGGAGTAAGGGGGCCAGGGACGCCCTTGTAGCGTGTAGGAGGCTGGCCTCCTGCAGGGGCTCGAGCACGGTGAATTGCCGATATGAGGGCACGGACGATGAATCAGACGATCAAGCGGATGATGGACGTCGCGCTGGCGCTCGCGGGCCTGATCGTGGCCGCGCCGCTGATGGCGCTGCTCGCGGTGGCGATCCGCGTGGATTCCCCGGGGCGGGCGATCTTCTCGCAGGAGCGGCTGGGGCGGCACGGGCGCGTGTTCCGCATCCACAAGTTCCGCAAGTTCCCGGAGACCTGGGGCGAGTGCGGTTCCGGGGTCACGGTGGCCCGCGATGCCCGCATGACCCGGCTGGGGTGCTTCCTGGAACGTTCCAAGCTCGACGAGATCCCGCAGCTGTGGAATATCCTGAAGGGCGAGATGTCGTTCGTGGGGCCGCGCCCGGAGACGCTGCGGTTCCGGGATCTGTTCCGGGGCGAGTTCGCGCGGGTGCACGACTTCCTGCCGGGGATCTTCGGCCCGAACCAGGTGGCCTTTCGCAACGAATCGAAGATGTATCCGCCAGACCGGGACCCCGAGACCTTTTATCGCGAGGAGCTGTTCCCGCAGAAGGCGCGGCAGGACATCGCCTACTTCAGCCGCGCGACGGTGCTGTCGGACTGCCTCTGGATCCTGCGCGGGCTGTGGTGCAGCGTGGTGGGCGCGGTGGACTGGCGCGGGCACGCACGGCTGCGCGGGCGCGTGTTCCTGCTGGATGGGCTGGCCGTGGTGCTGGCGTGGCTGGGGGCGAATCTCGCTCGCTTCGACGGCGTACCGGCCGGCGTTCACTGGGAGGTGCTGGTCACCGGCCTGTGGCTGATGCCGCTGGTGGTGTTGCCGGTGATGGTACTGGGCGGGAGTTATGCCGGCGCGGTGCGGCACTACGCGGTGGGCGATCTGATCCGGCTGACGGCCTCCAGCCTCACCGGCTGGACGCTGGCCTTCCTGCTCCTGCTCGCCTTCTTCGAGCGCAACGCCGCCGTCGGGCTGTTGCCGCTGGCGCTGCTGCTGGCGGTGGTGATGTCGGTTGGTGTGCGCGTGGCGCAGCGCCAGCGGGTGCGGCGGCTGCGGCGCGGCAGGGACAGACAGGGACAGGCGCGGCTCGCGGTCTACGGGGCCGGGCACCGCGGTACGGCGTTGCTTTCGCTCCTGGAACAGGGCTTCCCGGGAACGCGGGTGCTGGGCTTTCTGGACGACCGCATCGCCGGACAGACCGTGGCCAACTGGCCGATTCTCGGCGCCGAGCGGGACCTCGACACGGTGTACCAGGTGCACCGGATCAACCAGATATGGCTGACCTTCGTACCCGAGACCCACAAGCGCGATCGTCTGCAGAGCTGGTGCTGGCGGCACGGCGTGAAGCTGGTGGTGCTTCCGGAGGTTAGTCCCTTCCTGGAGCTGTCGGAACCCGAAGATCGGGAGATCGAGGACGACGTGGCGCTGCGCAGCAAGCCGCCGGTGGTGGGCCTCGAACGGCCCTGCACCGAGTCACGCGGAACATGAGCGCCTGGGTCAAGGATGTGCTCGCGACGCCGCTATCTGTTGTGACCGGGCGGTGTTCTTCGTGCGGGGGGCGCCGGCACCGGGCCGGATAGTCGCCGGAACCGGCGCGGCCCCCTGGGCCCGCGCGCGAACCGAACATTCGTTACTGTTAATATTCTTGATCAGGCGCCATGGCGCGTGAGGTGATCCCTGCCGAATGTACGAAGCCTTCTACAACCTGAGCGAGCGGCCCTTCTCGATCCAGCCGGATCCGTCCTACCTCTATTTCGGACGGCGGCACCGGCTCGCCTACACCATGCTGGAATACGGCGTGGCGCACCGGGCGGGCTTCACCGTGATCACCGGGGAGGTGGGCTGTGGCAAGACCACGCTGATCCGGCACCTGCTGGGCAAGTTCGGCAAGGGTGTGACGGTGGGGCTGATCTCCAACACCCACCAGGACATCAGCGAGCTGCTCGAGTGGGTGTTGCTGTCGTTCGGGCAGCCGTACGAGGCGACGAAGAAGGTGGCCCTGTTTGACCAGCTGCAGCGCTTTCTGGTCGCGGAGTACAGGAAGAAACGACGCACGATCCTGATCATCGACGAGGCCCAGAATCTCGGCAGCGCCACGCTCGAGGAGCTGCGCATGCTGTCGAACGTGAATGTCGACAAGAACCAGCTGCTGCAGATGGTGCTGGTCGGCCAACCGCAGCTGCGGGAGCTGCTGTGCCACCCCGACATGCAGCAGTTCGCGCAGCGGGTGGCCGCGGACTTCCACATCGGGTCGCTGACCGCCGCCGAGGTGCCGGAGTATATTCGCCACCGGCTCCGGGTCGCCGGGCGCGAGGCGATGCTGTTCGACGAGGGGGCCATGGCGCGCATCGCCGAAGCAAGCGAGGGTCGGCCGCGCAAGATCAATGTCCTCTGCGACCGGTCGCTGGTCTACGGCTACTCCAATCAGGCGGAAATCATTACCGCCGAGCTGGTGGAAGAGGTCCTGGAGGACATGCTGAGCTACGGGGTGTTCGGCCCGGACATGACCGGCCCGACGCCGGAGCCCGAGGACACCGGCCCGCGCCCCCGGTCGCTGGTCGAGTTCCGGGAGATCGCCCCCGAAACCAAGGCCGACGCCCCCCCGGGCCACACGCTCCGCGCCAAGGCCCGCCGAAAGAATTGATCCCGCAGCAGCGCACCTCCCACGTGCGGAGGCGAAAATGGGGACAGATTTATTTTCTGCCCCCTACAGAAGGGCGGTGCTTCGGTGTTGTAGGAGCGTGCCTCGCACGCGAATCGGGGTTTGTGCGTCCCGGCGTTCAGCGCGCCTGCGGCGCGTTCGCGAGCAGGCTCGCTCCTACAGGAGGGCGGGGCTTCGGTGTTGTAGGAGCGTGCCTCGCACGCGAATCGGCGTTGGGTGCGGCACCCGCCTCAGCCGCGCCTGCGGCGCGTTCGCGAGCAGGCTCGCTCCTACAGGGGGCGGTGCTTTGGTGTTGTAGGAGCGTGCCTCGCACGCGAATCGGCGTTGGGTGCGGCACCCGCCTCAGCCGCGCCTGCGGCGCGTTCGCGAGCAGGCTCGCTCCTACAGGAGGGCGGTGCTTTGGTGTTGTAGGAGCGTGCCTCGCACGCGAATCGGCGTTGGGTACGGCACCCAGCTCAGCCGCGCCTGCGGCGCATTCGCGAGCAGGCTCGCTCCTACAGGGGGTCTTTGAATCGTGTTTGGATTGTTGAAATCGCTGGTGGGCACGCTGCTGATGCCGCTGCCCGTGGCCCTGCTGCTGGTGCTGCTCGGGGCGTGGATCGCGGCCCGGGGGCTGCGGCGGACCGGGTTCGTCGCGATGTTTGCGGGGTTCCTGGTGCTGTTTCTGGCGGCATGGAGCCCGGTGGCGGATCGGCTGTTGGCGCCGCTGGAGCAGGCGTACGCACCGGTGCTGGAGGTCGAGGCGCTGGAGGACATCGCGGCGGTGGTGGTGCTGGGCGCAGGCTGGGAGCCGGAGGCGGACTGGCCTGCGGGAACGCGACTCAACGACAGCTCGGTGCACCGGCTGATGGAGGGGCTGCGGCTGCTGCAGGGGCTGCCGGAGGCGAAGCTGGTGGTGACGGGTGCGAGCCGCCGAGCCGGGGAGTTGCCGGTGGCGCAGGGTTACGCCGCGGCCGCGCGGGATCTGGGCGTGCCCACCGCGCGCATCGTGGTGCTCGATACGCCCACGGACACCGCCCAGGAGGCGTACGCGGTGCGCGATTTTCTGGACACCGAGGCGCGCTTCGTGCTGGTGACGTCGGCCTCGCACATGCCGCGCGCGGTGCGCCATTTCGAGCGGGTGGGGCTGGCGCCGATTGTGTCACCGACGCATTTTCTCACCGGCCGCGACGGCCCGGACCGGCTGTCGTACTGGGTGCCGTCTTCGGGCGCCCTGCGCAAGACCGAGCGGGCGGTGTACGAGCGCCTGGGGCTGTGGGCGCTGGAGTGGGATCACCGGGGGCGGTAGCGGGGGTGGTCTTGGGTCGTGGGAGCGGCTTCCAGCCGCGATCCGGCGGTGAGCGGGGTGCCCGGGGCCAATCGCGGCCAGAGGCCGCTCCCACGAGGGCCGCTTCCACGAGGGCCGCTTGCGCAAGGGCCGGGGGTGGTCTTGGGTCGTAGGAGCGGCTTCCAGCCGCGATCCGGCGGTGAGCGGGGTGCCCGGGGCCAATCGCGGCCAGAGGCCGCTCCCACAGAGGCCGCTTCCAGAAGGGCCGCTCCCACGCGGGCCGCTTCCACGAGGGTGATAGAAAGAGG
>JAABTX010000100.1 GCA_011389655.1 Thioalkalivibrio sp.
CTGCGCTTGGCCCACCCTACCGGGGTGGGGGTGGATGCGGGCGGGGGCTGTGGTGGGCCCGCTGCGCTTGGCCCACCCTACCGGGGGGTAGGGTGGGCAAAACGAAGTGTGCCCACCAAGCCGGGAGTGGTGTTCAGCGACCGGGCGCGGGCGTGAACACGACCGCGGATCCGTTGCCGCGCGGATCGGATGCCGCCTCGAGGCGGTCGTGGGCGCGGTCCCAGATGATCGCCTGCATATCGCCGAAGGGGCTCAGCTGCGGCGACAGCGTGTGGCCACGGCGGGCGAGTTCGACTTGCACCCTGGGGTCCAGCGCTGTGGTCTCGTACTCGATCTCATCCGGCAGGTACTGGTGGTGGAAGCGGCGGGACCGCACCACCTCTTCGGCATCGGCACCGTCCAGGATGGCCAGGATGCCCTGCAACACCATGGTGATGATGCGGCTGCCTCCGGGTGTTCCGAGCACCGCAATCCGGTCCTCGGTCTCCACGAAGGTCGGGCTCATGCTCGACAGCGGCCTGCGCCGGGGATGGATCGCGTTCGCCTCGAAGCCGATCAGCCCGTAGGCGTTGGGCTCCCCGGGACGGGCGGCGAAGTCGTCCATCTCGTTGTTCAGCAGCACGCCGGTGCCCGGCGGCATGAATCCCGAACCGAAGGGATAGTTGAGCGTGATGGTCGCCGCGACCCGGTTTCCGGCGGCATCCATCACCGAGAAGTGGGTCGTCTGCGCGCTCTCGCGGTCCGCGGCGGGCGCTTCTGGGCCGGGTACCGCGTCGGCGTCCAGCGGCAGCGCGGAGCTGGGCGTGGCACGGTCGGGGTCGATGTCCGCGCGCAACCTGGAGGCGTAGTCCCCGGAGAGGAGACGCGCGACCGGAATATCCACGTGATCGGGGTCGCCCAGGTAAAGGGCCCGGTCGCGGTAGGCCCTGCGCATGGCCTCGACCAGCATATGCACCCGCTGGGCCTCGTCGTCGCCATGACCGTCTCCCCCCGCGGCGAGGATGTTCAGCATCTGCCCGATCGCAACGCCGCCCGAGGACGGCGGCGATGCGCTGACGATCCGCGCCCCGTGATAGTGCAGCACCACCGGTTCACGTTCCACGAGCTCGTAGTCCGCGAGATCTTCCAGGGTCCAGATGCCGCCGGCCGCACGCACGCCCTCGACCAGGCGCTGCGCGATCTCGCCCCGGTAGAAGCCCGCCCGGCCGCGATCGGCCAGTTGTCTCAGCGTGGCCCCGAGATCGGGCTGCGCGATGGATTCGCCCTCCTCCGGCAGGTCCCCGCCCCGGAGAAAGACACGGGCCGCATCGGCCCCGTCATGCAGCGCCGGCAGGCGGAAGCCGGCCATCTGCAGGAAGGCGGCATCCACCGGAAAGCCGTCCTCGGCCAGCCGGATCCCGGGCGCGAGGCTCTCCTCGAGGCTCAACCTTCCGTAGTGCGTGGCCAGGTGTTCCAGCGCGGCCGGCATGCCGGGAATCGCCGCGGCAAGCGGACCGTCCAGCGACAGTCCCGGAATCACCTCGCCATCCGCGTCCCGATAGAGGTCCGGGTGCGCCGCGGCCGGCGCCATCTCGCGCGCATCCACCATCACCGAATGGGCGTCGTCGGACCGGTGCAGAAGGAAGAATCCCCCGCCCCCCAGTCCCGAGCCCTGCGGTTCGACCACGCCGAGGGCGGCAGTGATGGCCACCGCGGCATCGAAGGCGTTGCCCCCGGCGGCGAGGATCTCCTCTCCGGCCTCGGTCGCCAGCGGGTGGGCCGATGCAACGGCGTGCTGGCCGGGACCGGCCTGCAGCGACTGGCCCGCGAACAGCAGCAGCGCGAAAAACAGCGAGAGGCGGGGCGCGAGCCACGCGCGCCCGAGCGGCGAGGGGTCAATCATCGGGAGGTCAGCCCGGGCGCCGGTGAATCATCGGCCGCTCAGTCCGCGGTCAGTCGTTCGTACTTGGCCATGAGCTCTTCCCGCGTCTCCTCGTGATCGGGGTCCAGGGGAATGCAGTCGACCGGGCACACCTGCTGGCACTGCGGCTCATCGTAGTGGCCCACACATTCGGTGCACAGCGCGGGATCGATTACGTAGATCTCGTCGCCGGGCGAGATCGCGCCATTCGGGCACTCGGGCTCGCAGACATCGCAGTTGATGCATTCGTCGGTAATCATCAGGGCCATGGATGCACCTCGGGATCGGTTGTCGACGGCGTGCGGCGCGGCCGGTCAGCTGTCGGCGTAGCGTTCCGTCAGGGCCCGCACGGCCGCGGGGCTCACGAAGTTTGAGACGTCTCCGCCAAGTCGGGCGATTTCCCGCACCAGACTGGAGGACACGAAGCTGTATTCCTCCGCCGGCGTCAGGAACATGGTCTCCACCTCCGGGGCCAGCTGGCGGTTCATCGCGGCAAGCTGGAATTCGTGTTCGAAGTCGGAGATCGCGCGCAGCCCCCGGAGGATCACGGCGGCGCCCTGCTCCCGGGCGAAGCTCGCGAGCAGATTGCCGAAGCCGAGGACCTCGACGTTGCCGAGATCCGAGAGCGCCGCCCTGGCGAGCGAGACCCGCTCCTCCAGAGAGAAGGACGGCTCCTTCTGCGGGCTCTCCGCGACCGCAACCACGATGCGCCCGAACAGCTGCGAGGCCCGGCGCACGATATCGGCGTGCCCATGGGTGATGGGATCGAAGGTCCCGGGGTAGATCGCGGTGAGGTGCATAGGGCAGGTAGGATGAGAGGCTGACGTAGACGGCGTTCGCGGCGGGTATCGCCGCGATCGGTAGCTTAACCGAAATCACTCAGGCGGACAGACCGGCGACGGCACGCCACAGGCTCGGGGGAAATGCATGCAGGACGACTACCGCCCGCCACTGGCGGATTACTGGGACGCGCTCGAGGTCCGCTATGGCAGCGGGTTCAGCCTCGAGACGATCACGCTCGATGAGCTCCGCCAGCTACAGGCGCATCTGCGCGCGGCGGTCGAGCAGGATCCGCTGGTCACCCAGGTGGAGAAGGCCAACCTCGGCATGGTGCTGAAGCACGCCGACGCCGTGCTCCAGCGCCGCACGGGCGGCTGACGCGGCGCCCCCGGGCGCCAGCCGCCCTTCGGCGCAGGGTGGGCCAAGCGCAGCGCGCCCACCATCCCCGGCCATGTCGGTCCGTGGTGGGCACACTTCGTTTTGCCCACCCTACGGCCTTCTTTCAAGACCCGGGGAGGCGCCCGTGCGCAATGACAGTTATCGGGCTGGCCGCTCCACGCGCAGGCCGTAGGCGGGACAGGGCGGCGCCGGCCGGCAGTCGGCACCGGCGGCCTCTGCGGTGGCCATGGTGCGTGCGGTGCGCTCGTAGACCGGCGCCTGGGGCGCCAGCGCCACCGCGCAGTCGGCCGCCTGGCGGGCCTGGGGCCCGCACTGGCGGGCAGCGAGCACGTGGGCGAGATTGTTCCACGCCTCGTGCCGCTCCGGCTGGCGCTGCAACAGCTCGCGCAGGGCGCTCTCCGCCGGCTCGAAGCCGCCCGCGGCGAAGTGGGCATTGGCCAGTCCGAGATAGCCGATATGCTGGTCGGGCCAGCGCTCGATTGCCGCCCGGTAGCCGGTGCGGGCGGCGTCCAGCCTGCCGGTCTGCTCGAGCTCGTGCACCGCACGCAACCAGGACAGCGGCTCCGCGGTCGCGGCGGGCTGCTCCGGCGGGACCGCGACGAAGGCCCAGCGCTCGCCGCGCGCCCAGGTCCGCTCGAACCGGGACAACTCGTTCACGTGGCGCTCGATGGTGCCGCTGCGCAGCACCAGCTCCGCTGCCTCGAGGTCGTAGCCGATCACCACCGCGTAGTGCCAGCGTGGCGCGAACCCGAGCCCGAGGTTCTGGAACACCAGGACCGGATTGCCCGCGGCGACCTCCGCGAGGACATCGTCAAGCTCCGGCCGCAGCCGGTAGGCCACCAGCCCCCGAGCCCGGGCCGCGGCGCGCATTTCCGCCTGGAGACTGCCCTGGCGCTCCGGAACGTAGACCTCGGACACGAGATCGTCGGGATCGACGCCGAGTCCCTGCCAGTCCAGCACCGTCGCCAGCGCAGCGGGCCCGCACTGGTATTGCTCCTGCGGGAAGAACGCGACCTCGGCCAGCTCCACCCGCTCCGGCAGCTCCGCCGGAGGGGCCGTCGCGAGGCGGCTGCTCTGGGGCGCGGTGGCGCAGGCCGACAGGAATGCGACGACCAGCCCGAGCAGGAGCAGCCTCGCGGCCAGCCGCGGATACCGGCGACGGAACGGTATTGACTGCCGGAACACCGGTCAGCGTGAGGGTTGCACGAAGGCGAAGATATTCGTGAGCCCGATCGCATCCGTGATCACGAAGACCAGGAATACGATCAGCACGACCTCCAGGGTGCTGGCGCCACCGGCGGGCAGCTGCTCGAGGCGCGCGCTCAGGTCGGCGACCTCGCGGTCGGTCAGGCGCGCCACACGGGCCTCGGCATCCGCGGGATCCACGCCCAGGCGGGCCAGCGTGTCCCGGACCTCCCCGCTACCGAGGCGCTCGACCAGCATCGCGCGCTCGGCATTCGCGTTCGCGGCGTGCAGCAGCGCGCCGGTGTCCAGCATGCCCGCCATCAGCGGGGTGGCCGGCAGCAGGGTCAACAGCAGCGCGAACAGAAGGGCCAGGGCCTTCGGGGGGTGTTGGCTTGCCTTCATCAGGGTCTCCTCTGGTGGAATCGGGCACGCTGGGCTGCACCCCGGCCCGGACGACGCGATCCCGGCTGGCCGATGGCACCCGGACGGTATCTTGAACCAAACCCGGCGGCGCATAAAGGCACCGGCGCCCGGCAATGAGAGCAGAAAGAGCAGAAAGGGGACAGATGTATAAATCTGTCCCCGGGGGACGCCGCCCCCCCACCCCCGGGGAACCCGAGCGTACCGATCGGAGCGAAGACCGTCAGTCGTCGTTGACTGTGAACTCAGGACAGCGCTTGGGCAGGAGCATCCCGCGGATGCGCGAGTAGCAGGGGAGGCCGTGCTCGAACGGCGGGTAGTCCTCGCCCTCGATCAGGGGCCGCAGGTAGTCGCGGCAGGCCTGCGTGATTCCGTATCCGTCCGGCGCGATGAATTCCGGGGGCATGCCCCGCTCGATGTTCGCGACCCGTTCCAGCGGCACCCGGCTGATCGTCCAGCGGTAGGGAACGCTGGACTGGCGCAGGATCACCGGCATGAAGCTGTGGTAGCCGGCCACCACGCCCTCCACGGCCGCCTTGCCCACTGCGTAGGCCTGCTGCACGTCGGCGCGCGAGACCAGGTGGCGAGCAGCCCGCTGGATGTAATCCACCACCGACCAATGCAGCTTGTAGCCGGTGCCCCTCTTGATCATCTCCGCGAGCCGCGGCGCGGCGCCGCCCAGCTGGGTATAGGCATAGACGTCGTGGCTCTGGGCCACGGCGAACAGCGAACCGTCCGCGTGCTTCAGGCCCTCCGAGACCACCACCACGCAGTAGCCGTAGCGCTCGATCACCAGCTGCAGGTTGTTCAGGAAGTCCGCCTCGTCGAAGGGCACCTCCGCAAAGAGAATGAGCATCGGCGGCTGGCCGTCGTATTCCTGGGCCAGCGACGCCGCAGCCGCGAGCCAGCCCGCATGCCGACCCATCACCTCGAGGATGAAGACCTTGGTCGAGCTCGTGTGCATCGACTCCACGTCGAGGCTGGCCTCGCGCACCACGGTCGCGATGAACTTGGCCGCGGACCCGAAACCCGGGCTGGTATCGGTGGCGTCGAGGTCGTTGTCGATGGTCTTGGGCACACCGACCGCAGTAATCGGGTACCCCATCAGATCGCTGATGCGCGCGACCTTCAGCGCGGTGTCCATCGAGCCGCCGCCGCCGTTGTAGAAGAAGAAGCCGATGTCGTGGGCGCGGAAGACCTCGACCAGCCGTTCGTACTGCCTCGGGTCGCGCTCCGGATCGCCCAGGTCGAAACGGCAGGAGCCGAAGGCGCCGCCCGGCGTGTGCCGCAGTGCCGCGAGGGTCAGCGGGTCTTCCTGATCCAGATCGAAGATCTCCTCGTTCAGCACCCCGAGGATGCCGTCACGTGCGGCGTAGCAGGTGCCGAAGTGTGCCGGGTGCGCCCGTACGGCCTCGATGACGCCCCAGGCGCTCGCGTTGATCACCGCGGTGACCCCGCCGGACTGGGCGTACAGCGCATTCTTCGGCATTGCTTCCTCCCTTGATGACGACGGCGCGCCCCAGACACGGCGTTCATGCAGAAACGGTACCAGCGATAACTCCTGACAGCCTTTGCTAATATATTGCCGTTGCAGCCGGGATGATGCCCCGGCGCAGCCCTCGCCGGGACGCCGATGCCGGAACCGCAGTCATGGCGGATTCAGCACACAGGGCGCTGGTCGCCGATTCTGTGTTGCCCCGCCCCGTCATGCAAACGCGGATGGGTGGCGCAATCCGGGGCACCGCCCTGTACGGCTGGCGCCGCACCAGGATCGGGCAGGGTCTGCACCAGCATCGCCCGCCATCCATCAGGCCAGCCAGGAAGACCATCATGCATATCGGTACCACTCTCACCAACTACATCATCGAAACGCAGCGCCAGATCCAGGGGGCGACCGGGGAATTCACCGGTCTCCTGAACGACATCGCGGTTGCCTGCAAGAAGATCTCGGGCCTCGTGGACAAGGGCGATCTGATCGGGGTGCTCGGTTCGGCCGGTTCCGAGAACGTCCAGGGCGAGACGCAGAAGAAGCTCGACGTGATCACCAACGAGGTCTTCATCGAGGCGCTCGCGCACAACGGGCACGTCGCTGGTCTGGCCTCCGAAGAGATGGACGAGATCTACCAGCTCCCCGCGGATGCGCCGCGCGGCCACTATCTGGTGCTGTTCGACCCGCTGGACGGTTCCTCGAACATCGACGTGAACGTCTCCGTGGGCACCATCTTCTCCATCATCAAGGCGCCCGAGGGGGTGACCCGTCCCACTCCCGAGGACTTCCTCAAGCCCGGTGCCCGGCAGTGCGCCGCAGGCTACTGCCTGTACGGACCCTCGACCATGATGGTCTTCGCCACCCCGCAGCGCGGCGTGCAGATGTTCACCCTGGACAAGGACTTCGGTGAATTCCTGTTGACGCACGAAGACGTTAAGATCCCCGCCGATACCAGCGAGTTCGCGATCAATGCCTCCAACAGCCGGTTCTGGGAGGAGCCCGTGAAGCGCTACGTGGATGAATGCCTGGCCGGAAAGGAGGGCCCGCGCGGCAAGGATTTCAACATGCGCTGGATCGCCTCCATGGTCGCGGAGGTGCACCGCATTCTGACGCGCGGCGGCGTATTCATGTACCCGGTGGACGAGAAGATGAAGGCACAGAATCAGGGCGGCAAGCTGCGCCTGATGTACGAGGCCAATCCGATGAGCCTGATCATCGAGCAGGCCGGCGGCACCTCCACCACCGGCCGCGAGCGGATCCTGGACATGGTGCCGCAGGACGTGCACCAGCGCGTCCCGGTGATCCTCGGATCCAGGAACGAGGTCGATCGCATCGTCAGCTACCACGCGAACTGACCGCGACGGCCGGGGCGCGACCGGGGATCGGGCATCGCGGCTGGAAGCCGCTCCCACAGGCTGGGGGGGCGTGGGAGCGCCTTCCCAGGCGCGATCGGCCGTGGGCATCGCGGCTGGAAGCCGCTCCCACAGGCTGGGGGGCGTGGGAGCGCCTTCCCAGGCGCGATCGGGGCCGGGCATCGCGGCTGGAAGCCGCTCCCACGGAAGCCGCTCCCACGGAAGCCGCTCGCACGAAAGCCGTTCCCACCGGGGACCGGGGTCGGGGCCACTTCATGTCGCGCAATCGTATATAATGACGGATTGCGCGGCCAAGCCGCACCACCCGCCGGCGCCTGTCCCGGCCCTCCCCGAG
>JAABTX010000101.1 GCA_011389655.1 Thioalkalivibrio sp.
GGCGCACTGCGTGGCGCGCAACGTCGCCTTCCTGCGCGGCATGGGGGCCGCTCGCGCGCTGTTTGAGCGCGAGGCGGCTTGATCGACCATCAGTTCGACGCACCTGGTCAGTTCGTTCGCGTTTGGCACGGGTGCTTGGCAGCCGTTTGCTGCGCTTACCCAGTCAGCGTCATCAGAGGCTCGTGAATCCAGGATAAACGGCGCCTCGCGGCGTGCGGGAGCGTTTTTTGGGGCGAAGAGCCCCATTCGACAATCAGATCGTTCGCAACCGCAGATCGTACTGGCAGATCTGCCAACTCGGGCCTGACGCCAGTGTTGGAGCGGATAGTCCCTTATCTGCCGGGGTTTCCGCGGAGGTTGTCGGGATTGATCGAGGTTTGCATGAGAGATGAAGGGCATGAAGCTTGAGGCCTTGCATGTGGAGGACGCGAAGGTCAGGGACTATCTGCTGAGTAGCAGCCATCCCGTCGGGCGGTTCAAGGCGCGGTTTTTTCGATCGCTGGGTTTTACGGAGGAAAACTGGCCCGAATTGAAAACCTCCCTTCTCTGTCTTGGGCGCGATGGTATGGTGACTGGCCCATTGCCCAGCGACCATGGAAGCAAGTATCTCGTATCTGATAGTCTGACTGGGCCAAACGGAAGAAGCGCGACCGTTCTGACCGTCTGGATCGTGTTGGAACACTCGAAGACGGCGCGCTTGGTGACAGCAATGCCAGGAGACAGGACATGACGCTGAATCTGCTGGATGTGGTCATTCTGCAGCGAGATTTACCTGAGCACGGTCTGGCTGCCGGTGATCTGGGGACGGTTGTCGAACTGTATGGCGACACGGCTGCGGACGTTGAGTTCGTCCGTGCTTCCGGGCGTACTCAGGCGCTGGTGGAGCTGGCGATTTCGGATCTGCGCGAGGTGGGCGATGCAGACTTGCTGACCGTGCGGCAGGTTGAGCGCGTCGCCTGAAGCTGGAGAACCCGCCGTTCCAGCGCGCCGACAGCGATTCCAGCGGCTGGAATCCCACCTGAACGCCCCGCCCCCACGCACCGCTCATGCCCTTCGATGCCACCGGCCGCATGGCGGCGGCGATTCCCTTCGCCTTCGACGACTACCTGGAACTGGTGGATGCCACCGGCCGAGTGATCCGCGAGGACAAGCGCGGCTACATCCCCGGCGAAACCCCGAGGCTGCTGGAACGGCTCGCGATCGACCCCGAGCAGTTCGTCGCCACCGCGGGCCGGATGCTGCGCCAGTTCGGCAACGCCATTGGCACGCCGGCGCACATCACCGATCTCTGCGCGGCCCGTCAGGCGCGGTATCTGCGCGGGATGGGGGCTGCGCGTGCGCTGTTCGAGAGGCGGGCGGCCTGACCAACCCTTCAGGCCCGGAGGGATGCGCCGTAACAGCCATTTTGTTCAACGGATACACGCCGACGGACCGGTGCCTTCAGCACCTCATTCGCGCAGGCGCTCGAGAGCGGCCCGGAGGGGCGGCAACTCAACCTCCACCACAGTCCAGATCGTCTCCATATCGAGGCCAAGATAATCGTGTACGACGATATTGCGGAAACCAGCAATCGCCCTCCAGGGGATTTTCGCTTCCACAGATTTGGCCTCCTGCGACAGCCGCTGACTCGACTCCGCCAGCACTTGGAGATTCCGAACGACCGCGTCCTGTATCAGCCGTGAGCCAAAGAACCGGTCTCGTTGGAGCTGAGTGTATTCCTCCACCCGGGCAATACAATCGAGCATGTGCTCGACATAGACATGGTCTGTTGCGCGATCCGGTATCAAAGTTGTTCTGGCGACCGCCCCAGCCGATTACAAGAGCTCTGCTTCGCAGAGCACGCGTTCACGCAGGGCAGGGTTCAGCGCCGATCTCGTAACGATATCCACCCGCCTGCCGAGCAAGTCCTGGGCATCCATGAGCATGGCCCCGAGCACGAACGCGGACGTCCCTGGGGGCGCATCCACCAAGAGATCGACATCGCTGTTCATGTCAGCATCACCCCTAGCCATAGACCCGAACACGTGCACGCTCCGTAACCCATAGCGCGAGGCCAAGGCCTTAAGCTCCTTTCGATGTTTCTGGACGACTGGATGCATGCGCGTTCCCGATCCGGCGTTCCGAAGTTTACTACCCGGCCGCGTCCCAGGTCTCGTCCCCGAGTACTCTTGGGGAAACCGGGACATGCGGAAAACTCCGGGGCACCCACTTTGCTCGCCCCTCAGGCGGCGATGACGGGACTTGGGCGTTCAGGCCGTCTGGAATCGCATGAGGGCGAGTTCCCCTTCGGCTACCCGAGAAGACACATTCAAGAACTCGATCCCAACGACCTGATCGTTCTCGTCGTAGTCCAGAATGACCCCCGGCCGCACTTCTTCCGAATCGACAATTCGGGATTCGTCCAACCGGAAATACAGTGCATCCACATCCCTATCCAACTTGATTTTCATGTCTGTCGACTCAGTCTGCGATCGAGAAAGACCGTTATGCGTTTCGAGGGCGTCACTGCGATGCGACATTCACGACAACTGTGAGCCAACGTCCGCCGCTCTCGGGAATCTGCTTGATGAAATGCCGAGTCCCGTCGCCTTTGTCCTCGGTGCGGTCGGGAAATTCCGTGGCGCGATCGGCCCATTCAGCCGGGATCCCGCGTTCGACCAGCATCTGCCGGAAATGCGCTGTGTCCTCCAAGCCTGCAGACTAGGGGACAGCCTCCTCTTCGTCCACTGGTCCGAACAGGTGCTGAGCGCGGATCGTGTGGAGGATGTGGTGGGAACCGGGCGCACCAGCCAGGATGACCCGAAAGCGTCACCCCGGACTTGATCCGGGGTCCGTGCCGCGTCAGACAGAGCCCTTGGCGCGAGTGTTCCATGGGTTGAGAACAGCGACGCCGGTGGGCTCGAAGTGCCGAACATGGCGTGTCACGACGGTCAGTCCATGCTCCTGAGCCGTCGCGGCAATCAGCAGGTCGGCACCATCGTGGCCGATCGCCGCCGAGAAACGCCCCCGGCGGCGAGCGACTTCCGTCTCAATTCCGAGAATGCGATCCGCATACAGGCGAAGGATCCTGTCCAGCCAGGCGGTCAGGTTGTTCGCGAACTCAGCGTTCCTGGTCTGCTGGAGCTGAATGCCACGTTCGATCTCACCAATCGTGACCACGCTGAGAAACAGATCGGAGGGGCGCTGACCTGCAATCCAATGCACCACCCCGGGATCGCGCTCACGACGGCGGAGTTCCGAGAGAACAACGGTGTCCAGCAGATACATCAGAAGTCGACATCGCGCTGCCGCAGGGGCACCCGCTCGAACGGTTGATCGTCCTGTGGCAGCTCGAGCAGCAGCTTGTTGAACGGAGGTGCCGCCGCCTTCTCCAGGCGCCGCAGACGCTCGAAGACCTCGGCCGAGAGAACGACGCCCACCCGTCTGCCGCGTCGCGTTACCCACTGCGGCTCACCGCGCTGGGCGGCATCAACGACCGCACTGAAACGATTCTTGGCGTCCTGAAGAGACCATGTGGGCTCGGTCATGATTTCTACCTGTCTAGATGATCTGTCTAGATTGTAGAAGCGCGCACCAGTGTGAACAAGCAAAACGGGGACCGATCTATTTCCAGGAGCCCCGGACACTCACCTTTTGCGTGCATTTTCCCGTTACCGGGTCCGATCCTCTATCGGGATCGCAAGGGGTTGGGGAACTCCCCCAGGGTCAGCGCGTGGCTGATGCGACGAATGGACTTGAGCGTCACGGTGTACGGCTTGCCGAACAGGTCGAACCTGATGTGTGCTCCGCGGTGAAAGGCATCGGGCGCGAAGAGGAGCACACCCACCTCGGGGCGCCCGCGATCACGGAAGAAGAAGCCAGGCTCGACGACATCGACCGGCGTCTCGTAATCAATGAGATGCAGCCGGGTCGGCCAGCAGGCATCCGCCAGGTACTCGGCGCCAAGAGAGACATGTCCATCGTTCCCGAAGCGTAGCCAGCGGATCAGGCCGAGCTTCCACAGGATCTTCTCCTGGTCCGCCATTCGGATCGCCAGCAGGCTGCCGCTGTAGAGCCGCTGCGTCGGGGCCTGGAGCAGCAGCGAGACGTTCCCGGCACCGACGTTCCTGAGCCAGGCGGGGGTGAGCCTGGCGTCCCGGATTTCAGCTGGCCGGGCCTCGGCATTGGCGTGCAGCCCGACATCAAGCTCGAAACTGGCATTGTGGATTGCAGCTGGCTCGTCATCGGCATCCGCTTGCTCATCAACCTGGCGCGCGGCGGATTCCCAGGTGTCCACCAGGTGCTGAAAACGCCTCGGCGAAAGCCACTCCACTTCCCGCAGGACCGGAGGGGCGTTGCCCCCGACGTCCATCGCATCCCGTGCCTCGCGGTAGCCGAGGCCGGCCTTGAAGACGTCCGGTATCCCGAGCGGGTCATCGACCGATGCGGCAAAGAAGCCGCCCGGCATCATGTCCGACATCATGCCGGAGGGGGATCGCTTGCAGTGGATGTCGGCGTGCACCAGCGCATGGCTCTCGAACAGCCCGGTCACCGCCACGAGCGGGCCGGCGTGGGCGGGCCCGTCGTTGAACTGGGTGGCGAGCGGGACCGCCCAGCGCTTGCGCAGGCGCTTGTCCAGGGGCTCCGTGCCCTGCTGGTCAGAAGGTGCCGCCTTCGGCGGCGCGGCGCGCAGTGTCGCCAGGACCGGCTGCAACTCGATGACGCGGGCGTTGGCATCGCCCGCGGGCGGCGCGCCGGCGATGAGCGACGGTGGCTCGTCGCTGTCCAGCGACATCCAGAGCCTGGACGAGGTGTCGGGCATGGTACCGGGGTCGGTGACCGCCGTGCACTGCACCGGCACCGACTGGATCCAGTGGGCCAGCGCTTCCATCTCCCCGGGCTGCAGCGTGCGGCCCCGGCTGGACGCCAGGACGCCTATACGGGCCGCAACGCGGTCGATGCTGTCCGGAACGAACGCAAGCCCCGCCGCATCCTCGGCGCTCGGGTCCGCGACCACGCCGAGCTCCTCCGCAACCGCCAGCATGCGATGAATCCGGTGCCATGTCCCCTCCGGCTCCGACTGGTTCAGCCGCCAGCCGTGCAGACACAGGCCTCCGGTCAGCGCCAGGGCCCGGCGGAGCGCCCGACCAGGGTCGGGGGCGGAGGGCTGCCGCTGATCCAGGCCTTCCTCGACGAGTCGCAGTTGGGCAAACGCCAGTTCCTGCAGGAGCTCCTCATGGGTCTTCGCGAGCCGTTTGTCGTCGCCTTCCAGCGGCGGCTGCAGCGCACGCATTTGCCCTTCGATCCGGCCGAGGATCGCGGCTGCGCGCGCATCGAGCAGCCCGGTCAGCTCCAGAAGCTCCGCAGGTTCGAACGGGGTGCGGTTCAGGATGCGGGCGGTATCGAGCACCCGCTTGGCCGATCCCGCCGGATCATCGGCCGACACCCGCTCGAGCCACGCGGCAAGATGCGCCGGGGTTGCACCCGGCGCGCCGTCCGCCGTTGCCGCTGGCCGCGCCGGGAGATCGAATCCCGGAGATGGCTGCCCTTCGTTCATTCTGACCGCTGCTCCCTCGACAGAATTTCCCAAACGATCTGGACGGGAACCTACACCCACGGACAGCGCAGCGAAAGCCCCCTTCGGTATACCCGCAACGTGCCCACCCGTCGCCCCGGGCACCCCAATGATAAGCCAAGACAACCCTCCGGGGTCGGACCAAGGCAAGCTACTGATTAGACGCGCAAAGAGCTCGAATTTCAGCGCCGAGGAACCCTTAGAGGCCCGTTTTTGGCGGCAAAACCGCGGCTCTATGAGCCCGGCAGCCCCTCGAAAGCCATTTTCGGCCCGGAAATGGGAGCCCCTGAGCCATTGCGGCGCGCGGCATGGGGTTAGGCGCCAAGGGAAGGGCGGGGTGGGCACGCCTTCGACACCTTAGAGCTGCATTTTCGCCCCCAAAAACGCAGCTCTAAGGCCGAAAGTGCCCGCATCTTTAACCATATTATCCATTAATACCAATTACTTGCGTTGGTCCGACCCCGGAGGGCGTCGATGACCTGGCGGACGGCGTCGGTGTCCCATTCGATGGCGGTGTTGACCGAGTAGCGGATCCGGCCCTCTCGGTCGAGGATGAAGGAGCTCGGGAAGGCGAAGACGCCCCATTCGTCGGATACCCGGCCGTCCTGGTCCATCAGCACCGGAAAGTCCACCTCGACCTCCCGCATGAACTCCAGGATATGCTCGGGCTCCTCGCGGTAGTTGATGGACACGATCCCGAATTCCCGCTCGTCGTAGGCCGCGGCCAGGCGGTTCATCGAGGGGATCTCGTGTACGCAGGGCGGACACCAGGTCGCCCAGAAGTTGACCAGGGTGATCCGGCCCCGGTTATCGGCGAGTTCGTGACGGTTGCCACGGGCATCGACAAGCGCGTACTCGGAAGCCGGCCGTGGCTCGCGTTCGATCAGGCCGTAGGCCGGGGCAATCGGCGTCTCCGCCCGTTCGTCGAGCGCCGCCACCTCGGTCGGGCGCGGGGCGGCGGCGAGCAGCCGCGCCGCCTCGAGCAGCTGGTTCGGCGTGTCCATGATCGCCTGGCGCACCTCCTGCGGCATGGCGCCCGCCGTGGTGGTGTCCAGGGCCTTGTTTTCGGCCTCGTCCGAATGCAGCAGGTAGTAGTCCCGGACCTGATCGATCATCCATGCATACGCCGGGCTTCCGGCAGCGTAAAGGGTCTCAAGCAACTCCCCGAGGCGGGCGCGGTTGCTGCCCATCGCCGGCTGGAAGATGGCCACCGGCATGTTGGTGGCGGCGACGATGCCCAGCAGCTCGGGCTCTTCTCCGGCCACCGGGGTGCCGCGATAGAGGTTGGGGAACAGCAGGATCCCCCCGGCAACGGCGGTGGTATCGCCGCCCCCCTCCTGCCAGGCCCGCAACCCGCGCAGCAGCGGCACGCTCATGCGGTCGCAGGTGACCAGGACGATGGGGCCGCGGCCCGAACGCACGGCGGCGTCGAGCAGCGCCGCGACGGCCGTACCGTCCATATTTCGGATCGCCTCGCTGCTGCGCTGGAGCAGCAGGGACTCCAGGAGATCCGTGCGCCAGACGGTGGCGCCGCGCTCGGCCAGGACCTGGATCACCGCATTCGGTGTCTCCAGTTCGCCATACTGATTCACCAGCCACAGGAACAGCGGTCCCTGACCCTGGGCACCGGCTTCGTGGACCTCCAGACGATCACCACCGTCGAGCTCCACGGTGAAATCCGCCCGGACCATGCCCGCTGCCAGGACCAGAGCCATCGCACAAAGCCATTTGGGAGAGAAAGACACCTGAGGCACGCCCGCCATGAGTAAAGTCACCGGATGTCCGAGTCTAGACAACCAGCCCAGCGAGGAAATTCATGAGCGATTTCGACGGCATCATTCCCGGCAATCTCTTCGCCGCGTTACCGACCCCGAGCGACGGCGAGGCCTTCGAGGCGATCCTGCGCTGCCGCAACGTGCGCCTGGAGCGCATCGTCAGCAGCGACCGCCCGGAACCGACGCTCTATGACCAGGCCGCGGACGAATGGGTCTGTCTGCTGCAGGGTGAGGCCGAACTCCGGGTCGAAGGCCAGGCCATGTGCCTGAAACCCGGCGATCACTGCTTCATCCCCGCGCACACGCCGCACGGCGTGGTTCGCACCTCGGCCGATCCCCCCTGCATCTGGCTGGCCGTGCACATCGAGCGCCACTCAGGCTGACCCCGGGGTCGGACCAAGGCAAGGATCTGATAAATATACGATTATCATCGATTACGGACCTGCCATGGGCCTTAGAACGCCATTTTTGCACCTGAAAAGGCCCCTCCAGGCCAAGCCGGCGGCGCGTTCGCGAGCCGGCTCGCTC
>JAABTX010000102.1 GCA_011389655.1 Thioalkalivibrio sp.
GGCTGAACACCGCAGAGACCGCCGACCTCTTGACCGGCAACCGGCGAGGCATCGACCTGACCGCCTATCCGCCCATGTCGCACACGGACGAGGACTACTCGACCCTGGGCGGTTCGACGGCCCTGACCCATTGCACGGCGTTCGTGCGTGTGGATGCGGCCACGTTCTCGGGCCGCTGGATCGGCGACTGCAAGGACGAGAACGAGGGCTACGGCTGGACCGGCCGCCGCATGCGCGATGCCCTGAACAAGTGCCTGGCTGCCCAGGGCGGCATGGAAGAGGACGAGTACGTCAACTACCAGTACCTGTGGGACGACGGCTCCGGAGGCCCCGGCGAGCGCACGCTGCAGAGTGCGTTCGGTGGGGCGCTCATGCTCCCGTTGCACTGCTTCGTCGAGACCGTTCCCCAGGGCCGTTGGGCGCCGATCGGCTACCCGCCCACCGTGCTGTGGACCGAGGCCGTGGGCCACGGCTACAGCGCCGGCGACGTCTACCAGTTGGGCGGCCAGAACTACATGCTGTTCCCGCTCTTCGCCGTCAGGAAGGCCGCCTGATGGCCACGGCGATCACCGTCCCGAGCCCCTTGAACCTGATCTCCGGGACCGACTTCTCGGTCGATCTGGCAGCAGCCGTCCTCGATCCGGTCAGCACGCGCCCCCTGCAGCGGGTCGGGTTGAACGTCGGCGTCCGCACTACGCTGGCCGATCCGCGTCCTGTCGCGATGCATAAAGACGGCGGCGTGGCCCCCGTCCACGGCCATGTCGTGCTCGGCCGCGTCCACGTGATCCCGCGCAGGATCGATCTCGGCGCGGTGGTATCGGACCAGGAGGCCGAGGTCGAGGTCTGGAACGCCGCCATCGAGCGCGCCCAGATCCTCGAGGAGATCACCGTCGATGGCCCCACCGGGATCGAGGTCACCGACCACCTCGGCCTGCCGGCCCACTTCCCTGCATCGCGCGCCGAGGTCTACCTGGTCAAGGCCCTCACCGACGGCGATGCCCTGATCGACAACCTCATCACCTGGGTGTTCACTGGGCTCGACCCGCTGGGCACCAACCTGCGCATCCTGGGCTTCCGGCTCATCCCGTTCCCGTTCCCGCCGAACTGGGCGCAGCCTGTGAGCGAGACGTTCGGGTTCATGACCGACATCATCGTCTCGTACCGCGGCATGGAACAGCGCATCCAGCTGCGCACCGTGCCGGTGGGCACGATCCGCTACGCGACGCTCCTGGATGACTTGCGCGATGCCCAGATGGCAGGCGCCATCCTCTTCGGCAACCAGGCCCGGGCGTTCGGCGTCGGCCGCTGGCAGTTCCAGACCCGGCTCCTGCAGGACGCGAGCGCGGACGACCACGACGTGTTCTGCGACACCTCCGACATCCCCTTCGAGCCGGGCGGCATGGTGCTGCTGTGGACCGACCCCTACCACTGGGAGGTCCAGACCGTCGAGAGCGTCCTGCCGGACCGGGTGGTCCTGAGTTTTGGCCTCATCCAGTCATGGACCGCGGGGCCGACCATCGTCCTGCCCATCGTGGTCGGCCGCCTGTCCGCCGAAGAGGGCATCACCTGGGATGCCCTGTCGATCGCGTCCACCTCGCTGACCTTCGACATCGATGGGTTCCGGCCATGAGCTACCTCGGCCACGACGTCCTGGAACTCAACTACAACCGCGTGGGAGCGTTCGAGGAGC
This sequence comes from Thioalkalivibrio sp., assembly GCA_011389655.1. Taxonomy (GTDB): domain Bacteria; phylum Pseudomonadota; class Gammaproteobacteria; order Ectothiorhodospirales; family Ectothiorhodospiraceae; genus Thioalkalivibrio. The sequence goes on from JAABTX010000102.1 coordinate 1,691, forward strand.
GCCTCAGGCGGAAGTTCGTGCTCCTGAGCTCCAAGACCGGACGGCGCATCGCCGACGAGCAGGCCCCGGCCCCCGCGGCGTCGCGGCCGTTTACCTGGACGGCCTTCGGCCGCGACGAGATCACCGCCATGCGCACGTTCCTGGACGCCCGCCGAGGTCGCGCTGTCCCGTTCTGGTTGCCCAGCTTCCAGTGGGACCTGGCCCTGGCCGAAGACGTCTCCCAGAACCAGTCCAGCGCCACGATCTGGTGGGTCAGGTACAAGCAGCAGATGTGGGGCACGACCGGAGCCAGGCGCCACCTGGCCATCTGGTCCCTCGGCGACGGCACCATGGACTACTGCAGGATCACGGGCGCCATCGATGTGGCGAACTACCAGACCGAGACCCTGACCCTCGACCCGGTGGCCCAGCGCGAATACACCCGCACCAAGACTGTGCTGTCGTTCCTGAAGTTTTGCCGCATGGACGAGGACCGCATCGAGATCTCCTATCCGAGCCCCCAGGTGGCCGAGGCGACGATCCGCGTCCGGGAGCTTCCCCTGGAGGCGCCGCTGTGACCTACGACGCCAGGGAGAAGAGCCGGTACCTGGGCCAACCCGTCGAGGGCTTTCGGTTCGCCCAGGGAAGCAACCTGTGGCTCTATACGTCGGCCGACCGGGCGATCACGCTGCCCGCTGGAGTGTTCGCGCCTGAGGCCATCACCCGCAGCGAGCTCGACTTCTCCCAGGAGGACACCGGCGAGACGATCGATTTGACGCTGCCGCGCCCGAGCCCGGTGGCCGCCCTGTTCATCGGCGACCTGCCGTCCACGCCGGTCTGGGTCACCGTCTACCGTGCTCACCGCGGCGAGGAGTCCCTCGCGGTCACAATCTTCAGCGGCAAGGTGATCCGCGCCCGCTTCGAAGAGTCCGAGGCCATCCTCACCGGAGCGAGCCTGATGGCGATGCTGGCCCGCACGGTGCCGATCCTGGCCATGCAGACGCCATGCAACCATGTGCTCTACTCGGCGGCCTGCGGAGCCGACCCTGGCGCCTGCCGCGATCAGGTCACGGTCACGTCGGTTTCGGGCGCGACGGTCACCTCGAGCGGGTTCGCCTTGCGCCCTGACCAGTGGTTCCGCGGTGGCCGCCTCGCATCCGCTACCGGTGAGACCCGCTTCATCGTCGAGCACCAGGGAAACACCGTCACTCTGATCTCCCCGATGCCTGGGCTGTCGTCTCTCGATCAGGTCTGGGCCTACTGGGGCTGCGATCACCTCGAGGCCACCTGCCAGGACAAGTTCAGCAACCTGATCAACCATCTGGGTTGGTCGCGCCTGCCGGGCCGGAACCCCTTCTCCGGGAGGATCGACTGATGGCCTTCTGGATCATGGCCCTGGTCTACATCGTCGGCACGGTCCTGTACGAGGTCCTGCGCCCCAAGCCGCAGTTCGACAAGCCGACACCGTCCAGCCTCGGCGACTTCCAGTTCCCCACGATCGGTGAGGGCAGGACTATCCCTGTCGTCTGGGGCACCTGCAAGCTCTCAGGACCCATGGTCACCTGGTACGGCGACCTGCGCATCCAGGCCATCAAGGAGAAGGTCAAAACGGGGCTGTTCTCCTCGAAGGAGATCACCACGGGCTACAAGTACTACCTCGGCGTCCAGCTGGTGCTGTGCAGCGGCGAGATCGACGAGGTCCTGCAGATCCGGTTCGACGATCGGCGCCCTCCGGCCGGCTACGCCCACACGCCCGACGTCACCCAGATCAGCATCAACGCGCCTGGCTTCTTCGGCGGCGAGGACTCAGAGGGCGGAGTCCAGGGCAGCGTCTACGTCTACCGTGGGACCGCGACCCAGCCCGCCGACTCGTACCTCGAGGCCCGGATCGGAGAGAGCCTGCCTGCGTGGCGGCGCGTCTGCTACGCCGTGTTCCGGCGCGTCTACCTGGGCACGAGTCCCTACATCAAGGCCGTCTCCTTCGTGGTCCGCCGCTGCCCCAACGACCTGGGCCTGACCGGCGGAGCCGAGAACATCGACGGCGACGCCAACCCGGCTGCCATGATCTACGACATCCTGATCTCGCCGGCGTCGGAGAACGGCCTCGGGCTACCGGTGGGGTTCCTGGATGTGGCCGCGTTCCGCTCGGTGGGGCAGACGCTGGCGACCGAAGGTCTCGGGCTTTCGATGCTGCAGGACCGCGGCACAACAGCGAAGGACCTCGTGCTCGAGATCCTGCGCCACATCGACGGCGTCATCTACGTCGAGCCCACGACCGGGCTTCTGACGATTCGGCTCATCCGCAACGACTACGCCCCCGAGACAATCCCCGTGCTAGATGTGGACTCGTGCACGGTGAAGTCCTTTGCTCGGCCGTCATGGGGCGACCTCAAGAACTCCGTGCGCATCGGCTACGTGAGCCGCGACGCTGGATTCATCGAGAAGACCGCTCAGGCCCAGGACCTGGCCGGGATCGAGGTCCAGGGCGGTGAAGTCTCGCTTCAGGACCTCACCCTCCGCGGGCTTTCCAACTCGACGACCGCCCAGCAAGCGGCCGCCCGGTCGCTCGCTGCCTTGGCCTATCCCTTAGCCACGATCACGATCGAAGCGGATCGCTCAGCCTGGGCGTTTCGCCCCGGGGCGGTGTTCAAGCTCATCTGGGATCCGTTGGGCATCAGCGGCATGGTGTGCCGGGTGGTCCGGGTCGGCACCGGCCGCCTCGACTCGGGCAAGATCGAGATCGAAGCGATGGAGGATGTGTTCGCCGTCGACTGGACGGGATACTCAACGCCGCCGGACTCCGGCTGGCAGGACCCTTCTGGCGACGTCCCGGCGCTGGCTGACCAGGTTGCGCTGGCCGCGCCCTACGAAGCGGTGAAGGACTACGGCAGCCTGGCGGCCGACGTGCAGTTGGCCATCACACTCGCCGCAGCAGGTGTAACTGGGGTGTCTCTCGGATACCGGGCCTACGTCTCAGACGGCGCAGGCGGATGGGCGCCACCGGTTGACGTTCCGTTCTTCACGCCGTCAGGAGTCCTCAGTACGGCGATCGACGAGTTGACCAGCGAGATCGTGGTGGCGTCGGGGTTGGACACCGACCTGATCGAATCGGTCAGCGCGCCTGACTTCTCCCTCGGCGCCAACGTCGCCTGGATCGTCCACGACGGCGTCGAGGAGTTCATCGCGTTCCAGAACATAGTGCAGGGGGAGAGCAACATCACGCTGCAGGTCATCGCCCGAGGCTGCCTCGATACCGCGCCGACCGCGTTTCCCGCCGGCACGAGGGTGTGGTTCATCTCCTACGGCAGCCAGATCGTGAACATCCGCGGACCGGTGCCGCCGACCATCAACGTCTACAACGACATCCGCTTCCAGGCCTACAACAACCAGAGCGAGTTCCCGTTCACGTCGTGCCCGGTGTCGCAGGTTGTGGCCACGACGCCGGCGCGGTCGGCGAAGGTCTACTGCCCGACCGATGTGCGCTTTAATGGGGAGAGCTATCCGGCGTCAATCACGGGCGAACTGACGGTATCATGGTCGCACCGGAATCGGCTCGGGACCTGGAGCTATGTCGACTCCGGCAAGACCACTTCATCCGAGCCGGGCACCGAGTACGACGTCCTGGTCTACGGAGAGCTTGGCACGCTGGTCCACACGGAATCGGGGTTGACGGGAACGTCTTGGACCTATCTCGAGGCGACGGAAATCGCGGAGTCGGGGCTCGCGCGGCTCAACGATCATCTGCGCGTGGTGATCCGGACATACGGGGCGGGGCGGGCGCACGAGGCGAGCAGGGTGGTGGGGTGGGAGTTCAATCGTGTGTGAGGGGGGCAAGGTCACCGCGTACCGATCCAGCAACAAGAGGTGACTAGCGATGAGTCTGCTACAAGTTGGCAGTAGCAATCCCCTGCTCTGAGACCAGCACTATCAAGCATCCGCTATGATCCTACTCCACCGTGGAGAACAAGGCCTTGATCGAACTTCACGTCGACGCGTCAACTGGCACTTTGTCGGCAACCACGATGGCCGCACTCCAGGTCTCGAACGGATCATCGACCGAGATCTCGAGGCAGTTCTCCGGAATCAGGCTTAGAAAAATGGACGGCGGGATCGTCGATTCAAACGGAACCAAGCCAGAAGTTCCCGGGTTGTCTTGAACTTCGGTTGCGTTGATTGCGACATCGATGGTGGCGACACAGGTCAACCCGGCCAGAGATTCGCAATCCAGATACCTGAGGAAGACATAGTTCGGCCCTGAGTGGAACTCGTCCGGCGTGGTCAATGCGTCGACCGCGTGCAACAACGCCGGCTGATGAGCGATCACCTCCAAGTCATCGCTCAAGATTATCCAGAACTCGTACCCAACGAACTCAGCACCATCATCCTGCACCAGCACGTAGCAGGTCGCCGTCGTGTCAGCATTCACGGTCAGGACTTCGACGTACTCGCTGTCACTCCAAGAGATATACAGGTCGCCACTCGCTCCTGCAGTGTTAGCGATAAAAACAAGGAAGCAGATGGCAGTATTGACAACCATTCGGCGCATGCAACCGGCATTCATCGCTTTCTCCCTCACCCGATGTGTCAGATCGTCGGACTCTGTGCCCGGCGAATTGCCGGGCACAGAGCGGTTGTCCATATCACTTCAGCATGGTCACTTCGCCCGTATAGACACGGTCGCCGTTCTCGATCCGGTACAAATACGTCCCGCTCGAGGCGCGATCACCGAGTCGGGTCCGTCCGTCCCATCGAACGACACTCCGCGAGGAACCGATGCCAGCATGAACCCGGTAACCTCCAGAACCGTAAAGGACACGCCAGGTGGGGGCAATGGGTGTTTTTTTCTTGACAGCGCTAAATGTGTCCGTATGATCTTCCCAAACTCAAGAATGGGGGGGGCTGATATGGACAAAAATTCTACTCGTCTGAGGTACTACTCGATTTTCGTCTCATTTGTCTTGACAATAGGAAACACAACTGTTTGCGCGGCGAGCGAGCACCCTCGGTTACCGAGCTTAGAGCTCCCATCAGAGCTTGAGTTGGCTGAGGATCACGTTTTTGGTTTAGAGAGTGAAGACGGTACTTTCGGCCGAATTGCAGATGTTGCAGTTGATTCGAAAAACAACATATTCGTGTTGGACGGCGGCTTTTTCCGCGTAGTTAAGTTTTCGGATTCGGGGGAACTACTGTCGACATTTGGCGGCCAAGGCGAAGGCCCAGGGGACTTCCGTGATCCGATGGCGATTGCAGTTGGACACGACAATCGTGTCTATATAGGTGGCACGGGATCATTGGTGGCTGTCTATGACGAAGACGGAACACCGATAACGAGCTTTAGACGGGAAACGGACACCTTCGGTGCGCCGGTTCGGTCAATCGCAGTCGACTCTCGTGGGTATATTTACTTGAGCACAATTGATGTATTACATCAGAAAACCATATTCAAGTTCTCTGGGGATGACTATTCCCTAGTGCAGGCTTTTGGAAGATCATTTGCAATGGGGCAAGATGTAGACACCAGAGCGGAGCGAGTATTCGGAGGCGGATTTGTGGACGTCGATCCAAACGGCGTTTTACTATACTCGCAACTATCACCTCCTCAGGTTTCTATTTTTGGGGACGACGGAGAGTTGTATGAGACAATTCCAACTCGGGCCACTCAAGAGGAAGTACCAGATATTCGGGTATCGGCGGTAGGCGACTCGGAGAGGGTTGAGTTCTTCGTGCCGTGGATGTCCGACAAGATTTTGTGTCTGGATGGCGGATCATTCATTGTCACAACAATATCTCCTGGGGATGAGAATTCGCGGCCGGCGTATATTGACTATTATGGCCCAAACGGGCGGCTACAAAAGACAGCCGTGCGGGAGTCTCCGTTCAGGCCGGTGTGTATTGACACCCGACGACGGCTTTATGTCATTGAAAACCGAGAGGAGGGAGGCAAGGAGTTTCCTGTGGTGGTACGCTACACAATCGGAAATTAGTGTAAGATTTTGTGGGGCAACAACAAAGGGGGAATCCAAGCGAATAGGAACTCCAACCGTATCGTTCCGCCTCCTGAACCTGCCTCTCGGATCATCGCCTTTGATAAGTCTACCACATCCCATCCCCTGAAGGCACCGAAAGCACGCTGAACGCACCTGTTGGGCGATTCA
>JAABTX010000103.1 GCA_011389655.1 Thioalkalivibrio sp.
GAGACATTGCGCCGCGAGCACCCAGAGCAATGCTAAAGTCCAGTTTCACATTCCAGCGTGGCAGGTTGCAAAGCATCGTCTAGCGAGAACCGTCCCCGCACCAACGGCCTTTCGGATCGCGCAACAATGACCCGGTCCACGGCCCACAGTCGCCTCAGGAGAAATCGGATATGAGCTTCGGAAACATTATCGGGCAACTGCTCGGAGACGGTCTTGCGGGCCAGTCGAACACCCAGGCACGCGTAGGGCAGAGCGCGCAGAACATAGCGCAGGGCGGCGCCGGCATGGAGCAGATCCTCGGCTCCCTGCAGTCCATGATGGGTGGCGGCGCACCGGCTGGTGGCGCCGCCCCGGCGAGTGGCGCCGCCCCGGCAGGCAGCGGCGGCCCGGGTGGCGGGCTCAGCGGCCTGGCCGCCGCGGCCAAGAGCATGCTCGGCTCACCGCAGGTAGGGGGCATGTCCGGTGCCCAGCTCGGTGGCCTGGGTGCCCTCGCCGGCGCCTTGCTGGGCGGTGGAAGTGGTGCCGCGAAGGGTGCCGCCGGCGGCGGGGCAATGGCCATTCTCAGTACCCTCGCACTGAGCGCGCTGCAAAAGTCCCGTGGCGGCGGCTCCGGCGCGCCCGGTGCCGGCATGGCCGCTGTCGCTCCATCCCAACAGGAGCTCGCTTCCGTCACCTCGGAAGAGGGCGAGCGTCTGGCCTTGCGCGCAATGATCGCGGCCGCGAAGGCGGACGGTCAGGTGGACCAGACCGAGATGGATCGGCTCCTCGGCCAGCTGGAACCGGACGCGATAAGCGAAAGCGAGCGACAGTTCGTGATCGATGAACTGCAAAGGCCGCTGGATGTCTCCGAGATCGCCCGCGAGGTACACACGCCTGCTCAGGCGGCGGAGGTCTACGCGGCTTCCCTGCTCGCCATCGACATCGACAGCGACCGGGAACGTGAGTACCTGCGCAATCTGGCCGCTGCCCTGCGGCTGGACCCCGGCGTGGTCACCTTCCTGCACCAGACCACGGGCGCGCCGAAGGTGTGACGGGAGATGCCACCATCCCTCGCGCTCTGCGAGGGGACGGTGGCATCGTTCGATCAGGGCGTGAGTTGGAGTTCGCTGCGCAGACGCGCGATCAAGGCTTCCGGCTCCCCTGGCGAATAGGGTCGCGGATCACCGTGGCCCCAGACCGGTCCTGGCCAGGCCGGGTCCCCGGCTCGGCGGCCCACCACATGCCAGTGCAACTGCGGCACGACGTTACCGAGGCTCGCCAGGTTCGTCTTCTCCACGCCCGGTAACGCCGCCAGCACCCGGGCACAATCGGCGAGCAACCCGTCCACCGCCGCGCGCTGATCGGCCGTGAGCTCCCACCACTCACGGAAGCGGCCCGTGGCCGGGATCAACAGCAGCCATGGATAGCGGGCGTCGCGGACCAGACGAACCAGGCAGCCGTCACGCATTCCCACCGGCAGGCTGTCCGCCTCCAGTCGTTCATCCAGCCGGAACACCGCACCCCCTCGCAGAACAAGCACGCCCCTGATTATCGCCAATACACCGCCGTTTGATAATGGCCATCCCGACCACAACGCAACGGGTCAGGGGCGCGCGTCACTCCAGGCGCAAATCCCTATGCCGCAGGCGGCGGACCGAACAGCCCCGCCAGCGAAGGCGACAGCACGAAATCGAACGACGCCGCCAGTTCGGCGACCGGATCCTCCACCGGCTGGAACTCCGCCAGCAGCAGCGGTCGCAGGTGCTCGGGGACCCGGCGGAACAGCATGTCGTCCTCGTTCAGCGGCTCCCCGGCCACGTAGATCTGCGTGACGAACGGGACGTCGTCGCCCGGGAACACCGACGCGTGGATGTGCGGCGTGCGCCCCGGATAGGGCACCGGCCGGATGGTCCGGAAGCGGTAGCGACCCGCGTCATCGGTGACCGTGTGCCCGAAGCCCTGGAAGTTCGGGTCCTCCGCCGCGCCCTGGCGATCACGGGGGTGCCGGTAGCGCCCGTTCGCATCGCACTGCCAGATCTCCACACGGACCCCCGCGAGCGGCCGCCCGTCGACCTCCGTCACGCGTCCAGAGAGGTCACTGATCTGCCCCGCAGCCCGCCCGGAGCGGCCTTCGACCCGGGTCAGGTCGTTATCCTTGTGCAGCGGGGGAGTCACCGGGTAGAACGGGCCGGTCGCCTGCCCCGGAGTCAGTACGCGCTCGACGGCGCCCAGCGGCAGCGACAGCAGCGCAGCGCCTCCGCCCAGCACCAGCCGCCGGCGCAAATTCGCATGTCGGGACATCGGACACCCTCCGAAACGATGGATCACGGCAGTAAGACCCCAGTCGATGCCTGGCCGTTCCACCCCACCAGCCGCTTGGTCATGCGCGGCACCTCCGATCGAGAGAGCGTCCGCAACCCGCATCAATCGCCGAAGCTAAACTCGCTCTGCGCCCAGGAGCCTGGAGCCTCGGCGACCTCGCCGGCCGGAACCAATGCGCTCACGCGCACGCCGAGCAGCCGCAGCGGACGGTCCAGGGGTGCCCGGCGCAGGCACTCCCGGCTCGCGGCCAGGAGCCCAGCCGGGTCGGCGAGCGGCTCGCGCAACGTGTGGTCGCGGGTCAGGGTACGGAAGTCCTCGTAGCGCAGCTTGATGCCCACGGTGCGCCCGCGTACACCCAGCGCCTGGAGATCGGCGGCCACCCGGTCGCAGAGGGCGACGAGAATACCGGTGAGCTCGGCGCGATCCCGCCGCGGATGCAGGTCGCGCTCGAAGGTGGTCTCGCGGCTGACCGACTTGCGTTCGGCCTCCGTCACCACCGGCCGGTCATCCTGCCCGTGCGCGGCCGCATGCAGCCAGGTGGCGTAGTTGCGCCCGAAGTGCTCCTGCAGCAGCCCGAGCTCCGCGCGGGCGAGATCAGCGATGCTGTGCACACCCATATGCTCGAGTCGTTTCGCAGATTTCGGCCCAATACCATTGATCTTGATTACTTTCATCGGCCAGATGCGCGCGGTGATGTCATCCGGGCCGACCACGGTCAGGCCATCCGGCTTGTCCAGCTCCGAGGCGATCTTGGCCAGCAGCTTGTTCGGCGCGATCCCGATCGAGCAGGACAATCCGGTCGCATCGCGCACCGCCTCCTTGATCCTGCGGGCGATCGCGACGGGATCGTTCCGGTGGGCCGTCAGATCGAGGTAAATCTCGTCGATACCCCGGTCTTCGATCTGCGGCACGAGGGCCGCCACCGCACTCTTGAACCGCCCCGAGTAGCGGCGGTAGGCCATGAAATCCGCCGGCAGCAGGAACGCATCCGGTGCAAGACGGGCAGCGGTCATCAGCCCCATGCCGGAGTGAACTCCAAGGGCGCGTGCCTCGTAGGTCGCGGTGGTCACCACGCCGCGGCCGCGGTAGTCGCGCAGGCGGGCGAACTTGAGTACGCCCTCCTCACCCACCGTCGGCGCTTCGGCACGGCGCCCCCCGACCACCAGCGCCTGACTCCGCAGTTGCGGGTAGCGCAGCAGCTCCACGGACGCGTAAAAGGCGTCCATGTCCAGGTGGGCAATAGCGCGGTCCCGAAAGATCAGATCCCTCGCCTCCGATTGGTGGCATCGTCCGCCGTGACGTCATGGCGACAAGAGGCCCGAGCGATTAATTTTTATTCCCTCCGTCCCCTTTTCGTTTCACCGGCGTGACGCGTGCCTCGGCATCGATCGCCTGCGCTTCCACGGCCGCAAAGAGCGCTATGGACTCGCGGGGATAGTCGAGAATGAGATTCTTGAAGTTCTGGTCATGCGTCGTGCGCGGGGCCCCGCCTTCCATGGCGGGATCGGTCCATGGTACCGAGTCCGGTTCCGAGCGGTTATCGGAATACCTCGTCGAGTGTCGAGGCGGTGAGGATGCGTTCCGACCACTGTAGCAATGCATCGGCATCAGCGGATTCCACCTGGTCGCGGGCACTCTGGGGCAGATTGCCAAAACGCAGTGACAGCTGACGCAGCAGCATCTGTGCTTCACCCTGCCGAATACCTCTCTTCACGCCCCGTTCCAGGCCTTGTTCCAGGCCCTCTTCCCGGCCCTTCTCCAGAAACCGCTCTGCAAACCGCGTCATCTCAGCCACCTCCTCCGGGTACCGCTGGCGGTAAACGATGCGTTCATTCTCGTCCAGCGCCGCGTAGATGTCGATGAAATCCAGGTACTTGAGCTGCCGCTCCGGATCCGGCTCCAGGTCCGCCAGCCCGCGCACCGCACGCGCATAGACCTCGAGTTTCTCTTCCGGAGCGTAGGCCATGTTCGGCAGGTTCAGACGGGCCACCAGATTGCCGCTCTGGAAATGCTCCCGTGCCGGAATCCGCCGCAACGGATAAGCCAGGAACCGGAAGTCGAGATACGCCGCGGTGTCCCCACCGAGCGTCAGTTGCTCCGGAAAATCGCCCGCGTGCAGAAACACCACTACCGGAACGACCCGCTGTGTCTCCAGCAACTCGGACAGATCCAGGCAGTAATGCGCGAGCCGGTGGATCGAGAACCGGGCCGGTTCCGTCTCCTCCTCGATCACGAACAGCATCGCCTCGCGCCGCCCGTCCGGCCACTCCACCAGCAACGGAACGTCCAGTTCCCGGAAGCGCTCGCCGAGCCGTTCCTGCAGCTGCTCCTGGCGCACCGGAGTCACGCGTGCCTCGGCATCGATCGCCCGCGCTTCCACGGCCGCAAAGAGCGCTATGGACTCGCCGGGATAGTCGAGAATGAGATTCTTGAAGTTCTGGTCGTGCGTCATGCACCGGGGCCCTCCGTCCTTGGCGGGATGAGCGAATCCTATACGTTCCGGCCACACGTTCCAATCGGCGGCGGCGCCAGCGACGCTCGGACATAGGGAAAATAGGGGCGGAGGGAGCAAAACCTAACTCCTCTATTCCCTTTTCTATAACTTTTTGGCCACCGTCACCACCCGCAAGGCCTGTTGCCCCCACTTAATTTTTGTGCATACCATAATCCAATGGAGACGGAATTCGACAGCCGCAAGGACGCGGCCAACCTCGCCAAGCACGGCGCATCACTTGCCGATGCCAGGCGTCTGGACTGGGACACGCTTTGGGCGATGGACGATCGACGCAGGCCCTACGGCGAACAGCGAATGATCGGCTACGCACTGATGGGCGACCGTCTGTTCTGCGTGGTGTTCGCGGACAGACACGGGGTCCGCCGAATCATCAGCCTGCGCAAGGCCAACAACCGGGAGATCGCGCGCTATGCCGAAGTTTCTGACACTCCGTGACGGTCGCCAAGTCGCACTGAATACGCCAGAAGAGGACGCAGCGATCAATGCCGCCGTTGAAACGGATCCTGATACGCATCTGCCGACGGACGAGGAACTCCGAAGCCTTCGGAAGGCCGGACGTCCGAAAGCGTCCGTGACCAAGGAACGGATCACGATCCGGCTGTCACCCGAGGTCGTGGAACGCTTCAGGGCATCCGGCCCCGGCTGGCAGACCCGAATCGATGTCGCTCTCAAAGACTGGCTGACCACCCACAAGCCCTGACAAGTCCACTCATCGACAACCATGGTTACGGTCTACACGCAAGAAGTGGACAAGGTGCGCGAGTCGATGCGCCGCCTGACCGAACTCGGCCGCCAGGGCATCGCCATCAGCGGCCAGGACTACGGCAGCCGTACCGAGTTCCTGTACACCGGCCTCAACGACCTCAAGCCGGCGATGATCGCGGAGGCGACCCGCAACGCACGCGAAGTCGCGGCGCGCTTCGCGGAAGACTCGGAGAGCCGCCTCGGCAAGATCCGCACCGCCAGCCAGGGCCTGTTCAGCATTCAGGACCGCGACAGCAACACGCCGCACATCAAGAAGGTGCGCGTGGTCTCGACGATCGAATACTACCTGGTCGACTGACCGTCGCGGTCAAAATGCGCACGTCTCGGCGTCGCACCCGGAAGCCTGCTCGGGCAACCCGGCCAGACCACCCGCCTGGCCCCAATCGTCAAGGAATACATCGAGAAGGGCAACGCCCCCGGCGGCCTGATCGAGCTGGCTGAGGACACGAACCTGGTCGCTGCGCTGCAGATCACCGACGACGAGTTCCGGACCCTGGCGAACATCGCGCTTCCGGCGAGCGTCGATCGGGCTGGGTACGTGCAGCTGCTGATGACGGTTCGGGCGATCATCAAGGCCTGTCGGTGGATGAACAGTTTCCCCTTCCTGAAAAGGGCGTTTATCCTTCTTATGTTCTCTCGGATAGCGTGTTTCGTCCTACCGCGGCGCCTGTGAGGCGAACGGTGTTTGCGGCGGTTTTTAACGAACGGAACGAGAGCAGCTTCGGTAGAGGCAACGTGCAGCAACAACGCCCACTGGACATCGACCATCTTCGTCGCCTGGCCACCAAGTTATTCACCGACGGCCAGTATTTTCATGCCGACATGTTGTTGGCGGAGCTGGCTGACCTGAACGAAGAAGATCGCGCACAGATCGCACTTCGCCGCGCGCAGATCGGGTTACTGAGCGACCGACCAGGCGATGCCAGCGCACAGTTGGCGATCGCGCGTGACGAGTACGGCCGCCACGTTTACTTCGTTGGGCTGGAGGCCGACGTGGCAGTCCGCAAGGGCGACCTGTCCTCGGCCGTTGCATCGCTGCGCCAGCTGGGGCGACACGCCCGGGCCGATCACCTCGAACGATTCGACGGTGAATGGCACCAGGTCGCGAAACTGTCGAGCGAGCCGGTTACCTGGGACGACACACACCCCCTCCCCCTCGTCGAGGTCAGCGTCAACGACCATGCAGGGCGCTTCGTTCTCGATACCGGCACCGGGGATTGCCTGCTGGACAGCGAGTTTGCGCACCGCGCTGGTGTTGAACCCGGCCCCTACGACCAGGCCAGCTTCGCCGGCGGCCATGTCGGTCACTGGCGACTCGCCAAGATCGAAAACCTGCATATCGGTCGATCCGAGTTCAGAAAAGTCCCCGGCATGATTGCGCCTCTGGGCAACGCTTTCCACCATATCGCCAATGCCCGCGTCGACGGCATCATCGGCGCAGGGCTGCTGCGTGCCGCGGGCGGCATCGACATTGAATACCGCGACGCCCGATTCACGCTTGGATCACCCAACGTCGAAGGCGGGGAAGCGCTGTGGATTGCAGGCCCGCACTACCCGCTCACCTCCTGCCGCGTCAACGGCGGACCACCATCGAGCTGGTTTATCGACAGCGGCATGAGCGGAATCGAGCTGGCATGCTCGGAGTCGGCTGCCCGCCGTCACGGCGCACGACCGCTGCAACAGGATGTCGCAGCTCATGGTGGTGGTGGATCATTGGCCGCAAAGGCCGTTCGCATCAGGCACTTCCAGCACGCGCAACTCGAGTACCCCGAACTCCCCGCCGCGGCACTCAAGGAGTTCAACCTCGGACGCGAACTGGGGATCCGCATCGGCGGCATCATCGGCCACAACTGGCTCGCAAGGCACCGGGTAAAACTCGACTACCGCACGATGCAGACCCACATCAGCATTGATTGAACGGACAGGAGCCCGGCGTGGCAGCATCGAGTGGATTGCCCTGGCCACCACCACCTCCGGCGAGGTCACGCACAGGGTCGTTCACGATGCCGTCGAATGGTTCGCAGCGGACGAGACCGCCGACATACCGTTGGCTCCGGCGGGCGTCCCTTTGTTGGCATCGGTCTGGGTGACCCAGAAGAGGGCTATCGGAACACCTCGTCCAGCGCCGCGTAGATGTCGATGAAATCCAGGTACCT
>JAABTX010000104.1 GCA_011389655.1 Thioalkalivibrio sp.
GGGCTCTTGGGCATGGTCATCGCGCTGGTGCTGTGGTCCCGTCACTGGCGGGTTCTGCGCGGCGCGCCGGTGTGGCCCGCGTATCTCGCCCTGGGGGCCGGGCTGCTGGCGGCCGCCTGGTACGGTCTTCTGCCGCTCGCGGAACGCTTGCTCCAGACTGGGCTGCACGACGGGCGCTTCGAGATCTTCGGCCTGATGCTCACCGAGTTCCCGCTCGCCTGGTGGGTGCACGGGGTGGGGCTCGGCGGCTTCGAGGCCGCGTTCAAGCAGATTCAGCCCGGACACATCGGGCAATGGTGGGACTACGCCCACAACGACCTGCTGCAGTGGCTGGTCGAGATGGGCGTGATCGGCGCCGCGCTGCTGGTCGCGGTGGCGATTGCGCTGATCCGGGCCGCCCGCCCCAGCACCGAGCGCATCGCGCTCTACGCCGGTCTCGCCGCCCTGGCGCTGGTGTCGCTCGCCGACTTCAGCTGGCACATCCCCGCGACCCAGGTGGTCCTGGCGATATACATCGGCACCCTGCTGCGCTCGGCCGCCGGGGGCGGACGAAGAAAAGGGGACGGAGGGATTAAAACTTGACCGGTCGCAGGTCCTGTCCAAGTCTTTTGAGCAGACCGTTTCAAGCAGTCCATCGGGCTGGACGCCCGGGGAGGGGGCCCGATGCCAAGGAGGGCACGCCACCATGTCGCGGGCTTCCCGTATCACCTGGTCCAGCACGGGAGCAACCGCCAGGCCTGCTTCTTGGACCCGGAGGACTGCCGGCGGTTTTCCGCGATCCGCCGCACCATCTGCTAGTGCCAGCCTGTCGGGGGTGACGCCTTCCGCGCACGAGTCGAGCGACAGTTCGGCGTTCGCTTCGGTCATGCGCAACGGGGCCGGCCGGCGAGAGCGGGCAGCGGGGAACAGGGCAATCCCTAATCCCTCCGTCCCCTTTCTCCACTCAAAACTGTACAAAAAGCATATTGACAAGTACTATTTGTAGCCAATTGGTACTTTTCAGGAGGACGCCTTGGACAATGTCCTCACCGCTGCCGAGTTGAAACGACGCGGCATGGTCGCGATCGAGGAAGGCCTGCGTGCTGGGCCTTTGCACATTCTCAAGCGCAACAAACCGGCCGCCGTGGTCCTCAGCGAAGAAGACTACGCGCGCCTGACGCACAACCAGATCGAATTGCCGGCGGATGGCATGACTGCCGTGCAGTGGCTGCTCTCCACCCAGCTGCCGCAAGCAACCCCGCCGCGCAGCAAGACAGAAATCGATGCCGCGCTCGCCGCGGAGCGCGATTGGTGATCGTCTTTCTCGATACCAGCGCACTCATTTATCTGCTTGAAAGCGAGGAGCCGTTCCGCAGCCGGGTGCGCAATCGTCTCAGCACGCTGACAGAACAGGATCCTGCGCTCCAACTCGCGATCAGCCGACTCACCTGGCTCGAAGCGCGCGTGGGGCCGACGAAGCAGAACCAAGTCGGTTTGCTGCATGCTTACGACGGCTTCTTTGCGCGGCCCGACCTGATCTGGATTGAACTCAACCGCGACGTCGTCGAACTGGCCACGGCCATTCGAGTCAGCCACGGACTCCGCACGCCCGATGCCCTACAGGCCGCCAGTTGCCTGCAGCTCGGCGAGCAACACCTCTTCATGACTGGCGACGCCAAATTTCAGCGCGTTGCTGGCCTTCAGGTTGAATACCTGAACTAGGAAAAAGAAAAGAAAAAAAGGAAAAAGGGGACGGAGGGATTAAAACTTGACCGGTCGCAGGTCCTGTCCAAGTCTTTTGAGCAGACCGTTTCAAGCAGTCCATCGGGCTGGACGCCCGGGGAGGGGGCCCGATGCCAAGGAGGGCACGCCACCATGTCGCGGGCTTCCCGTATCACCTGGTCCAGCACGGGAGCAACCGCCAGGCCTGCTTCTTGGACCCGGAGGACTGCCGGCGGTTTTCCGCGATCCGCCGCACCATCTGCTAGTGCCAGCCTGTCGGGGGTGACGCCTTCCGCGCACGAGTCGAGCGACAGTTCGGCGTTCGCTTCGGTCATGCGCAACGGGGCCGGCCGGCGAGAGCGGGCAGCGGGGAACAGGGCAATCCCTAATCCCTCCGTCCCCTTTTTCTCTTTTTCTTCCTCGGGCCAGCATGAGCCGGCGCGGCAACTGCTGGGACAACGCCGTGGCCGAGCGCTTCTTCCTGAACCTGAAGATGGAGCGTGTGTGGCAGCGCGATTACGCCAATCGTGGCGAGGCGACCCGGGACATCGCCGACTACATCGTCGGGTTCTACAACACGGTTCGGATCCACTCGACCCTGGGCTACCTGCCGCCCACCGCCTACGAGCGGACAATGGCAGCTAAACAACCTATCGACGTGTCCGGAAAGACTTGACCACTACACCCCTGTAAACCTGTAAAAGCGTGCCCTGGACGCGAAGAAGAGGACGGGGTGCGGCGGGCCTGGGGCCTCAGGTCAAGGCTGGTTCGCGAGCAGGCTCGCTACTGCAGGTTCAACAGGAACGCCCGCGGAGGTCCGGAGTTGGGGGATTTTCTGTGAATCCGCTATTGAACCCTTCTGCCAGTGGGCGTATCCTTTCAGCCGTGCATTAGTCTTTCCAATGGTCTATACCTTTGTTGCGGATCGTAAACCAAAGGCTCAGCAGGGAGGTCAGTGACATGCAAGCGAAAAGCGCTTTTCGGGTCCTGGGGGCAGGCCTGATTCTCCTCGGGTTCGGGGTATCGGCGACCACCGTCTCCGCTGCCATCGGCTCCACGTATATCTCATCTATATCGTCGCCGTCATCCGGTATCGAACAGCCGGCGGCTGGCGAATCCGCGCCCGGCCCGCTTCAGGTCGCGCAGCGGCGGGTCGCGCCGTCTGCCGCACCGCCGCCGCGGGGGCGTGCGGGACCGCGGCGCATGGGGTCGCCCCGCTCTCCGTTTGCGCGGTCGGGTGCGGCTCCGGTCAGCTTCGGCTGCCCGCCGCCTTCCTTCCTGGACCCGGAGGGACCGCCCTTTGGCCCGCCAACGGCATTCCCCCCTCCCTTCAGGCCCTGTCCGGTAAGCCCCTGAGTGGATCAAAGGGGACGGACGACCACAGGGGGCTGAGCCAAGGGGGTGGGACCGGGTCCGGCCCCCTTGGGGCTCCTGAACGAGAGAGGGCTGCGGATGCGTAGTGTCCGCGGGAGAAGCAATATCAATCACTGGCTTGCATCACCGGATGAGCGGCGTCTTCCCGGCAAGTCCCGCGTGATTTGCTGCGCGTGCTCGGATCGTCGGTCCCCGGTCCCTTCATGTCCCGGGGGACTTGTGCCTGTACGCAGGAACCGCAGCCCGGGCAGCAACTGAGAACACCGATGGCCTCAGGCGACGAGCGCGACGCGAAGACCCACCCCCTCCGGGCCGTCCCGGGCGGCGACGGCCCGATGATTCCGTACGAACCGGCGCGGACGGCGCCCCCGATTCCGCCCGACGATGACGACAGCATCGACCTGCGCGAGTACTGGAAGATCCTGGTCAAGCGCAAGTGGCTGATCATTGCCCTGCTGGCCATCGTCGTCACCGCGACCTTCATGGTCACCAAGCTGCAGGTGCCCGAGTACCGCGCCACCGCGCTGGTGCTGATCGAGCCGGAGGCGGCCCAGGTCCTTGCCTTTGCGGATCTCGAGCAGACCTCCGGCAGGGGTTCCGCGGAATACCGAGCCAGTCAGTACGAGATCCTGCGCAGCCGCGCGCTGGCAACGGCGGTGGTGGAGGCCGAGCAGTTGCAGGATCACCCCGAGCTCACCGGTGAGATGCGACAGCGCAGTCTGACCGGCGAACTGCGGGCACTCACGGGTTTGCTGCTGTCCAGCGTCTTTCCGGCCTCGGAACGTGGCGGCGAGGCAGAATCCGGGGCGGAGCGTTCCGGGCGTGACGCAACCTTTGCTGCTGCAAGCCGGCTGCAGCGCCTGATCGAGATCGAACCCGTGCGCAACACCCACGTGGTGCGGGTCAGGGCTGTCAGCTTCGATCCCGAATTCTCCGCACGCCTGGCGAACGCGGTGGTACGCGAATACATCGATACCTCCATGCAGCGCCGCTTCGATTCCGGCACCCAGGCGCGGCGCTTCCTCGAGGGGCAGCTCGACGAGATGCGCATCGCGCTGGAGCGCTCGGACCGGGCGCTGGCCCAGTTCGCCCGCGAGGCGCGGGTATCCGATCTCGAAGCCAATATCGAACTGACCCGCGAAGGGCTGCGCAGCAACACCGAGCGGTTGGAGGAGGTGCGGCGCGAACGGCTGCGGCTCGAGGGCTGGGACCAACTGGCACGGCAGGGGCAAGTGGAGCACCTGGAGCCGGTGGCGGGCAACGAACGACTGACCGAGCTTCAGGCCCGGCTGCAGGACGCCCGGATCGAGTACCGCAACCTCTCCGAGCAGTACACCGACAGCTTCCCGATGATGGCGGAGAGAGGCCGGGAGGTCGAGGCCCTGCGCGAGGAGGTGTCGGCGGAGCAGGCCCGGGTGGTGGGCAGCATCTCCGGACGGCTCGAATCCCTGCGCGCCGAGGAGGCCTCCCTGGAGGGGGCGATCGAGCGTCGCGAGGAGCAGTTGATGGCGCTCAGCGAGCGCAGCGTCCAGTACAACATCCTGCGCCGCGAGTACGAGACCAACCGGGAACTCCACGATGCTCTGCTGCAGCGGATGAAGGAAGTCGGCGTGGCTGCGGGGGTGCAGAAGTCCAACATCTCGGTCATCGACGAGGCGAGTGTACCGGGGGGCGCGTTCCGGCCGGTGCTGCAGAAGAACCTGGCCATCGCGTCGATGCTCGGCCTGATGATCGGGATCGGGCTCGCGCTGCTGCTCGAGTTCCTCGACAGCACCATCCGCCGCACCGAGGACATCGAGCGCCTGGTGGACCGTCCGGTGCTGGGGCTGATTCCGCTGGTGCGCGCGCGCGGCAAGCGGGCGAACGCGACGAAGGGGAGGCCCGACCGGGCGCTCTCCCACTACAGCGTCACGCAACCCAAGTCGGCCGTCTCGGAGGCCTTCCGCTCCCTGCGCACCAGCCTGATGTTCTCGACGCCGGACGGCATGCCCGGGGTTCTCCTGTTCACCAGCTCCTCGCAGGGGGAGGGCAAGAGCACGTCCGCGATCAACCTCGCGACCGTGCTCGCGCAGAACGGCGCCTCGGTGCTGCTGATCGATGCCGACCTGCGCCGGCCCACGCTGCACCGCGATTTCGGAATTCCGCGCGCGCCGGGGCTGACCGACAGCATCTCGCAGGTCAGCCGCGGACATCAGCCGGAGCATCCGTTGATTCACGGTACCGATCTCGAGGGGCTGTCCGTGATGCCCGCCGGACATGCCACGCCGAGCCCGGCCGAACTGCTCAGTTCCCGTCAGCTTGCGAAGGTGATCAACGACTGCCGCCGGATCTTCGATCACGTGATCGTGGACGCGCCGCCAATCCTCGGGCTCGCCGACGCGGTGGTGGCATCGCGCATGGTGGACGGCGTCGTGCTGGTCGCCGCGGCGGGCCAGACCGGCAAGGAGAACTTCCGTGTCTCGGTGCAGCGCCTGCGCCAGGTTCAGGCGCCGCTGATCGGGGTGGTGCTGAACCGGGTCGACCTCGAGAGCCCGGAATACTCCTACTACTCGGCCTATTACTACAACTACGAGCCGGACAAGAGCCACCGGGAGCCGGAAGAAGTTCCGCACCGCAAGGCCTCCTGATCGGTCGGCCGCTACGTGGTCCCGGTCCCTCTCGTGCTGCGCTGGCTGGTGCTCCCTCTGGCCGGCGTTGCCGCCCTGGGCGTGGCGCTCGTGGAATACCAGACCCTGCGCAGCCTCCAGTGGGAGCGCCCCGCGGAGACTCTCTCGGAACTCGTGGTGCGCCAGCCCTGGGGCGGACTCAGCGGCCAGGCGCTGGCGTCGACGCTCGATGACACCCTGGGGCTGGAGCCCGACGCGGCGGAGTCCGTGCTCGCCTGGCAGCTGCAGCGCTACCCGCTTGCTCCCTCCCGCTGGTTCAGCCGTGCGCTGAACGCCCATTACGCCGGCGCGTGCCCAACGCGGGTTCTCGAGCATCTGCAGGCCGCCCTGGCGGTGCAGCCGGCGCAGCCGGCGGTGAAATGGGAGGCGGTGTCCCTGAGTGTCGATCTCGGCCGCTACGACCTGGCGGAGCGATACCTCCGGGACTGGCTGCGGGAACAGCCCGCCCACCGGACCCGGGAGGCCCTGACCGCGGCCTATTTCTGGATTCCCGATGCCGCCGAGCTGATCGAGCGGATCCTGCCCGCCGAGGAGGAATATCTGCTCGCGGCCCTCGACTTTGCGCGCCGTGTGGTCTGGCTGGACCTGGCCGAGCAGGCCTGGCGGCGGTTGCCGCACCCGCGGCCGCCGGATGATCCGGCCCTGTTCGATTTCGTGGACGTTGCCCTCGATGAGGGAGAGCTCGACCGCGCGATGGCCGCCTGGCAGGCCAGCCTTCCCGACGACCGTCCCGGTGCCGTTCCCAACGCGGACTTCCAGCGCGAACTGGGTCCGGGACGCGGATTCACCTGGCGGACCCGGCTGCCGGCCGGCGCGCGGGTGAGCCGCGACGAGGCGGAATTCGTCACCGCTCCGGCCAGCCTGCGCCTCGATTTTGATGGCCGGGAGAACCTCCGGGTGAGCGGGCTGGGACTGCGGATACCGACGCCGCCGGGGGCGAACCGCTGGATCCTCACCGGCCAGTGGCGCGCCGAGGGCCTGACGACCGCGAGCCTCCCGTATCTCCTGCTCTCCGGCGAGGATGGCCGCGATCGGCTCGATGTCCCGGCGACGAGCTTCGACTGGACCCCGTTCGCGCTCGATGTCGAGACCTCGGGAGACGGTGCGCTCCTGCAGCTGCAGATCCGCCGCGACCCGACCCGCCGCGACTTCGACCGCTTCCTTTCCGGCCAGCTCTGGCTGGATGCGCTGCGGCTCGAGCCGGTGACCGCACCCGCGACGGACTGACTTCGGATGGAACTCGACGGGAACGACCTGCGCGATCTCGCCCTGAGCCTGCGCCTGGTCGAGGTCGAGCGCCTGAACGAGGCGGAGCTGCGCGCGGTTCTCGCGTGGGTCAGTGGCCGCGGCGGGGCGGAGGGTGGCCTCACGCCGCTGCTGGGACCACCCGGGGCCGAGCCCTTCCTGCTGGAGCAGGTCTACTGGCAGCTGGACCGCTTCCTGTTCGCGGAAGACGAGCTGCGCGAAGCGGCGGCGGGGTTGGGCGGGGACGTGGTCCAGCGCCGCATCCAGTACCGGCGCCTGCTGGCGGCCTTCCACCCGGATCGTTCCGAGGCGCTCGCGGGCTGGCTCACGCCGCGGTTCCAGGCGGTGCAACGCTCGTACCGGCGGTTTCGCGAGGCCCCGGAAAAACGCTTCGCGCCGCAGCCGAGGCTGGGCCACTCGGGAGGACAGCCCCGATGGTGGGGGCGCAGGATCGGCCTGGGTGCCGGCCTGAGGATGCTGGTACAGAACCAGTTGCAAGGGGTGCGGCACCTGGAGGCGAAGCTGGTCGGCCTGGCGGCGATTCTGGCGCTGGCCGTCGTGGCCCAGGTCTACATTGCCCAGGCGCCGAATCGCTGGGCGCAGGCCGAGCAGCGGGAGGCGCAGGGGCAGGGTGCGGCCCTCGACGCGGTTTCCGAGGCCGCAACCAACAGGCCCGAACGGCCCGCGGCCCCCGGTAGCGACGCGGCCGATGGAC
>JAABTX010000105.1 GCA_011389655.1 Thioalkalivibrio sp.
CTCGGCTTCGCCGCCTTGCCAGCGCTCCATTCTCCGGCGCGTCCACCCGCCATCTTTCGTATGGAGGACCACTAGTGGTCCTCCATCCTTAACCTGACGGGTGTTCGCTGGTGGAATGAAACGCTGGCGGCGTTGGCGAAACCTTGAGGATGGCTGGATCCACTCGGCTTCGCCGCCTTGCCAGCGCTCCATTCTCCGGCGCGTCCACCCGCCATCTTTCGTATGGAGGACCACTAGTGTTCCCCCCGGAAGGGGGAGGGTTTTAGGCCTGAGGCTGTGGGGATGGCTGATTTGGCCGAATGGCACCAGGATAAGGACGTTCGTCGAGCCCTGAGAGTCCCGGAGGGACGGAAAAAGGGTAGCCGGGGGTGGAGCAACGCGGAACCCCCGGATCCCGTTTCGCTCCCGACCTGCGCCCCGGATGGGGCGCCAGAGGCTTGCGGGCGGAGAATATCGGATCGGAGGTTTCTGCCGCCCCTCCAGGGCGGGGCCCTCATGGTTCCCCAAGACCGGGCGTTTTGCTCCGCTTCACACCCGGCTACCCTCTGAGCGTGCCTCCAGCACTCCGATCCGAAGCCCTCGCTTTAAACTGCCGCCTCGGCAGGGACGCCGTCAGGGGGTGCCGGGCTCGTCGTATTGCCGCCGCACGTCCGAGAAGAGCGCCACGGTGGGGCGGCGCGTCTTGGGGTGGAGGAAGGAGATGGCGAGGTCGCGCTTGCGCTCGACCGATTTCCAGCGGGTGTTGTTGGTGGTGACGAAGCCCGACTTGGTCTGGAACGCGATCACCACGTTGTACATCTTGTAGGAGTTGAGCTTGCGAATCCTGGGGACCTGGACTATAGTACCGGGCTTGAGGGTTTTGGCCTTGGGGCCCGAGTATTCGCCGAGGTGGAAGCGGACCGGCACGGGTGCCATGTTGTAGAGGCGCAGCTGGCCCCACGGGAAGCTGCGCTCGTCGTCGGGCAGGGCGAGGAGCCGGTAGGGCAGTTTCTCTCCTTCTCCCCCGCCTGGCAGGAAGACGAAGAGCACCTGGCGGCTGGCCGGCAGCTTGGCCCGGGCCACGGTCCGGTAGGCTGGCTCATCGCCCTCGGTCTCCGGGTCCTCAATGGCGAAAGCCGCGACGCCATCCTCGGTGCGCATCTTCATCTTCTCCGAGTAGGCGCGGTAGAGGGGCACTTGGAGCATCCCCTTGTCCTTGCCTTTCGCGGAGGGAACCAGAACCTCCTTGATGCCCTCCTGTTGCTGGAAACAGAGGGTGCGGAACTCGATGACCTGCTCGGCTGCGCTCGATGCCGAGCAGGCGATGACGGTCAGGAGGGAAAGCAGGCGCATCAAGGATGGAGCGGCTGATCGGCTGGAGGGAGAAGATTTGGGGTGCATGGGAAGGTCAGTTGGGCCGGCGTCAGATTTCCTCCGGGGCGAGCCAGCGGAAGCCGACGATCTTGAAGCGGCGGCCGAATTGCCGGTTCGGCTCGCTGTCCAGATCCGCGAGGCGGGTTTCGGCGGGATCCTGCAGGTCAATGAAGTCAGGGGTCCGCTGAACGAGCGCCTCGCACCAGGCGCGGGCCACGACCTTGCCCCCGCGGGTCGCCTCGCCGTAGGAGCGAATGCGGAAGGTGTCGCTGTGGACGGTGGGCACCGTGCCCAGGGCGCTCAGGATGTCGCCCTGGCTGAGATAGCCCGGGGCACCCTGGAAGTTGTCGCCCGCGATCGCCTCGGGGAATGCGAACCCGTCGGCCTGGGCTTCGGCGAGTGGGATCTCGCGGCCGTCGCGGTCGGTGTCGAGCGGGTCCGAACTGAAGATCCGGTTCACGTTGCTGCGGTCGATGGCCTCCTGCAGGGCGCCGCGCAGGCCGTGGTCGAGTTCCTCGCTGCCTGGGTCGCGGTTGACGAAGTCGGCCAGCGATAGGAATGGCCCGCGTTCGCGGATGACCTCGCAGATCGCCTCGGACAGCGCATTCAGGTCGTCCTCCCCGAGGAGGCGGAACCCGCGCCAGCGATCCTCGCGGGAGCTGGCCTCATTTACCGGCGGGCCGGCCGGAAGGCGGTGGCGGGGCAGGGGACGCTCCGCCTGTTCGCGTTCCTCCACGCGGGCCGCCCAGTCCAGATCGTCGTCGTAGGTCGAGTAGGCGACCTCGGCCTTGTTCAGCGACGACAGCACGGCCTTCCAGGCGTCCACCGAGAGCGAGTTCACGTTGAACGGCCCTTTCACCCAGAGGTGTCGGGCGGTCTTCCGGTGGGCGTCGTCGGCTCCCACCAGCTCCGCGGCCAGCGCGGAACTCTCGGCATCCGAGGCCACCCGCGGGTCGAGCCGCGCGTTGAGCAGCGGCCGCTCGCCGGCCAGGAACCCACGCAGGACGTCCTCGATGCCTTGCTCTTGGGTGTCATCGAAAGCGGGGCCCTCGTAGGAACAGATGGTGGAGAAGAACCACGAGTCCCACAGCTCGGTGTTGGCCAGCCAGCTGTGGTCGAGGAAGGGGGTGCCCTGGAGCCCGCCGGGCTCGACCACCTGCTCACGGGGCACCAGCGGGTGCGCCCACGACTCGCCCGCGGTCCAGGCGAAATGCGGCAGGTGCCCGGAGTTGGCGAGGCCGGCATGGCGGACCTGGGCGATCGACTGGGGCGGGATCGCGGGCACCTCGTGGAGCGGGAAGGCGCGCACGCCCGACATGGCGGTCGTGCCGGTGAACGAGTAGGCGCGGTTCTGTGGGTCGATCTCGACCGCACCCGCATTCCCCGCGCCGGGATTTTCGACCCGTAGCATGGCCACCTCCATCGATTGGATGGCCGGGTCTTCGGTGGCGTTGATCCGCGTGATCAAGCTGGTGGCAGGGTTGGTCGCCCCGGGGCGGCAGGCCGTGCCGGCATCAGCGGCGGTCTTGTTGGAGAAACTGAAGTGGGCGAACGGACGCACCGAGACGTAGTCGCTGATCGGGGTGTTGTCCTTCTCGTAGAGGTCGATGGCACGCACACCGGGTTCCATCTTAGCTGGGAACTCGATGTCATCCTGGTGGCGGTCGGAGAGGAAGTCATTCAGTTCCTCACTCGAGTCGTAGGCCAGCTCCAACACGCTGGCGGGCTGGTAGTCCCCGCGCCCGCTGGGGTCGAGCTCGACGGTGGCCGTGAACTGATTGTTGGCGCTGGCGTGCAACAGGGGCGCGAAGGCGACGTTCACCCGGTCGTCCTGCCTGAGTATGATGGCGCCGATTTCATCGGTGCCGCGACGCCAGAAAGCCTTCGGGTGCAGGTAGTCGAGATTGAAGCCGACCCCGGGTCCGTTCCAGCCGGAGGCCAGCTGGAAGGGCTCGGCCTTCGAGGTCAGGTCGTTGTTCCAGTCGAAGATGGTGCGATTCCCCATGTCTTCCTTGGACCAGCTCCAGCTGGGGTCGGCGGCCGAGCCAAAGATCCGCGTTTCGCCCGGTCCGAGGGTCATCCGACTGCTGCGGGATGACGGCCTGGTAGAGCGCCGATTCACCAGCTTGAGGTAGAACTCCTTGCGGTGGTCCGGGTTGGTCTCCCGCCAGATGTAGCACTGGTTGAGCGAGACCATTTGGGTGTTTTGCGGCCGGCCGTTGATGTAGAACTGGAAGCCGATCGGGATGTTGGCCAGGCGGATGCGCGGCGGATAGAAGGTCATGGGGAGGTTGTACGGGTTGTGGACCGTGACCACCGGCGAGTAGATCATGTAGAGCATGTAGCGGTGCAACGGGTCGAACTCCCGGATTCGGGCCAATCCGATGTGTGGGTCGCGCGTGACGAGCGAGAAGACCATCTCGACCTTGGTCACCACGGGTGCCAGCGGCGCGCCCTCCGGCGAATGCCCCGGGTTGGGCGTGATCATGTTACCCTGCTCGTGATAGGGCGTGAACCCATCGGGCACCGTCGCCGCCACCTGGTATCTCTCGGTCGACGACGACTGCAATGTCCGGTAGCGCGTGGCGAAGTCCCGCAGGACCGCCCAATAGGGATTGGCGGGGTCCTCCGCCGCCTTGGGATCCGAGTAGATGCGCTCATTGGCGAAGGAGGCGGGGAGGTCATCGCAGAGCATACTGAGGTCGCCCCGCAGGCCACCCCTCGCGGTATCGCTGAGCACCCCTCGCGCCCAGACGGTGAGGTCGTGGTTGCGCTGTCCCAGCTCGGGCCACCCGGTCAGCAACGAGGCGCTGGCCAGCGACACCGCCCGTCCCTGGCCGCTGTTCTCCCACCATGCAAACCCTTCCGGGGCAATCTCCGGGATGGCCTCCGCACCGAAGCGCACCGCCTCGCCGAGCCGCGCCTGCCTGCCGGCGTCGCCGTGTGGGGTGATCCCGGGCTCGAGGTCGAGGCTCGCCTTGGTCGCCTCGTCGAGCACCGCGTAGGCGAAGCCACCCGGCCGCGATGTTCCGGCGCTTTCAACCTCCACGACGGGGGCGTCGAACCACTGGTCGGCCGCTGCATCCGCTCCCAGCGTTCCCTCGCCCAGCAGCCGGACCACCCGGCCGTTTTCCGTCGGCAGGGTGGAGAGTTCTGCCTGCTTGGCGCGATCCGGGCAGGACACCAGCCAGCGCAGGAAGTTCTCGTCCGGATCGACCGAGGGATTTGCCGCGGTGGCGTGATGGCTGCGCCAGACGCCGGTCAGCCCGCGCGGCGCGTCGTCATGTACTATTTGGGCCGGGGCGCTCACCCGCTGGTCGGGGCCCATCGTTGCCTGTAGCTCACCGAGAGCCATCAGCAACCCGAGCCGCGCGTTCGCCCGTGCCTCCGCCATCGCGCTGCCCTGGCTCGCCGCCCGCAAGGTAATGCTCGAAAGCGTCAAAAGCCCGACCGCCACCAACGCGAGCAGCACCATCAGGCTCAGCGTAACCACCAAGGCAAAGCCGTCCTGCGGCCCCGCTCCGGGTATCCGTCGTTTGGTGAAGGACCATTTCATTGCAGCAACTCTTCGATCGCGAACGAATTCGTCTCCGATCTATTATTTTATCGTGGTTGGAATTCCACTGCTGTAAAGAGGGATGATCGTACTGGTCTCCGGGGACCGTTTAGGCCTGACACTGTGGGATTTGCGGATCAGGTTTGTGGGACATGCTGATCCTGCCAAAGACAATCTGGATCCCTTCCGCGAGGTTGGTGGCTGGGATTGTGGTGATTGGGGGCGGAAACCTGCGGGCGGAAGATGCGGGCTGGAACGCGTTTGCAGGACGGGTAGCGCGGGTGGTCAGTCCCGAAATGCGCCGGATCAAGGCTCGGCTTGGGGAATTGGACCGGGAGCTGAACGACCTGCCGCAACTGCGGGCGGCCCCATTGGCGGAGCGCTACGGCTACCGCAGTGCCATGCTCTACGACCAGGAGGAGCCGCAGTGGGTGCAGCTCGATTTGGGGCGCCAACAGAAAATCGACCGGATCGTGGCGGTGCCGACGCACATCCCGAAATTCGGAAAGAAGGGGGAGGGCTACGGGTTCCCGCTGCGATTCCGCATCGAGGTGGCTGGAAATCCGGAGATGGAGGGGGCCGTCACGGTGGTCGACCGGACCGCGGAGGACGTCGAGCACCCGGGGCGGCACCCGATGATCTTCCGCATCGACCCGGTGGAAGGGCGCTATGTGCGCTTTGTCTCGACGCGGCATGTCCCGGTGGAGGAAGGGTTCACAGATGGCTTCATGTGGGCGCTGGAGGAACTCATGGTGCTTTCCGGCAACAAGGTGCTGTCGGGCTGGTTGGGGCCGACGACAGAGGAATTGCCAGAGGCATCGAGCAATCTGGACTTTTACCCCCACTGGGCACAGGTCCGGGTTGCCGATAGCCAGAGCTCCCTGGGGCTTCCGGTGAACATGGAGGAGAGTCCGAGTTTGGGCTATTTGAGCGCCTCGACGGATCTGCCTGAGAACCCGAAGTGGGTGGTGGTGGATTTCGGACGGGAGTATCCCATCGACGAGATCCGGCTCATCGCGGTGGAGTCGGAGGAACCCGAGGTGGTGGGCGGGCGGGCCTGGCCCATGGCGATGGTGGTCGAACTGTCGAGCGATCCCACGTTTCCTGGAGAGGGATGGCGACAGGCCCAAGAGCGCGGACCCGGACCACTACTCGGGTTTCCGGGTGGGTGCGCAGTGAGGTTGCTGCCATCGGGCTATCGGGCGCGGTATTTGCGGATTCTGACCAAGGAACTTTGGCGGCACCGAAAGGGGCAGCACGCGTTCGCGCTGGCCGAGGTGCAGGCCTATTCGGGGGGAGAGAACGTGGCGCTGGGCAAGCCGGTACAGGTCTCGGACGTGACCGACAAGCCGGATGCCACCGGGTGGGCGCCGGAGTATGTCGTGGACGGATTCAGCAGCCAACACCGCCTCATCGAATACCCGGAATACCTCGACCTGATCGAGCGGCGTGGCGAGCTGGAGCGAGAACAGGCCGCGCTGCTCCCGCAGCGGGACCGCAAGGTGCGCGTGACCGGGCAGGTGCTGCGCTTCGGCGGCGGGACGCTCGGAGTGGTGGCGGTGCTGGGATGGGCATGGACGCTGGTGCGGCAGCGAACCGTGAAGCGGCGGGCGGTGGGGCAGTTGCGCGACCAGCTTGCACGTGACCTGCACGACGACATCGGCTGCAACCTCGGGGGCATCGTCCTGCTGAGTGACATGGGCAGCAAGAGCAGCGGAGAGGAGCAGGCCCGGGAGGATTTTGAGACCATCCGGGAAACTGCAGAGGAGACCTCCCAATCGATGAAGGATATCGTTTGGCTGATCCGGCACGGCAACACGAGGCTGCGGGACCTGCTGACCCGGATGCGCCGCGCCACGGAGGTGAACTTGGGGGATGAAACAGTCGCGCTTTCGGTGGAGCCCGCCGATTACCGGAACCGCAAGGTGTCGTTGTTCTTCCGGCGGCACGTGCTCTTCGCCTTCAAGGAAGCACTCAACAATGTGCGCAAGCACGCCGGGGCGGCGTCGGTCGAGGTGAGCATCGCGATCGACGACCGCGACCTGCGTTTCGAGGTTCGCGACGATGGCAGAGGGTTCGATCCGCAGGAAATCGAAGCGCCAGGCAACGGCTTGAGAAATATGCAACAGCGGGCGGAACGCCTGACGGGAAGCTGTCGCGTGGAAAGCACCCCGGGCGAGGGCACGCGTATCGTCTTCACCTCCCCGCTCAACTCCGATTTGAAATGAAAACGAACCATGAACAGAACACCCAGGTCTGGCTGGTGGAGGACAACGCCATGTTTTCGGCGGGCGTGGAGCGCGTGGTGAACGGCCTCGATGGCATGGAGTGCACGGGGCGGTTCAACGCGGTGGAGGCGGCGTTCGCTGCGCTCGATGACAACCCGCCGCCGGACGTCATCCTGCTCGACGTGCAGTTGCCGGGCATGGACGGCATCACCGCGCTCGGCACCTTCCGCGAGCGTGCGCCGGAGGCCAAGGTGATCATCCTGACGGTCTTCGATGATACCGACAAGATCTTCCAGGCGGTGTGCGCCGGGGCCTCGGGGTACGTCTTGAAAGACTCCAGGATTGACCAAGTCGGCGAGGTGATCCGGCAGGTGATGGTCGGCGGCGCGCCAATGACCCCGGAGGTCGCCAAGAAGGTGCTCGACGCCTTTGCCCGTCTGGGGCCGAGCACGCCTCCGACGGAACACTATCATCTGACGCCGCGAGAGCGCGAGATCCTGCGCCTGCTGGCGGA